>JAHEEI010000178.1 GCA_024640785.1 Pseudomonadota bacterium
TTGGGAAAAGGCATGGCAATGCTTGCAATTATTCCCGTAATAACAGCAGGCTGGCTGTATGGCCTGTGGCCCGGTATCTGCACCGCAATTTCAACCTTACCCTTAAGTTTCTTATTATATTTACTCCACGACATGAAGCCGGCATCCAATGAATCCCTTGTTTTCGGAACAATCGGTCTCGTTGTAATAGGAAGCGTTGTTGGCCGGATGCGTGACATAAGCCTGTTGCTGAAACAGGAGGTCTTTGATCGCAACAGGGTTGAAAAGGAGCTAAAGGAACATCAGCGTGGCATGCAAGAAATGATTCGGGACAAAACTGAAGAGCTTAGAACTACAAACGAAAAGCTGGAATACCTTATTGAGGCTTCCCTTGACCCCATCATTATAAGCGACAAATCAACTTGTATTACAAAAGCAAATAAGGCCTTCATGGAGTTGCTGGGGTATTCAGAAAAGGAAGTGATCGGAGAATCCCTCAACCGTTATATGATTACGGTTCCCGGCTCATATGAGACAAGTACGGGTGATATTGCTGAAATTTCACAAAAGGAGATTGATACAGCACTAGAAAAAGTTACCGAACTTATGGAAACAGGATCCGCCCGTAACTGGTCAGCCTGGGTTCGGACTAAAGAAGAAAAGGCCATACCTGCCACAGCAAATGTTGTTCTTATCTATAACAACAAAAGAGAAAATGTCGGATCGTTTGGGATATTGCACGACATAACACAGCAGAGAAAGTATGAGCTTGAACTTATAACGGCTAAGGAGGCGGCGGAAGAAGCAAACCAGGCAAAGAGCGCATTTCTGGCAAATATGAGCCATGAGATACGCACCCCGATGAACGGGGTGATCGGCTTTACCGATTTACTGCTAAACTCTAAACTGGACAATGAACAGTTTGATTTTGCACAAACCATCAAAAAAAGCGGGGAAGCGCTTCTTTCCCTGATAAATGATATTCTTGACTTCTCAAAGATTGAAGCAGGAAAAACAATCATTGAAGAGATTGACTTTGATATCGAAATGCTTGCCTATGATATATGTGAAATAATAAAGCCCAGATTATCCTCAAAAATGGTGGAAATACTCTGCCGAATTGAGGATAACCTTCCTGCACAGGTTAAAGGGGATCCACACCGTTTCAGACAGATCCTTATAAACCTCCTGGGCAATGCAGCCAAGTTTACTCAAGAAGGAGAAATCGAACTGTCTCTTCATGTTGAAAAAGAACTTGAAGACAAAATCTTAATCACTGCAAAAGTCAGAGACACGGGAATTGGAATTCCGGAAGACAAAACAAAAACCATCTTTGAGCTTTTCCAGCAGGTTGACGGATCAACAACAAGAAAGTACGGGGGATCAGGACTGGGTCTTTCCATATGTAAGAAAATTGCTGCGCTCATGGACGGTGATATAACTGTTGAGAGCAAGCCTGGCATTGGAAGTACTTTTATTTTTTCCTCCTGGTTAAAAATATCAGAAAACAAAAAATTCAAACGCCTGGCCCCCATATCTCTTTCCGGGAAAAAAATTCTTATTTCTGACGACAATCAGGCCAACCTTGACATTTTAGCCCGCATCCTGAACTCTGCTGAAATAATAGTTACCACCTGCTCAAGCGGTGAAGAAACCCTGAAAACTATTGTTGAATCTTCTGAAAAAAACAATCCCTTTGACATTTGTATCCTAGACATAATGATGCCGGAAATGAACGGACATGCCCTGGCTAAAAGACTCAGAAAAAAATACGGCATCAGCACACCCCTGCTTGCCTTTTCTTCTTCAATTGATGACAGTGCAAAAAAATGTGAGGACTCGGGATTTAACGGGTTTCTTCCAAAACCGATAAACAAGGCAAAACTGTTCCGAATTCTAGAAAGAATGCTTTTTGAGGCAAAAGATCAAAATAAACAAAGCTTGTCTGAAACCAGATTTATTACACAGCATTCAATAAGTGAGGATGCAAAACTTTCCATCTCTATTCTGGTGGCAGAGGACAACCCGGTAAATCAAAAACTTATCTTAAAACTTCTCACCAAAGCAGGCTATCCTGTCAGTATTGCAAATAACGGTAAAGAGGTTGTTGATATGTTCTCAAGTGAACCTGACAAATACGACATCATACTCATGGATATCCAGATGCCCGAACTTAACGGCTTTGATAGTACAAAATTGTTACGGGAAAAAGGCTTTGAAGACATCCCGATTATTGCCATGACAGCAAATGCTTTAAAAGGCGATCGGGAAAAATGCCTTGAGGCCGGCATGGATGACTACATCTCCAAGCCGATAAAAAGAGAAGTGATTTTTGAATTGCTTAAAAAATGGGTTATTGAAAAACCTTAAAACCTGCCACACATAGTTTTTTCAGTTTTTATTTTAACGACAAACTATTCTCCAAATATTCCTTTAACCCCTCCAATAATACTTTTGGTTTTTTCTTTTATACTCCCTGCTGAAACCGACACAGCTCCACTCACACCCTTATTAAGGGAATTAAATATTACGGAAACTGCTTCTTCCGGAGTGAGCCCGCCTTTTTCTCTGCCCAGACCTCTTACCGTTAGATCAGAAAACTCAAGAGAGGCCCCCCTTCCACCAAGTGCCGTCATTGCAAGGGATATCTTGCCGTTTGTTATTGTGAGCAGGTCAATTATAACCTTCTTTTGCGAACCCTTTTTGTTGCTTTCTGTCTTTTTCACCTGTTCTTCTTTTTTTTCAGGTGAATCTATATTGTTAAGAATTGCCTGAATATTACTTTTTTTCCCGGCTAACTCATATGATATCTTTGGTCCATCAATCAGAACTTCTTTTATCAGAATATTATCTTTAAAAATAGATTTAACATCTACAGACACCTTTATCCTGTCAAGAGATAAGGCATTATTACTGCTGAATCCTTTTGGATTACCAATTGCAAGACCTTTAAGTTCTCCCTTTCCGGAAAAAAGAGATATATTTGACTTTTCAAGCGTAACCTCGGTACGTGTAACCTGAGACCCAAATGTTGTTATGCCCTTTTCAACTATTTTGTTAAGTGAAAAATATAGAGCTGCAATGACGATTATGCCAAGAAAGACAAGGATTGAAATAAGCTTTATGATAAATTTCATTATTACATACTCCTTTTTTCTGAACCCTTTAAAATAAAAATTCTCGTCTAATTGTGAACTGTATTTATCTGTATGTTATTAAATTCTATTATTTATAGCATACATATTTAAATATTTCAATCTAGATAACGACAAACGGTTAATTCAATTTCTTTTACACGATAAACTTCTTGACATGTTAAGCCCATTAATATAAAAAACTAATCTTTAATATAAAGTTTATGGTTTTATTTAGCAAGCTAGAAAAAAAGGTAAAACAAAAAATTGAAGCAACATCATATATATAGTTAAGGCAAAAATAACGTTAAAGATTCGGCAGGAGCAGGCGGCAACCAATCTCTGCTAGACTAAGGAACCAAACCCCGATAGCAATAAAGCCGGAGTGAACTCTTTGTTATTTATAGACGAATGGCTATTTTTGTTCAGAAAGGTTCATCAAAGATGAACATCGAAGTCAAACTTTTTTTTGATTTTAAAAATTTCCTGCCTTTCGGATCCGGTAAAAATACCACCATCATTAACCTTGAAAACGGAACAACCGTTCAAAAACTTATTGAAATTTTAAAATTGCCGCCGGGGATTCCTAAAAACATTATTCTTAATGGTATCACGGTTGAAAATGACAGAGAGCTGAAGGAAGGTGATTCAATTGCAGTCTTTCCACCCATGGCAGGCGGCTGACAATAAACCAAAAGCTGTCTGTGCTTCAGTAAGGCATACTATATCATAGCTAAAAAAACATTAACCTTACTTTAATGAGGAGGGTATTACAAATGAACGGATTAATGGGAAAAATATTAAGGGTAAACCTAACAGAATCAAAAATAACTGAAGAAGATATCCCTGAGAGCAGCGCAAAAATGTATCTGGGTGGCGGCGGTCTGGCGACTAAATATTTATATGATGAAGTTAAAAAAGGAACAGACCCCTTAGGCCCGGACAATAAACTGATATTCATGACCGGTCCTTTAACCGGTACGGCATGTCCAAGCGCCGGCAGGTACAGTGTTGTTGCCAAGTCACCACTCACCAATGCATGGGCTCAGGCTAATTCCGGTGGATTCTGGGCACCGGACTTTAAAAAGACGGGCTATGACGGGGTTATTTTTGAAGGGGTATCACCTAAACCGGTTTATCTTCTGGTTACAGACGACAAAGCGGAGCTTAAAGACGCCAGCCATCTCTGGGGGCAGAAAGTCCCGGAAACAACAGAAATGATCCTGAAAGAGGTTGGCAAAGATTTTAAAGTTGCCTGTATCGGACCAGCGGGAGAAAAACTGGTAAAGATCGCCTGTATTATGAATGATACACACCGGGCTGCAGGCAGGTGCGGATTGGGTGCTGTGATGGGCTCAAAAAATTTAAAAGCGGTCGTGGCAAAAGGCAGTAAAAAAGTTTCCATAGCCAATCCTGAGGCATTTAGAGAAGTTGCAAAAAAACAGTATGATCTAATCAACGATTCAATGCTTAAAGTTGGGCTTGAAACACACGGCACCAACCTTCTTCTAGATATGGTTAATGTGCGCGGCGGACTTCCCACACACAACTTCCGGGACGGTATGTTTGAAAACGTAGAAAGCGTGAATGGCCCGGCTCTGACGGATAATGTGCTTAAAGACCGTGTTGCCTGCTATGCCTGCCCCATTGCATGCGGACGGGTCTCTAAAATAAAGCAGGGCAAGTGGAAAGACAGGGAAGGCGAAGGTCCAGAATATGAGTCAGTGGTTTTACTGGGAACCGCCTGTGACGTTGATGACCTTAATGCGATTACCGTTGCAAATTTTTTGTGCAATGAATACGGTATGGACACAATTTCTGC
>JAHEEI010000179.1 GCA_024640785.1 Pseudomonadota bacterium
CTGATATCTGCTGGTCACAGGCGGAGGGGGGGGCGGGTTTTATGATTTCTCTTGATATTGACAAAGTTTTTGGTTTGAAGCAGGAATAGTCTAAAAATCTGTGACATCCTGAGCCTGACTTTACAATAATCGGAATTCAGCTCTTACCTCGTTAGACAAAAGCCTCTTATAAAAGTATATCCTAATCAATAAAATCACCTTTTTATATAGCTATAAGGAATCTGTGCTTTTTTTCAACTCAGCAAAAATTATAGGCCTTATCGCTAATCCTGAATCAGAAAAATTATGTTTAATGGTTACTGGTTGTTGGCACAATCTATATTATCCCAGTACAAAGCCCTTCCTGTTCCATGTCTGAAGCCAGTTCAAATAAAGACTTAAATATCATGTGATACTTTTCAGGTATTGTATTTATCTTCAATTTCTGTCAGAACTCTGCCACGGCTTTATTCATCTCAAGAATAATATATAACTAAAAAGCAGCATATAAAAATTGCGCATAAAAAATTTTATTATCTATGATGGCGAAGAAAGACAATATTCGGTTATTTTAATAATAATATGTTAATATTTGCAATGTTATCTGGATAAACAGAATAAAAATTCAAAATCTACAAAAAAATACATATTTTAAAGGTGTGTTGTTTCAGGAGGAATATCTTCTTCCCTGGTCGGACCTAGGAAAGTAAAGGTAAAAAAATCATCTTTAAATATTTCAATGGCTGATTCTTTAACTGCTTCAGGTTTTACAGCGTCAACTTTTGCAATAATATCTTCGATCGGAATATATTCATCGTAATATATTTCAGACCTTGCAAGACGACTCATCCGACTATCAGTGCTTTCAAGAGAAAGAAGCATGCTCCCCTTGATCTGTTCCTTTGCGTCGGTAAATTCAGATCCGACAATTTCCTCATCTCTGATCTTATTAAATTCTCTCATTACAATATCTAAAGCATCTTTTAGATTTTCATTTTTTATTCCCATGTAAAAACCAAAAAGACCTGTGTCTGCAAAAGAGGAAATATAAGAATAAACAGAGTAAGCAAGGCCAAGATTTTCCCGTATCTCCTGAAAAAGTCTTGAGCTCATACTGCCGCCAAGAACAGCATTGAGAATATAAAGTGCGTATCTTCTTTCATCATCTTGTGAATACCCTGAACTGCCTATGCAGACATGCACCTGCTCAATTTCTCTAAAATGATAAGTTGTTTTTCTCCTAGGTATAAAAACCATGTTGTCAGACACGGTGTCAGAGCCTTTCACATCTTCGAACCTATTAACTAGCTCATCAAGCACTTGTTCATGCTCAATATTTCCGGCAGCTGAAATAATTATATTTTGAGGAACCAGATGTTTTTTGTCAAAGTAATCAAGCATGTCACCTCGTTTAAATGCCTGAACCGTTTCAGGAGCACCGAGGATTGCGGAAGCAAGAGGGTGCCCTTCGAAATATGACTGGATAAAGATATCCTGAATATAATCATCAGGAGTATCATGGACCATACTTATCTCCTGAAAAATAACATTACGCTCTTTTTCGATCTCTTCCTCGTCAAACACAGAGTTGAAGAAAATATCGCAGAGAATATCCACTGCTAGGTTGAAATGCTGGCTTAGGACTTTTACGTAGAAACAGGTATATTCTTTTGAGGTAAAGGCATTGATGGAACCGCCGACTGAATCGATTACCCTTGCTATCTCAGAAGCATTACGCTTAGCAGTTCCCTTGAAAAGCATATGTTCAATAAAATGTGCGAGACCACTTTGGTTTCGATTCTCATGTCTTGAGCCTGTTTTTACCCAAACACCGATTGTAACAGAATGCACCGAGGGAACTTTTTCTGTTACAATTCTGACCCCGTTGCCAAGAACGGTCTTGTTTATCATGGCAATAAATACTTTATTTTTTATACTTATTAATATCCTCGTTAAGGGCGGCTTTTCTGGAAAGCCTTATCTTGCCCTGAGGATCTATTTCAAGCACCTTAACAAGAACTTCATCTCCTTCACTAAGAACATCTCTTACATTCTGAACCCGATCATTATCAAGCTGTGAAATATGAACAAGACCATCGGTTCCGGGAATTATTTCTACAAAAGCACCGAAATCCATTATTTTCTGTACTTTTCCAAGATAAAATTTGCCAACCTCCGCCTCTTCCACTAGCCCCTTGACCATTGCAATAGCTTTATCAATAGACGCTTTATCCGGAGAAGCAATCATTACGTTTCCATCATCATCAACATCTACCTTAACACCTGCAGTTGCGATAATGTTCTTAATGTTCTTGCCGCCAGGACCTATTATCACACTGACCTTATCCGGTCTAACCTTAACGATCTCTATTCTTGGTGCTCTCGGAGAAAGATCTTCCCTTGGATCTTTAATCGTCTGCGCCATTTTATCCAGGATATGAAGGCGTCCTTCTCTCGCCTGCTCAAGAGCCTTTGACAGAATCTCAGAAGTCAGCCCATCAATCTTTATGTCCATCTGTATGGCGGTTATACCTTCTCTGGTACCGGCAACTTTAAAGTCCATATCACCCAGATGATCCTCATCACCCAGAATATCAGAAAGGATAATGATATTATCTCCATCCTGTATCAGTCCCATGGCAATTCCTGCAACAGGGGCCTTGATCGGCACGCCTGCATCCATCAGCGAAAGCGTGCTTCCGCAGACTGAAGCCATTGAAGATGAACCGTTTGATTCAAGTACTTCCGAAACGATTCTGATGGTATATGGAAAATCTTCAGCAGAGGGCAGTATCTGAGCTATTGCTTTTTCAGCCAGAAAACCGTGTCCGATCTCACGCCGGCTGGTTCCCCTTAAAAAACGGGCTTCTCCAACAGAAAAAGGCGGGAAATTATAATGCAGCATAAATGCTTTTCGGCTTTCACCGGCAAGTGAGTCAATTCGCTGTTCATCTCCTGCAGTCCCAAGAGTTACAGCAACCATTGCCTGGGTTTCTCCACGGGTAAAAAGCGATGAGCCATGGGTCCTTGGAAGAACAGACACTTCACAGTCGATTTTCCTGATATCAGACGGTGACCGGCCGCCTATTCTTTTACCTTCTGTTAGAATCTGTCCCCTGATGAGTTCACTTTCGATTTTTTCAATAACTGCCCGGATCTGTCCGCCGCCATCTTCATGTTCGGCCACAACTTCTTCAATAACCGATTCCCGTATTTCCCTTAACTTATCATATCTATTAAGCTTTTCAGAGATTGAAAGAGCCGAACGCATAGGCTCAGTCGCTTTTTGTCTGACCTTTGTTTCGATCTCTGAATCAATAATCGCCTGGGTAAAAATCATTTTCTCTTTACCGACTCGGGACTTTAAATCCTTCTGTATCTTTATAACACCCTGAATACTTTCATGGCCGAACATTATGGCATCGAGAAGCACCTTTTCAGAGACATTTTGTGCGCTTCCTTCAACCATCACAATCGCATTCTGGCTTCCAGCCACAACAATATCAAGCTCAGATTCCAGGGACAGTTCAGGAGAAGGATTAATAACAAATTCACCATTTACTCTTCCAACCTTAACGCCTGCAATGGGACCGGCAAAAGGAATATTTGATACTTCAAGTGCAGCCGAAGCTGCGGAAATAGCAAGGATATCCGGATCATTTTCCTCATCTGCGGAAAGCACGGTCGCTATCACCTGAACTTCATTTAAAAACCCTTCAGGGAAAAGCGGTCTAAGGGTTCGGTCAATAAAACGGGCTGAAAGTATCTCCCTTGTACCGGGCCTTCCCTCCCTTTTGAAAAACCCGCCCGGGATCTTTCCTGCGGCATAGGTCTTTTCCATATAATCAACTGAGAGAGGGAAAAAATCAGCTCCCTCTCTTGGTTTTTTTGATGCAACAACAGTCACAAGAACTACTGTTTCTCCGTACTGAGCAAGGATTGCTCCATCAGCCTGTTTTGCCATCCGTCCGGTTTCAAGGACAAGTGGTCTTCCTCCCCATTCCAGGGTTACACACTCTTTCATTATTTCCACCTCATAAATTCATTAAGGAACAACCCGGAAGAATCCAAGGGCTTTCCATTTTCTCTCAGAACCTATTTTCTGAGATTCAGCTCTTTCAGTATCTCTTTATATTTATTAACGTTTTTACGTTTTAAATAATCCAGCAGTTTCCTCCTCTGATTTACCGCACGGATAAGCCCTCTTCTTGAGTGATGATCCTTTTTATAAGCACTGAAATGCTGGGTCAGATACTCAATACGAGCCGTAAGAAGTGCGATTTGCACTTCAGGAGAACCTGTATCGTTGTCACTCGTTTTAAACTTGGTAATAATTTCTTTTTTTTGAGCGGTTTGTAATACCATATATTTTTCCTCTCTTACCTCAATTGTTCTATATACATTATTCTTGTTTATTAATTCGAAAAAATCAAAAAGGCTAGCCTAAAAAACCATATCCTTTCATTCTTTCAGTTCCCAACAGAAAAAACTCTCAGGCTCTTAAACACCTTGTCTTCCGGTTTACCTTCAGAAAAAAGGGCTTTTTTATCTACAAGCGATTCAACCACACCAACTAAAAACCCTCTAGGGGATATGATTTTTATTTTCTGGCCCGCTTTAAAATCAGGTAGCTCCATTTTAGAGATATCCTCCGCTTTAATCTGGACACCCTTTTTCACTTTATCAACCAACTCTTCACTGACAATGACCTCCGCCAGTCTGATAAGTGCATCCTTTGGTGACACCAGGTATTCTTCGACCGATCCTTTACAGCGAAAAGCCTCAATATCCTCAACCTCAAGAGCCTGATTTATATGAAAAGGGCCGCTTCGTATCCTTTTGAGACTAGTCATATGAGCCCCGCAGGATAGCTTTTGACCTGCATCATGACAGAGGGTTCTTATGTATGTGCCGCCGGAACAAACAACGCGAAAAGTCACGTA
>JAHEEI010000039.1 GCA_024640785.1 Pseudomonadota bacterium
CCAAAGCAGCATCCGGCAAAAAAACAACCGAGCCTTCCAAAAAAAACACCTATCGCAAGAGCCGGCGCAAAAATATCAAAAGTCTGCCACAGCTTTAAACCGTTACTTTTTACAACCCATCCGCATACTATGAGAGCAAGAATAAACCCTCCATAAAAAACAAGGCCCCCCTCCCAGATTTTAAAAACATCAAGTGGGTGGTCTTTGTAATAGCTGAAACGTGTTACGACAAAAAAGAGCCGTGCCCCGATTATTGAACCTATAATTATATAAACCGCAATATCAAGTATTAGCTGGGTGTCAACCTTTAAACGTTTAGCTTCCCTTGTAGCAATAAAAATACCTGCCATAAAACCGATAGCAATAAGGAAGCCATAAGTCTTAATGGAAAAAAACCCAAAATCAAGAAGTATGGGATGCAAAGAACTTTTTCCTCTCTTTAGTTAAAAAGTCTGCATGAGCTATGAACAACCGTTAATCATCCATAACCATAAACCTTTTACGTTAAGCCGGGGGAGTTTCACTTTTCCTTTTTCTACTTAGAAAAAGCTCATCAAAAATAATGAATATTATACCGACTGTAATGGCAGAGTCTGCGACATTAAATGCAGGCCAGTGATACACTTCAGCCCAGTGAACATCAATAAAATCAACAACTTCACCGATCAACATACGGTCTATCAGATTTCCGACAGCTCCTCCCAAAATGAGGGAAAGGCTGAAGGCCTGGAGCTTACACCCCCTCTTTAGCTGGGAGACAAGAAAGAAGACAAGAAAAACAGAAATCAGAGAAACAACTAACATGGAGATAAGTCTGTACTCGCTGCCAAAACGCTTAAAAAGTCCGAAAGCAACACCGGAATTTCTAACATGTACAATATTAAAAAACCCGTCTATCACCTGTATCTGTGAATAAAGAGGAACAAGTTTACATATAAAATATTTTGAGAGCTGGTCCAGCCCAACAATCAGTACTGAAACAAGAAACAAAATAAAATATTTATTTTTATTCGGCTGCATTGTAGGATTTCAAGACCTCTCCGCAACGGGCGCAAACAGACTGATTTGAGCCTTGTGTCACTGTAAAATATTTCCAACATCTTTCACATTTTTCACCTTCTGCCCGTGTAACAGAGACAGAAATTTTATCAGCCGATTCTTCAGGGGACAAATCCGCCATAGTTTCATTCAAGTTAAGCTCCACCTGTGAAACAATAAAAATATCCGCAAGTCGTTCCTTATATTTACTCAGAAAATCATAGAGCTTTTGAGGGGATTCAAGCTTAACAGAAGCTTCCAGCGAATTCCCTATAACCTTACCAACCCTTGCCTCTTCCAGAATCTTTAAAATAGAGTGCCTAATCTTAAGAATCAAATTCCACCTGCCTGCCACCTCTTTGTTTTCAAACTCTTTGTTAGCAGTTGGAAAAACAGAGAGATGAACACTTTCCGCTTTTTCTCCCGGAATAAAGCTCCACACTTCCTCAGCGGTAAAAGAAAGAACCGGTGCCAAAAACTTAATAATATCACGAAGGATAATACAAAGGCTTGTCTGAGCAGTTCTTCTTAAAGGTTCATCCGGCGCTGAACAATAAAGTCTGTCTTTTAGAATATCAAGATATATCGAGCTCATATCCGTAATGCAGAAATTGGTTATAGAATGATATACCGCGTGAAATTCATACTTTTCATATGCGTTTCTTACCTTTTCAATAAGGTTGTTCAGCCGGTGAAGCGCCCACCTGTCTATTTCCTCTAGATCTGATAAAGGCACCATATCTTTTGAAGGATCAAAATCACTGATATTTCCCAGAATAAACCGGCAGGTATTTCTTATTTTTCGGTATGCTTCGGAAAGACGCTGCAAAATATCCTGGGAAATGCGCATATCATCCTGGTAGTTCTCAGAAGCGACCCAAAGTCTTATTATTTCAGCGCCGTACTGCTTAATTATCTTTTCAGGAGCAATAACATTCCCCTCAGACTTGGCCATTTTCCGGCCCTTACCGTCAACCACAAAACCATGGGTTAAAACGGACTTAAACGGAGCTCTTGCCCGGGTACCCACTGAAGTTAAAAGCGAACTCTGAAACCAGCCCCTATGCTGATCACTTCCCTCAAGGTATAGATCACAGGGACTTTTAAGCCCGTCTCTTTTTTCCAGCACGGACGCGTGGCTCACTCCAGAATCAAACCAAACGTCAAGGATATCTGTTTCTTTTTCAAAGTTTGAGGAACCGCATAAACAGCTTGTGCCTGAAGGCAGGAGCTGTTTTGCATCATATGAAAACCAGATATCGCTGCTTTCTTTTTCAAACATATCCGCTACATGGTTGACAATTGCACTTGAAAGAAGAACCTCACCGCAGTCTTTACAGTAAAAAGCAACGATGGGCACCCCCCAAGACCTTTGCCTTGAGATACACCAGTCCGGACGGTTACCGACCATTCCCAGGATTCTATCTTTACCCCAGCGAGGAATCCACTCAACCTTTTCAATAATATCCAGAGCCTTTTTCTGGAGATCATTATTCTCCATGGAGATAAACCACTGCTCTGTGGCTCTGAAAATAACCGGGTTTTTACATCTCCAGCAGTGTGGATAGGAATGGACGATCTGTTCTTCTTTTAGAAGCGCGCCTTTTTCAAACAGCGCTTTATTTATTGCCTCATTAGTCTCAAACACAAACTGCCCGGAAAAAGACTCCACATCATCTGTAAAGTTCCCATGGTCATCAACCGGGGTATAGATATCCAGGCCATACCTCATGCCTGCAATATAATCCTCAATCCCATGTCCCGGCGCAGTATGGACACATCCTGTTCCCGCCTCAAGGTTTACATGGTTTCCAAGAATAATAAGAGACTCCCGGAGATACAGGGGGTGTCTGCACTTCATGTTTTCAAGATCACTGCCCTTAAAACTTTCCAGGACCTCAAAACCCTGAATCCCACAGGCAAGCATGGTCTGGGTTAACAGCCCCTCTGCAAGAATAAGGATATCATCACCCGCTTTAACGGCCACATAATCAAGGTCAGGATGGAGACAAATAGCAAGGTTTGCCGGAAGTGTCCATGGAGTTGTAGTCCAGATAAGAACAGAAACTTTCTTCCCCTTGAGTAACGGAATTTTTGCGCCGATGTCTGAAACCATTTCAAACTTGACATAAACAGACGGAGACTTATGATCCATATATTCAACTTCAGCCTCTGCCAGAGCGGTCCGGCATGATGCACACCACTGAATAGGTTTCTTCTGCTTAAAAAGATTTCCTGAATCTGCGAATTTTCCAAATTCCCTTACAATAGTAGCGGTATATAAAGGATTCATGGTCAGATACGGATCATCCCATTCACCAAATACGCCCAGCCTCTTAAATTCCTCTTTCTGAATATCCACAAAGTTTTTAGCATATTCGCGGCAGTTTTTCCTTATCTCGACTTTTGACATACCGGATTTTTTCTTGCCCAGTTTTTTCTCCACATTGATCTCAATGGGCAGACCATGACAGTCCCATCCTGGCACATAGGGGGTGCCGAAACCCTCCATGGTCTTGCACTTGATAATAATATCTTTTAATATTTTGTTTAAAGCATGGCCGATATGGATATTGCCATTGGCATAAGGAGGACCGTCATGAAGAATAAATTTTTCAGCAGACTGTCTTGAAGATTTTATCTTTTCATACAGCCCCGTATCCTCCCAGTTTTTAAGCATTTGAGGTTCTTTTTGCGGAAGGCTGGCCTTCATCTTAAATTCTGTTTTAGGTAAATTGATACTGTCTTTATAATCCATCTGTTTCTCCAAAAAAACAATGATAAGAGTTTTTCTTAAAAAAACTCGCTTTTAGCCAGTTGCAAAAAATAACATATAGCACAAGAAAGTCAAGGAAAATCCAAACAATACAATAAATGAAAACCGTGAAAACCTCGGAAACAGTACTGGTTTTAATTACCCGTGCGCCATAACTCCGTATGGATTAATCACATCCTTTGTTAATATTTAGATTTGTAAAATTTTTAAATTAACGTCGGCGTAGCAAGGATCATCAGTACCGGAAACCGCGTATAGAACATAAAGGTCCTTAACCCGGACCAAAAATATGAACCACTTGTTTTAAATAAAGAATATACCGCCGCGGTAAACTCTTTCCTTGCCTCCGGCGGTGACAATTATGCTATACTTAAAAATAAAAAAAGCTGTCGACATATATTACCCAGCGAAGTATTATTAAAGAAAGACTAAACAGAATATCACAGATACCCCCTGAAAAAGAAAGCCGGATACGTTATAAATAATATAAGGAATCAATCAATGAACAGCAAAAAAGTATCCGAAAGCTCTATCATCACTTCCAAAATAATGATGCCGGAAGATGCGAATCCGGCCGGCAATGTTCACGGCGGTATCATCATGAAACATGTTGACGAGACAGCCGGTATTGTTGCTTTCAGACACAGCAGGAACAACTCGGTTACCGCATCCATTGACAGTTTGGTTTTTCACTATCCTGTCTTCATCGGGGAGCTTTTAACTCTTAAAGCAAGTATTAACATGACCGCAAACTCCTCCATGGAAATCGGGGTAAGAATAGAAGCGGAGAACCTCTTAACCGGCGAGGTCAAACACACGGCTTCCGCATACTTGACCTTTGTGGCGCTCGACAAGGCTGGCAGACCCACCCAGGTCCCTTCTCTCATTTTAGAGACCGAAGATGAAAAAAAACGTAACAGTCAGGCACAAACACGCAGGAAAAACCGTCTGGCAGCACGTGAAAAGGAAAAAAAATATTCCACTTAAAACTTCCCGCCTGTTTTTACTTTATTAACAAAACCGGTCCCCATTACTTTTATATTTCAAACCGGTATTTTAAAAATATAACTATCCTTCCCTTGCTTGCCTCCAATTCCCCTAACCTGCTAATCACCTTCTATAATATACTATGATAAATAGGATTCGCCATTATTAAAGGAAATAACACGATATTTCACATTTATTTAAATTATTCATTGACTTAAGTAATAGAATTGGTTATCTCATTATTTGGATTTTTATTAATCTATTAATCGTATAATTACCTTTTTCTTAAATTAATCTATGTTATTAAAAAGCAATAATATTAATTAAAAACAAAGACAAGAAGGGAATCAACATGGACATTATCGGAACAAAAAACCTTAGGGATGTGATAGAACTCAAAGTCAGCCAGTTCTCAGACAAGGAATGTATTGTCTTCGAAGACCGTGAAGGAAATGTTATCCGATATACCTACACGGAATTTAATACTCTTATTAACAAATATGCAAACATTCTTCTTGATAAAGGCATTAAAAAAGGCGACAAGGTTGTTGTCCATATGCTGAATTCTCCTGAATATCTTTTTTCCTGGTTCGGTCTGGGGAAAATAGGTGCGGTCATGATTCCCACCAATGTGCTTTCTGGTGCTTTTGAGTTGGAATATTATCTTAATTATTCTGAATCAGTAGCTGTTATTACCGAGCCTAACTACATGGATACCTTTACCGGCCTTCTTGACAAATGTAAAAGTGTTAAACAGATATTTTTAGCAAGAACCTCACCGCGATATCCGAGCCAAAAGCTCTATCCCGATTCAATCGTTATATCAGATCTTTTAAGGGACACGCCAGCTGAAGTACCTGAAATAGAAATTGACAATGAAGATGATTTAATGTGGCTTTTTACTTCAGGTACAACCTCACGGCCTAAAGCTGTACAGCTAACCCATGCAAATGCAGTATTTGCCGGAATATTCGGTGCACAGGCATGGAAGGTAACCCCTGAAGACAGACATTTTATTGTCCTTCCTCTTTTTCATGTAAACGGTCAGTTCATATCAGTCATGCCCACATTGACCGCAGGAGCAACTCTCATCATGGCTGAGCAGTTCAGTGCAACAAAATACATGCCCCAGGTACGCGCACATGGAGCAACCACAACCAGTCTTGTGGCTGCAACCCTGAAAATGGTTTATAACCAACCTCCCCATGAACTTGATTCGGAAAATAAACTTCGGATCGTCATGTATGCAATTGTCATCCCTGACGAAGTATGGGAGGGATTTGAAAAACGGTTTGACACAAAACTGTGCGACTTATGGGGAATGACGGAAACACTTGGGGCAACAACCCTTAATCCCATTGACGGGGTCATGAAGAGAAACTGCATTGGAATGCCCAGAGCAGAAAATGCCATCAAGGTAATTGATGAAAAAGGGAATGAAGTCCCTTCTGGAACCGTGGGAGAGATAATTGTAAAAGGCGTGCCCGGCAGAACCATTATGAAAGCCTACTACAACAACCCAGAAGCAACAGCGGAGACCATTCGTGACGGCTGGCTATACACCGGTGACAACGCCTATATGGATGAAGACGGTTATTTCCATTTTGTTGATAGAAAAAAGGACATGATTAAACGATCGGGAGAAAATGTGGCGGCCACGGAAGTTGAGTATGTCATCAGCCTGCACCCTAAAGTAAAAGAAAATGTTGTAATTGGTGTTCCTGATCCTATTCGTGATGAAGCCATCATGGCTCTGATAATCTTAAACCCGGGTGAAACCTGTGAAGGACAGGAAATAATAGACTGGTGCGCGGAAAAGCTGGCAAAATTCAAAGTTCCGGGATTTGTAAAATTTAAAGAAGATTTCCCGAGAACATCAATCGGGAAAGTCCAGAAAAATATACTCAAGAAAGAAGAAACAGAAGCAATGACAAAATAATAATTATTTCACGAGGAGGTCAAAATGCCACTTTTTATAACACTCTGGAAATATACAGCAGAAGGCATGAGAGACATACATAACACTGCCAAACGTTTCGAATCTGTTAAAAAAATCATTGAAGGAAACGGCGGAAAGCTGTTAAATATTTACGGCCTAGTTGGAGAGTACGATGTAATAACCATCATGGAAATGCCCAATAAGAGCAAACTCGTATCAACAATTTTAAAAATTGCCGCATCAGGAAGAATCGTTCCTAAAACATTACAGGCTCTGCCTCTTGAAGAGTTTTTAAATATTACCAAAGAATCTTAAACTCTCTATAGAGACGTTTGAAGGTGATGCGAAGCGTTTCATGCCGGAAAATGAGCTTTTAAAGGAATTGCTAAAGTCTGTCTTTTGGTTTATTTAAAAGCTCTTCTGTTGAAGAAAGGATAAGGTCACATGACCAATCGATCATAAGGTTGACCTGTGCGTCCGACACATCCCCGGCGCTTCTAAAGTCAGTCCTTATTTCAAATATAGGCTGACTTTCTTTCCTTATAGAATAAAAGTATCCGATCTCCCAGCCTGATTCTCTCAAGGACCTGATCCTGACCTGCCGTGTAATTTTCATTTTTCGATACAATTAAAGCATTAAGCTCATCAATACCCAGGACACCTTTAACCTATTAATTAATCAATTTAACAAAAAAGTCTGCAAACAAATAAATTTTGTGATATTTATTGCTTGCTGTTTATCTGAGCAGATTATGGTATATTAGAAGCTAATAGTCTTATTTTATGTTTATTTTATTATAAAAAATTATGAACAAAATACTGATAATTGATGATGATGCCAGACTGGTCAAAAACCTTTCAACCTACTTAAAAGATTTTAACTACCAGATAGAAGCAGCTTATAATGGAACAGAGGGTTTGAAAAAAATACAATCTTTTTCCCCGGATCTGGTAATACTTGATCTTATGATGCCTGAAATAGACGGACTGGACGTATGCCGGGAAATAAGAAAGACAAGGTCTGTTCCGATTATCATGCTCACTGCCAGAGGAGAAGAACCGGATATCGTCTCAGGACTTGAAGTTGGTGCAGACGATTACCTGACCAAGCCGTTCAGCCTTAGAGAACTCCAGGCAAGGATAAAGGCACGTTTAAGAAGGCCTGCCCAGGCTCAGGGCCCTGATGAAGCAGGGAAAAAAACAATTTCCAGAAGAGGCATAACGCTGGATCCTTCAAAAAGAGAAATGTCTAAAAATGGAGTTGTACTTTTTTTAACCGCAACCGAGTTCAACCTTCTATGGCTCATGATGTCTCAACCGGGAGTAGTTTTCAGCAGAGACAGGCTTCTTGATGAATTGAGGAACCGAGAGCTGGAAGCGTTTGACCGGTCAATTGATGCACACATAAGCCATCTCCGTAAAAAAGTTGAGGATTCTCCCAAAAACCCTTCCCGTATCGTAACAGTATGGGGAACCGGATATAAGTTCGTGGCTGAATAAGATGAAAAACTTTCGCATCAGTATCTACTGGAAACTTTTCTTTACTATCTTATTATTTATTCTGCTAACATCCGTAATCATCGGTATGCTCTATACTGGATTTGCTCCCTTAACAGAAATCCACACCCAGACAAAAAAAAGTCTCATCAATCAGACAAAAGCTCTTACCGAACAAATCACTTTTGCGCTTGAAAACACCCCGTCTTCTCTTGAAGATATTATAAAAGACCTTCATGTAAAAGAAGACGCCGATATAATGATAATTGATACAGCCGGAAATGAGCTGGTATCTTTTATCGAAAAAGGCCTTAAAAAAACAACCGGCGATCATTCCCAAACCATAGAATCCGCACTGATACAGGGATGGGACATCCAGAAAATCTATTACCGCTGGGAACTGACTCCTATTGTTTCCGTCCCCCTGAAAAAAAACAATGTGGTTATCGGCATAGTCCAAAGCTATTATCCAAGAACAAGAAATCTGCAGGGGGTTCTTCCCAGAGGGGCCACTACACTTATCTCTGTTATTATTCTGGGCGGACTCATAAGCCTGCTGTCACGATATTTGACAAGGCCTGTACGGGAACTTACAAAAATCGCACGTGAAATGACAAAAGGGCGTTTCGGACTTAAAGTACCGATACGTTCACATGATGAAGTCGGCCAGCTCGCAGAAACATTTAACAACATGTCACAAAGCCTTGAAGACCTTCACAACTCCAGGAGAGAATTATTCGCTGACATCTCACATGAGATCAGATCCCCGCTTGCCAGAATACTTTCTGACGCGGAAATCCTCATCGACAGAAAGATGGATGAAGACGAGCGAAATCAGCATCTACAGGCAATATGTGCTGATGTTAAAAACCTTGACCGGTTGATAGCAGATCTTTCTATCCTTTCAAGACTTGAGCTTAATCAGGTTGAGATGTCATTTTCACGCTCAAAGATAGCAGACATTATCTCAAATGCAGCTTCACTTTTCATCTTAAGAACAAAAGAAAACAACATAAACCTTAAACAAACTGTGGGCAAAAACCTGCCTGAGGTCATGATTGACGCCAGAAGAATAGGACAGGTTATGTCCAACCTTTTAACCAATGCCATCAGGTACACCCCTGAAGGCGGTACCATAGAGATAGGCGCAAAACAAAGGGGTCAATCAATTGAGGTATGGGTCAAAGATAATGGACAGGGAATCCCAGAGGAAAAACTGCCTCATATTTTTAAACGCTTTTACCGTACTGACAAATCAAGGTCACGCTCAACAGGGGGAACAGGGCTCGGCCTTGCCATTGCCCGACAGTTTGTAAGGGCTCACGGTGGGAAAATATCTGCTGAAAGCAAGCTTGGAGAAGGAGCCCGCATATTTTTCACTCTTCCAGTCTCAGTGTAGTCAGGATTTTAAACCTACTTCTTTTCAACCTGAAACTTTATTTACATTTTCAGACTTAACCAATGCTATAAAACCATATAATAGTCAATTTTCCTTTACTTTTTTAATTTTTTACCCTAGTCTGGAATATTAAAAATACTTATAATAGTCAAATTATAAGCAAGACCAAGAAGAAAAATTTCAGTAGCTGAAAAGAAAATGCGGCATCAAATTCTTCAAAAAAATCATTACCAAACAATACCCGGCAAGGAAAAACTTTTAAACCGGCTAGTTTTCAGGTCCCGGATATATTATGTGATACGGTTTTTGCTTGTTGTCCTCCATTCATGGCCAAAAGCACGCACAAACAGACTCTCAAGAGAAGACTGGTACAATTCATCTTTTTCTATGTTCAGAATAGTCGAAGAGTGCGGCGGGATCATGGATATCAAGGGACTTGAAAACTTAAATCCATCAGAAACTCCTGTGGTAATAATCGGCAACCATATGAGCACTTTGGAAACCGTAACCCTGCCCTTTATAATTCTACCGTTCAGATACGCAGTATTTGTCATCAAGGAGCAGCTGTTTAAGGTACCTTTTTTTGGAACTTATACCAAGAGTACCGGATGTATCGGTGTAAGCAGAAAAAGCCCTTCAGAAGACTTTAAACAGGTAATGCACGAAGGCTCTGAAAAACTGAAAAACGGTCAATCTGTAATCGTCTTCCCTCAATCAACCAGAGATACTATATTCAATCCAGAAAACTTCAATTCACTCGGCATCAAACTGGCAAAAAGAAATAAGGTGCCTGTTATCCCTCTTGCCTTAAAAACCGATTTCTGGTCAAACGGAAAATTTTTTAAAGATTTCGGGCCCCTTGATCTCTCAAAGAAAATATATTTTGAGTTTGGAGAACCTTTTGAAATTAAGGGATCAGGGAAAGAGGAACATCAGAGGGTCGTTAAATTTATTGAAGGACGACTTAATAAATGGTCTAAAGAAGAATGACTTTATTCTTCTTTCTTTTTTTTCAGCCGGAGTTTTCTAAACTTCTTAACCACCATATCCCTTTTCACCTTGGAAAGATGATCAATTATCAACATCCCGTTTAAATGATCAGTTTCATGCTGCAAAGCCCTTCCAAGCAGGTCGCCGGCCTCAATTAAAATTTCCTTTCCATTAATATCAAGACCTTTAACCTGAGCTTTAGAAAGCCTTTCAATCTCAACAGAAACTTTTGGAAGGCAAAGACAGCCTTCCTCCATTTTTACTTTTTCACCTGAAACAGAAATTTCCGGGTTTATAACTGCTATAAGCTCCTTGTCAACATCAACAACAAAAATCTGTTTTAATATCCCAACCTGGGGTGCGGCAAGCCCAATGCCGTTTTCAGCATACATTGTTTCTGCCATGTCCCGGACAATTTTTTTTATCTCTTCATCAATTGTTTCAACTTTTCCACACTTCTTCCTGAGAATGGGGTGAGGAAATTTCAAAACTTCCATTAAAGCCATACTATATCCAGCCTTTATAAGTTAACAGCCACCCAAAAAATAAGCAAGCAGCTTGAATCTGCCCTGAAGGGGCGTTAAATGCATTTTTGTGCCGAGAGCACTAAACTTCATGGATTTCCAACTATAAACGAGGATTTCTATGAAGGCAATGAATCATATTTTTCATCAGGATCACTTAGAATCCAGGGTTCCCCTGATGTTACAGCGACTGTGTGCTCAAAATGGGCTGAAAGGCTTTTGTCCAGTGTCACCGCTGTCCAGCCATCCTTTAAGACTTTTACCTCGTGCGTCCCCGCATTAACCATAGGCTCAATCGCAAAGACCATTCCTTCTTTAAGTCTCGGGTTATGGGACTGGGGAGAATGAAAATTAGGAATCTGAGGATCTTCATGAAGATCCATCCCTATACCGTGTCCCACAAAATCCCGCACAACACTAAACCCGTTTGCCTCAGCATGCTTCTGAACTGCCAAAGAAACCTCCGCAAGTCTCCTGCCGCTTCTCATCTTTTTTATGGCCGCATAAAGCGATTCTTTTGTGACCCTCATCAGCTTTTCTGCTTCCGGTCCTACTTCACCCACCCCCACAGTAATGGCTGCGTCACCAAAAAATCCATTTATAAAGGCACCCACATCTATGCTTACAATATCGCCTTTCTTTATTTTTCTGGATCCGGGAATACCGTGAACCACTTCATCATTTATGGATATGCATAATGTCGCCGGAAATCCCGAATACCCCTTAAAGGCCGGTTTACCCCCTTTTTTACGTATGTAACTTTCAGCAATGCGGTCAAGTTCTATGGTTGTAATACCCTCGGTAGTATTCTTTTTCAACACCTGAAGAGTTTCACCGACAATCCTGTTTGCCTTCCGAAGGTTTATAAGGTCCTGTTTACTCTTAATTATAACCACAAGTTCAAATCCTAACCAGGTAGTATCCCCGGAATCAATAGTTCATATTATCAATCAATCGCCAGCATCAGAGAAAAATGGTCTGGAGTTTTGCTTTAACTACAGATATATTTCTCATAAAAACCCGCCCAGATGAGTTTAAGTAAGTCATGCGTCATATTTTATAATGATAACATACCTTAGGAGGAAAAATACAAAAATTTTTCAGGCAGGTATTTTAACTTCAGACACAGCCTTAACCTCTCCTGTAAGGAAGAGAGCGGGTCTTTTCTGAAAACTTGAATGCACCGGAAACACCTCTAAACCTTTCAGATATGGTCTTTTTCAAGATACCGACCACTTTACCGTCTTTTAAAATTACCAAACGTGTACGGCCTGTCTCTCCAAATTTTTTCAGTGCCTCATCCAGGTTACTATCTAAATTAAGGGTATTCAAAGGCTGTGACATGATTTCAGAGGCTTTCGCTACATCAAAATCTAGCCCCTTAAGCACCGCCCTCAACAGATCATTGGTAGTGATAATCCCGATACTTTCCTCCCCGCGGTTAACGATTATCGATCCAATATTTTCTTTCAGGATTTTTTCAGAAATTTTTCTAAGGGTACTGTTTTCTTCACAGTAAGAGATATCTGGTCTCATGAGGTGAGATATTGGCAGTGACATGGCTGAATCCCCTTTTTAGGTTAATACATATTATTAAACCTTTTGTATCCTTATCTACAACCCCAATAAAAAATTATCACATTAAAGTTCAGAATATAATTGCTTTTGACAGGGATAAACTATTCCAATGTCTGAAGTCCGGACTTGTGTTTCCGGGAAAGACAGCCTTTCTTTTTCCGATCAGATCAGATAAATGCTTTAATAGAAATTAAAATTAGAACCAGACCTCCCAAAAAAAGCAGGAGGAAAGCGCCATAACTTATAACCTGAGACAAAACAAAGAGCTTGAAATTTTTGTTTTCGTCCTGCTTGTTCTTTTTTGTATGGTAGTTATACAAAAGACGATTATTCACTTTTTAAGCAGACTCCTCTTTAGCTCGAGCATCAAGCACGGCCTTTATCTTTTTCAGACGGATAAAACTTTCTCTCTCCATCTCATCAAGTCTCATGCGTATATACTTAACAGTAGCATTAAGTTTTGGGATTAAAATATATTCAAGTGCATTAACACGTCTTTTTGTCTTCTCGACTTCAAGCGCGAGCTTTCTGACGGTTTCCTCGATCTCTGACAGCTTAATTATTTTTGAAAGTGCAAGCTCCATCTTTTTACTAGCATCATCAAGCATTGCTGAAGTATCCGCAAGGCCGTACCCTCTTCTTATCATGGTTCGCTCTACTTTTCCTATATCCACCAGGGGAACGGTTACTCCCATGATATTTCTGGAGTTCATTTCAACCTGTATATCCTGTTCAGAGTTTAACGATGCTTCCTTAACTGATCCGGACCCCATTATGGCCTGGGCAGCAAGGAGATCCTGATAGGCTTGTGCAAGGTCTGCTTCAGCCTCGTCCCTTACCTTCTTCACATTTCCGGCAATACTTAAAAACTCTGATATCAGAGCATCACGTTTCTCTTTTAAAAGCTTATGTCCGCGTTCTGCCAGCACGGTTCTTTTTTTGAGCTGCAGAAGCTCCATTCTGGTCGGTTTGACACCGTCAATAATATCTGCCATCGCATTATCTCCAAAGCATCCGATACACTAGAAAGTACTTAAATTTTTAGGTTCTGTATTTAGGGTGATATTTCTTAATGAGTTCGTTATCAATTCTCTTAAGATCTCCCTCGTTAAGGATAGTAAGAAGCCTCCATCCAAGATCAAGGGTTTCTTCAATCGAACGGTTGGCATCTCTGTCCTGAACAACGAATTCATTTTCAAAAGCATCGGCGAATTCAAGGAATTTTTTGTCCCGCTCGGTAAGGGCTTCTTCACCCACGACCGCCACAAGGTTACGCACATCCCTGCCTTCTGCGTAAGCGGCATAGCACTGGTCAGAAACTCCGGAATGATCCTCTCGGGTCCTTTCCTCACCAATACCCTGATTCATCAGTCTTGAAAGAGAAGGCAAAACATCAACCGGCGGATAAATACCTCTTCTATGAAGATCTCTGGAAAGCACAAACTGACCCTCAGTGATATATCCGGTAAGGTCAGGAATAGGATGGGTGATATCATCATCAGGCATGGTAAGTATAGGCACCTGAGTAATGGAACCTTTACGGCCTCTGATACGTCCCGCACGCTCATAATTCATGGCAAGGTCAGTATACATGTAACCCGGATAACCGCGCCTTCCTGGGACCTCTTCACGGGCCGCCGCGATCTCTCGAAGCGCTTCACAGTAGTTGGTCATATCCGTCAGGATAACCAGAACATGCATGTCACATTCAAAAGCCAGATATTCAGCGGTTGTAAGAGCGATACGCGGAGTAATAATTCTTTCAATCGCCGGATCATTTGCCAGGTTAATAAATGCAACAATCTGTTCCATAGCGCCCGTACGTTCAAAATCACGCATGAAAAAGTTAGCCTCATCACTGGTAATACCCATTGCCGCAAAAACAACAGAAAAAGGCTCTTCAGAACCCAGCACTTTTGCCTGGCGGGCTATCTGTGCAGCCAGCTCGTTATGGGTCATACCTGCGCCGGAAAAGATAGGTAGCTTCTGTCCGCGCACAAGTGTGTTCATCCCGTCAATCGTTGATACACCGGTCTGAATAAATTCATCCGGGAACGCCCGGGCGGTGGGATTGATGGGTGCACCGTTAATGTCAAGCTTTATATCTGATATTATTTCAGGCCCGTCATCAATCGGCCTTCCCAGTCCGTCAAAAAAGCGCCCCACCATATCCTTTGACACGGAGAGTTTCATGGTTTCACCGGTAAAACGGACTGATGTGTTCTTCGTATCAATACCAGAGGTACCTTCAAATACCTGGACAATTGAAAGGCCTTCTCTTGACTCAAGGACTTGACCGTTTCTTTCCTCACCTGTGCCGGTCCGGATCCTGACCACCTCTCCGAAGGCAACGTCTTCAACGCCCTCAACAACCATGAGAGGACCTGCGACCTCCTTAACCGTCTTATATTCCCTGGTTTTTATATCAGCTTTCATTCTATTCTCCTAATGAATTGAATTGTTCTTTCATTCTGTCAGCAATTTTCCCGGACTCCTCAGCAAAGGTATTGTTATCAATATATTTCATATTCGCAATCTCATCTTTTATTGCCAGACCGCTAATGGACTCAATGGCAATTCCCTTGTCAAGAGACTGATTCGCAAGAGAGCTAAAATCCATAAGAATATTGAGCATACGGTTCTGCTTCTCAATCGGACAGTAGGTATCCATCTTATGAAAAGCGTGCTGCTGAAGAAAATCCTCTCTGATCATACGCGCCACTTCCAAAGTCAGCCTTTCACGCTCAGGAAGAGCGTCCGGGCCAATCAGCTGAACAATTTCCGAAAGCTCAGACTCTTCCTGAAGAATGATCATTGCCTTATCTCTTAATTTCCTGAAGTCGATTGAAATTTCATCATCATACCACTTCTTAGTAAAATCAAGGTTCAGGGAATAACTCCTGAGCCAGTTGATCGCTGGGAAATGGCGTCTGTCTGCAAGAGAAGAATCAAGTGCCCAGAAAGAACTGACCACCCTGAGGGTGTTCTGGGAAACCGGCTCTGAAAGGTCGCCTCCCGGAGGAGATACCGCACCGATAACTGAAACCGAACCAAACTGTTCTTTACTGCCAAGAGTCTGAACCCGGCCTGCTCTCTCATAAAAACTCGCGATCCTGGTGGCAAGATAAGCCGGATAACCTTCTTCACCCGGCATTTCTTCAAGACGGCCGGATATTTCACGCAGAGCCTCTGCCCAGCGTGAAGTGGAATCAGCCATCAGGGCAACATCATAACCCATATCTCTATAATATTCCGCGATGGTAACACCCGTATAAACAGATGCCTCACGTGCAGCAACAGGCATGTTTGATGTGTTTGCTATAAGGGTGGACCTTTCCATAAGCTTAAACCCGGTCTTCGGGTCATCAATTTCAGGGAAAGTATCCAGAACTTCAGTCATCTCGTTTCCGCGCTCTCCGCATCCCACATAAACAACGATCTGGGCATCAGACCAGCGCGCAATCTGATGCTGGCTGACTGTCTTACCCGTACCGAAACCGCCCGGAATAGCAGCTGTGCCGCCTTTTGCCATGGGGAAGAAAGTATCATATATACGCTGTCCGGTCAGAAGCGGAACGGTGGGATCAATTTTTTTCTTATAAGGCCTGTCAAGTCTCACCGGCCATTTCTGAATCATAGTAACAGGTGTTTCTTTGCCGTCTGTTTCAATAATGGCCACTGTATCCTTTACCGTAAAAGAGCCTGCCTTTATATCCTTTACCTTACCTGAAACAGAAGGCGGAACCATAATCTTATGCGAAACAACCCCGCTTTCAGGAACAGTGCCCAGCACGTCCCCGGCTTCAACCTCTGCTCCAACTTCTACTGCAGGGGTAAATTCCCATTTTGCATCATAATCAAGACCTGGAACATCAATTCCCCGGGCAATAAAATCACCGGACTGCTCTTTTATTCTAAGAAGCGGTCTTTGTATACCATCGTAAAAGTTTTTAATAATCCCCGGACCCAGCTCAACAGAAAGCGGCTCTCCGGTGCGGACAATCTTTTCACCCGGCTTAAGGCCAGTGGTATCCTCATAGGCCTGAATATATGCCTCGTCACCGTCCAGCCGGATGGTCTCACCCATAAGGCCTTCGTTACCGATGCGGACAACTTCATACATTTCACAGCCCTTCATCCCCTTACCGATTATCAGAGGGCCTGCTATACTTTTTATGGTTCCTTCTTTATATTCGGGCAATTTTTGTTCCTCCCCTTAAAAATGATTAAAACTTATTTAATATGTCCTTTAACTGCGAAACATTAAAACAGTCTGTTTCACCTTTATCTATTACTTGCTTACATCAGCTCCAATTGCTCTGCGGATCAGCTCTCGAATGGGATCGACTTCCCTTTCAATCGGACCGGTAATATCCGGAACTTCAACAACAATTGGTGTAACTCTTTTTGAAGCCTGATGATCTTCGATGGCTTTCCGGTTATCTTGTGCAAACCGTTCGGTCAGGATCAAAACCCCAAGTCCGTCTTCTGAAAGGATATCTTTTAGGTTTGCTTTTCCCTCATCCGGCAAATAGGTTCTTTTTACGCCTGCCAGGCTGAAACCCGTAATTGTGTTCTGTTCTCCGATAACAACAACTTCCATAATTTATACCCTTAATACAAACTCTCTGATTTTGTCAGGCGACAACCCTGCTTCTTTCGCCCGTGAAATAGCCCTAATATTTCTTATCTCTGCATCCTTCATGGAAAGAAACCCGAGCACCGGAGCAATTCCGTAGGGCTGTTTTATGGCTGCGTTTTTACCCACAGTAAGGGCTGTCTCCTCAATCGTCTTTTCAAGAAGATAAAGTGATCCGTCCTTTTCGTAGTCAGGCAATATTTCCATCAACGGTTTATAAAAGATCGTCTCCTCGATTTCTGAGAGAAGCGCTGAGACCTCATCAATCTCGTCAAAAACAACTGCCACGATTTTGTGCATGTCTCCGCCTGCAATAAGATGATTTTCAATATCAGCAAACAGCAGATGATCATTTTTGGCTCTTAAAATTATTTTAAGGTTTAAGGCGTCAACCCTTGCGGCAAAACCCGGAACAAGGGCTATAAGCTCATTATCAGAAGTTACAGCATTCCACATTCCTTCAAGAAGTATTTTATCAAGCATGGCTTCAACCGGAAGCAGACTCTTTTCCTGCTCATATGCAGGAAGAAGGGCTGAAAGCGTATCATAGCTTGAGCCTTCAAAAGAGGTCAGCATGTCTTCAACAGAACCGGACTCTGCCAGTTTTTTTAAGAACTCAGGATCTATTTCACCAAAAGGTACCACCCGTGACATGATGCTCTCTGCGGAAAGGCTGCTTCTTACTCCGCGCATAACCGTCTTTAAATTCTTAACATCCCACTGCTGACGGAGGAAACTTAAGACCCGGGCCATTTTCTCCGGGAACATTTTAGACACCTCGCAGTACACATCAGCTGTCTGGCGAAGAAGCAGATCC
>JAHEEI010000180.1 GCA_024640785.1 Pseudomonadota bacterium
AATTTTCTATAAACAATAAATCGGGCCATAAAATGAAAAAAAATAGATTGATCCATGAGAAAAGTCCCTACCTGCTACAGCATGCAGATAATCCGGTTGATTGGTATCCATGGGGAGAGGATGCTTTCATAAAAGCGTTGAAAGAGGATAAACCCATTTTTCTTTCAATCGGTTATTCAACCTGCCACTGGTGTCATGTGATGGAACATGAGTCATTTGAGGATTCGGAGGTTGCCCGTCTGTTAAATGATACTTTTGTGTGTATAAAAGTAGACCGGGAAGAGAGACCTGATATTGACAGTGTATATATGTCTGTTTGTCAAATGCTGACCGGAAGTGGCGGATGGCCGCTGACGATATTTATGACGGCAGGTAAAAAACCGTTTTATGCTGCAACGTATATTCCCAAAAAGACCCGTTTCGGCCGTACCGGAATGCTGGATCTTATTCCGCAGGTTAAACATATCTGGGATACAGATAGAAATTCACTTATGGTTTCAATTGATAAAATAATGTCTTCAGTCAATCAGAAAAGCCTGTTCAATGAATCGCAAGACCTTGAAGGTTCTATATTTGATAAGGCCTTTGAAATATTTGAAACATCCTATGATAAAACAAATGGCGGATTTGGGACTGCTCCTAAATTCCCAACTCCGCACAATTTATTATTTTTGCTGCGTTACTATAAAAGGACTGGAAATAAGAATGCTCTTATGATGGTTACCCAAACCCTGAAAAAAATGAGAAAAGGCGGCATATATGACCAGTTGGGATATGGTTTTCACCGTTATTCAACAGATGAAAAGTGGCTTGTGCCGCACTTTGAAAAGATGCTTTATGATCAGGCGCTTATATCTATTGCATATCTTGAAGCCTTTCAGGATACCCGTGATGAACTTTTTTCAAAAACCGCGGTTGAAATATTTACTTATGTTTTAAAAGATCTGACTTCTTCAGAGGGTGGTTTTTATTCTGCGGAAGATGCTGACAGCGAAGGCGAAGAAGGGAAGTTTTATGTATGGGATATAGAGGAAATAAGATCTCTTTTCTCAGAGAAGGAATCAGACCTTTTAATTGATTATTTTAACCTTGTTTCATCAGGTAATTTTAATGATGAATCAACCGGGGGGAAATCCGGTAAGAATATTTTATATCTGAGTATTTCCGGTGAAAAGTTTTGTGAGAAAAATGATCTATCCTCCGAAGAATTTGAAACGTTGTTGAATGGTTTTCAAAGTAAACTGATTTTAAAACGCTCATTAAGACCCAGGCCTTTTAAAGATGACAAAATACTTACAGATTGGAACGGATTAATGATTGCCGCGTTTGCAATAGGAGGACGGGTGCTAAACAGGCCTGAACTTACCGCAGCAGCAGAGAATGCAGCAAATTTTATAAACAGTAATCTTAAGTCAAAAGATAATGGGCTTATGCATGCTTACAGGGATGGAACCTCATTTTCTTATGCATATCTTGATGATTATGCTTTTTTGATCTGGGGACTGCTCGAGCTTTATGAAACAACTTTTAATGTGTCTTATTTGAAACAGGCCATAAGTCTTAACCAGTATCTGATAGATAACTTTTGGGATACGAAAAATAATGGTTTTTTTGATACGGCTCACAAGTCTGAAAAGCTGATCCTTCGCCAGAAGGAGTTTTATGACGGAGCCGTGCCTTCCGGAAATTCTGTTTCTCTTTTAAATATGATAAAGCTTGCGCGTATTACAGCAGATCCTCTGCTTGAAAAGAAGGCAGAGCAATTATCAGTAGCTTTTGCAATTAAAGTTGAACAGGTTCCATCTGCACACACAATGTTTCTTTGTGCATATGATTTCCTTTCAGGGCCGTCATATGAGGTTGTTGTTGCGGGGAAACAGGGGGCAGAGGATGTTGAGAATATGCTTAAAGTATTAAGAGATATATATTTGCCAAGTAAAGTCGTAATTTTTCATCCTGAAGGCAAACAGGCCAAAATGATTGAGGAAATATCTGGATACATAGAAACACAAAAGAGTATTGACAGTCAAGCTACTGCCTATGTCTGTGAGGGATATGCCTGTAAAAACCCGGTTATAGATAAGGATCAATTGTTAAAGCTTTTTATGAAAAATTCGGAATGATAAATTCTGGAGATCTTGTAATGACGGAAACAAATGTTTTTGATAACTGTTCTTCTGAAATGTTTAAGCTTTGTAGTAGATGTAAAACTGAATGGAACTCCAGAGATGATTTTCTAAATGATCCGAATATTGTGATGATAGGTTTCATGGCAAATAACGACAATTATAAAAGAGGGGCTTATCTTTTTAATCATAAACTTCCTGATGACAGTTGTAATACAACTATAGGGCTTTTTGTTTATAATTTTCTGGACATGTACAGTGGTGAGAAATATGAGCAACTGAAAATGGGGACGGATGAGTGCTCAGGCCATTGTGTGAATATCCATGAGTTAGAGAATTGCAGCGCTAACTGTAGAAATGCTATTGCACGAAAAATTATGCAGGAGATTTTAAATGAGCTTCCGGCCCATAATAAATTTTAATCTTGTTGGTATGCAGAGAGTTTGAAGTTTAGGATATTGAACTTTCATTAAGGATACGGATGATCATATTTTTCTATGATCTATATCAGTAGAGCTTTTATATGAAAAACAAGAACCGAATATGCACTCTTCTTCAAATTTCATATCCAATTGTTCAGGCCGGGATGGTCTGGTGTAGCGGTTGGAATTGCTACCGGTAAAGCAATGCTTGCTGCAATGGTCCTCGGTGCGGAGGGTGTTCAGGTGGGAACCCGTTTTGCAGTCAGTGAAGAATCCTCTGCGCATATATCTTTTAAAGAGACGATCATTAATTCAAAAGAGGGAGATACAATGTTTTCTTTAAAGAAGCTGATGCCGGTAAGACTTTTTAAAAATGTTTTTTTTATAAAAATAAATAATCTTGAATCTAACGGTGCATCAAAGCAAAAGCTTCAAAATATTCTTGGAACAGGGCGTCCTAAAAAGGGTATTTTTGAGGGTGATTTGAGTGAGGGAGAACTGGAAATAGGACAAGTCTGTGCACAGGTTAATAAAATTGAGCCTGCTAAAGAAATTTTAGTAAATATCTGGCAGGACTACTTAGTTGAATATAAAAAAATTAATGCTTTAAGCTAAACTAAAAATAATCATTATCTCTCCTTGAGATAATTTGTGTTATAAATTAAAAAAACACAACGTATCTCTAATAAAACCTTGACAAAGTTTAAAGATAGTAATATGTACTAATTAATATTTTTAATTTATAAATTATTTTTTATTTTTAATAATAAACAAGAGAATTATATTAGATATTAATTTTTATTGGGAATAGTGAGATACATGGAAAATACAAATACCGATTTGGCTGTTCAGATAAGAATTGCCGGATTAAAGCCAACCGCGCAACGTATAGCAATCTTAAAAGAACTGTTGTCCCGTACGGATCACCCCGGTGCTGATATGGTCTACAAAAAACTTAAGAGTGACTATCCCAGTCTTTCAATGAATACGATCTATTTAAACCTTGAGACCTTCGTAAGACATGGTGTAATCCAGCGTATTAACAATCTTACAAATCTTGGAAGGTTTGACGGGAACTCAGCTCCACATCACCACTTCATATGTGTTAAATGTAAAAAAATTATTGACTTGCATGGTGTATCCCTGCCGGATGTAGAAATTCCCGAGGGTTTTGATATTGCCAATATTTTTACAGATCAGATGCAGTTAAACGGTGTTTGTTTAGAATGTAACTAAAATGTCTACTTTCAAGTTGAATAGCATACAAATTAATAACTGTTTCAAGTGGAGGGTAAAATGAATAAACAAGATCTAGACACTTTTTTAGATGAAAATGAGAATATCGAATGGTTTGACGATATTGAAAATGAGCAGTTATGTTTTAGAAATACCTATATTGACTGGTACCGGAATGATGAAAAACGAAAGACTGCTATCAAATATTGGAAAATTGACGAGCTGACTTCGGGTCAGCTTATGCATGAAATAAACAGAGGTTTAATGGTTGAAGGGATTACCCGGATAACCGGTTATTTTACCAAAACAAGCAGCTGGAACCCTGGAAAACGAGGTGAACTGAATGATAGAAAAAGGTTTGCTGTTTCAAAATAGTTTTTGCTGGTAATTTAAAAAATAAAGAGGTTCTTGGGCATAAGAAATTTCCTTAAGAACTTTTTTTATGTTTTGATTAATTGTCCTGACCGGTAATTAATCTGACAATTACTGAAATTAAGTTAAGGCATTATTTGTAACAAGTCCATCTAATATGTAGTATGTAGTTTGGAAATACTGGAAATTTACTATAAGCATGAGTAACATTAACACCAATAGGATTTAACCTTTTGGCACGAACTGTTGACTTTAGGTTTCATATCTTTGCCTCCTTTTAAAGATTATTATAACCTTAAAACCTTCTTTTAGCTATTTTCTAAATCTATCTACTTTCCTTTGAACCGCTACAATTTGTCTTTACAGTTAGCGGGGCATCCTCAAGCCAAATGAAGCTGCCGAAAAGACCGACCAGCATAACTGCAGAGCCAATGAGATAGGGGTAGCTGATATTGCTGTCAAAGAGGAAGCCAGCACAAACAGGACCGAAGATCCGTCCCATGCTCATATAGGCGTTGTTCAAGCCCAAGGCTTTTCCATGGGCGTTTGGAGAGTTTTTTGAAATGAGGGAAGCAATCGCTGGGCGTAATAATGCGTTGCCGATGACGAAAAAGGCGACGGTAAAAAGCACTTCGTAATAGGTTTTAGCTTGCAGCATCAGCACGAAGCCGGCGGCACATACGATCAATGAGATTTGAATGATAAATGATTCGCCCCAGCGCTTGCACAACGGACCG
>JAHEEI010000040.1 GCA_024640785.1 Pseudomonadota bacterium
TTTTTCAGTACCCGCTCTTTTTTTCTTTTCCGTACTTATTTTTAAGTCGGCAATATTTACAATTCTTTTTAGTTTTGATACCTTGTCGAAAAAATGACCAATATTGTGGTAATCTCCTAGAACTTGCATTTCAACCGGTATGTCAGCGTAGAATCCTCTGCTTACCTCGTTTTGTGGTTGGAAAAGCAGTATTTCAAGTCCGCAGTCCTGAGCAAGGTTTGAAATACTTGTTAATAAACTTGGAATTTCTTTTGTATCTGGAAGTAATTTTAAAAGTTCCTTGAATTTAACCTTGAGTTCCTCATTTTCTTTTCTAAATTTTGGGAGGTTTGCAAGAACCTTCTTTTGTTCAGCATGTTTTACCTCAAGCTTGTTCAGCTCTTCTTGTAATGTAGAAGCTTCTTCTAATTTGTTTTGGTAAAATGCGTAATAAAACAGTCCAAACAGTATAATATTAACAGCTGTCAATATTATAATCTTTTGAGACAGGGAAATTTTTAGGATTTTGTCTAGATTTAAGTTAGCCATGGATTTTTTTATGAAATTATTTCCTTACCCTCTTTTTTTTCTTTGTCATGTCTTCTTTTTCTTCTTTCTCTTTAATACCTGGTGTATATGTAATCGTGGAGGTTAAACTAAAATCCTTTATTTGTATTCCCATAAGGCCTTTTTTATTGTCAGTTTTAATCTTCTTAAGATCCACAGTCTTGAAATAATCAGATTTAGTTAGATTGACCATATAGTCAGATATTGCGAGGTTATCAAGAGCCTTGCCGTCTATTGTCATTGACATATTTTTCTGTTCAATTTTAGTTAACCAAATCCTTCCGGGTAAGTTGATGGCAAGGTGGTCTATAATATGTACCGGACCAAATTTACCTTTTTCTAGTTTTTCAATGATCTGTGATTTGTTCTTCAGTATTTCTTTTTCTTTTTTAAAAGCTTTTATTTCATCAAGAGAAACTTTTTGTTTTTGAATTTCAGCTTTTACATGAGAAATTTGTTTATTTGTGTTTGAAATTTTTGTGTTGATTAAAAAGAAGAGCAGTATTATCAGCAGAATTGCTGGCAAAATGAATAGTCCTGCAACAGTCAGTTGGGATTTAATGAACTGTTTCTTTTTTTCTTCGCGATACGGTAGTAGATTTATTTTAATCATCAGTCCCCGAATTTTCTTATAGCAAGGCCAACACTTATTGAGGAAAGCAATGAGATTTTTTTAATATATTCAGTGTCAAATGTTTTTTTATCATACTTGATTGTTTTAAAAGGATCTGTAAATTCTACTTCTGCATTAGTTCCTTCTTTAATTGTCTCTTTTAAATTCTTTGTTTTTGATCCACCTCCACTAAGAAAAATATGTGTTATTTCTGTGTAGCTTGATCCGGTATAGAAGTCTAGAGCCCTTTTTATTTCTCTTGCAATTAGTAATGACCCTTTTTGAATCTGTTCGGCAATGACATCCTGACTTATGCCTTCTATTATGGTGCCCGTTTTTAGTTCTTCAGCTTCTTCAAAACTTACGGATAAGTTTTTTTGAATGTTTTCTGTGATCTGGTTGCCGCCGAGAAATATGTCTCTGTTAAATACGGATGTTTCATTTCTAATTATATTAATGTTCGTAATGCTTGCTCCAATATCTACTAGTGCGACAATTGCGTTTTCATCAAAGGAATAGTTTAAGTTAAACATGTTTCCAAGTGCAAAAACATCTATATCAGCTATAAGTGGTTTGAGGCCAGCTGCTTTTAATATATCTGAATATTCTTCAACCAGCTGTTTTTTTGCTGCTACAAGCAGCACATTCATTTGGTCAGTCTGTTCAGGGGCTACTCCCAGAATTTGGAAATCTATATTTACTTCATCAAGGTCGAAGGGGATGTACTGCTCAGCCTCTGCTTCTATATTAGCCTCTAGTTCTTCTTCAGACATTATTGGTAAGGTAATTTTTTTAATGATTACAGGATGACCAGAAACCGAAATTGCTGTGTTTTTATTGTCTATCTTAAGGTTAGATAACAGTGCCTTTATCGAGTTTATTATTGGTTCACTATGAATAATTACGCCATTTACGATTGTTTCTTTTGGTAGTTTTGCAATCCCAAAATTATTGAGCTTGTAAGCGCCTTTTGTTTCTTCCATTGCGACAAGCTTTATGGCGCTTGTTCCAATGTCTAGTCCTAAAAGGTTTTTTGATCCGAAGAGCATCTGATAGCCTCTGGCTTTATGGTGATTAATTTAAAGGGTATATTTTTTAAAGTCTAGATTGTCAATACAATATTTATAATCTTTATTACTTATTTTTTTTAATATGGTAGATAATTTCTTTATTTTTAATAAGCCCTAATTCTTTTCTTGCTTTTTCTTCAATATAGAGATCGTTGTGTTTTAGCAAAGCAATCTCTTCTCTTAATGATTTGTTTTCTGAACAGAGGCTATCATTGATTTTGTTAATATTGTTTAGCTCACTTTCTAACTGTTTAAGATGTATTAGACCTTTATCTCCAAATATTGTTTGATAAGTGATTAATGCTAGCAGTGCAAAAATGATTATTTGATTAATATAAAACTTTATCGGCATTATGAATTTAAAGTAAAGTATTTATTTTATTTTTAATAAAGAAAATAATATCGGAATTTAAAATTGTTTTACATGGGCAGCAATTGCTATATTATTTATACCTGACGTCTTACAAATGTCCATAATCTCAATAATTTTCCCATGTCTGACGTTTAGGTCAGCTTCAATTATGAGACCGGATTTATTTACTTTTTGCATCCTTGAAAGCTTTTTTTTTAGTTTAATTATGTTATCGACAGGTTTGTTGTTTAAATAAATAATTTCATCTTTGGTAATATTAATTAAAATTTTATCATATTGAGAAGCGGTTTTTTTTGATGTTATTTCAGGCAGTTCTATGTCTAGGGTGGTATTTTTAGTAAAGTTTAGTGACAGTGCAAAGAATATGAGCAGTATAAATACTGTGTCAACCAGAGGGGTTATGTCTATGTGAATATCTTTTTTTCTTTTTTTTTTAAATTCCATTTTAAGATTATTTTTGTCTTTCTTTTAGTAGTTCAATCATTCTCATGCAGTATTCCTCCATTTCAAGTATAAGCTGGTCTGATTTGGCTGATAAATATCTATAAAAAATAAGAGTAGGGATTGCAACGCTAAGTCCGGCACCAGTGGTATACAAAGCTTCTGAAATACCTCCGGCAAGCATTGAAGGGTTTACAACTTTTTGAGCAGAGATTATTCCAAAAACTTTTATCATTCCGGCTATTGTACCAAGTAGGCCCAGTAGTGTACTGACGCTGGCAATTGTAGAAAGGTTTTCCACGTGGCGGTCAAGGTATGCAGCCTCTCTTTTTCCGACTTCTTCAACAATTTCTTTTATTTCCTCTCTTTTTTTTCCGAAATTCTTAATTCCGTTTATAAGTATCCTTGAAATGGGCGAGTCTGATTTTTTTGAAAGATCGATTGCTGCATCAATTTTTTCAGAGCGTAGCAGATGTTCTATTGTCATAATAAACTGATGAGGAATTACTCTGTTTTTCTGGAGCACCCATAGTTTTTCTATGAAAATGGCTAAAGATAATATTGAGCAGAGCAGTATCGGTAGCATGAAGAAGCCGCCGTTTAAAATTATTGCAATCATGGCTTCACCGTGTTGAAATTTTTAAGTGTATTGACTGTGAGGCAGTTTAAAAGTAAAGGGAACGCTTGTAAACGCTCCCAGTAATTAATGCGTTAACGCTGTATAATAAGAGCATGTCCCATTCCACCGCCGATGCAGAGTGTTGCCAGGCCCAGTTTGGCGTCAATTCTTTTCATTTCATAAAGCAGGGTTACCAGAATTCTGGCACCGCTTGCACCGATAGGATGACCGAGTGCAATTGCACCGCCATGATGATTTATTTTTGCAGGATTAATCCCCAGTTCTTTTATGCAGCCTAATGATTGTGCTGCAAAAGCCTCATTTAGCTCCCAGTAATCGATATCTTCAATTTTGAGCCCGGCTTTTTCAAGAGCGCTTTTAACAGCTGGAATTGGACCCATTCCCATAAATGACGGATCCACACCGCCTGATGCATAAGAAACAATAGTTCCCATTATTTCACAGCCAAATTCCTTAGCCTTTTTCTCAGACATCACAACAAAGGCTGCTGCACCGTCATTGATACCGGATGCATTGGCCGCTGTTACTGTTCCGTCTTTCTTAAATGCCGGACGTAGTTTGGACATTTTATCAAGATTTGAACCAAAAGTAGGATGCTCATCGGTATCAAAAATCTTAGGATCACCTTTTCTTTGAGGGACTTCAATCGTTACGATTTCTTCTTTAAATATTCCGTCTTTTATAGCTTTTTCAGCTTTTTTCTGGCTGTCCTCAGCAAAACGATCCTGCTCTTCACGGGAAATGTTGTATTTTTCTGCGATATTTTCAGCTGTCATACCCATATGGTAATCATTAAATCCTTCCCAAAGACCATCATTTATCATGCAGTCTATCATGTTTGCTGTTCCCATTCTGCTACCCCAACGTGCCGTTGGAAGTGCGTAAGGGGCATCACTCATATTTTCCTGTCCACCGCAAACAACAATTTCATTATCTTCTGCTTTTATGCTTTGTGCAGCCAGGGCTACAGACTTAAGACCGGATGCACATACTTTATTAATGGTAAATGCAGGGACTTCCTTAGGAAGACCTGCTCCCATTGATGATTGTCGGGCAGGGTTCTGACCCAGGCCGGTTGTCAGAACATTGCCGTAAATGACTTCATCTACCTGTTCCGGCTTTATCCCGGCTCTATTTACTGCTTCTTTGATTGCTGTTGAACCTAAAGTTATCGCTGAAACACCTTTTAGAGTTCCCCCAAATTTACCAACAGCTGTTCTTACTGCGCTTACTATTACCGGTTTTTTCATTCGTTTTGTTCCTCCATGCGTTAAGTGTTAATTCTGAAATATATTATTTTTGTGCATAGAAATCAAGGTATTATTCTTTTTTGATATAAATTTTAAAAATAGAAAATAAGTCTTTTTTAAATCCTGTTATATTCTAAGGCTGGATTTTTTATTTATTTCTGATATAAAGATAAAAGTATAAAAAACAGAACTGGAGAAGATGATGAGTGATGAAATGTTATTAACTGAAGATAATTTTGATAGTGAAGTTTTAAATTCCTTAATTCCAGTCCTGGTTGATTTCTGGGCTGAATGGTGTGGGCCCTGTAAGAGGCTTACTTCTATAATTGAGGAGCTCAGGTCAGAATATTCCGGGAGAGTTAAGGTAATGAAGCTGAATGTTGATTCTGCCCCTGAGATAGCGGCGAGGTATGGTATTAGCGGGATACCAGCACTTTACCTGTTTAATAAAGGTGATGTTGTTGATAATTGTGTCGGAGTGCAGCCGAAAGATAAGATTAAGGAAATGATGGACAAGCTCCTTTAGTTTTTTCACAGCTTGTATCTATTTAATAATGCATCAAGTGTGCTGTTTGCATTATGGGTTTGTTTTAGGTCAATATTAATAAATTCTGCTCTGCTGTTTATGCCGGCGCAAAGTTCTTCAATTTTTCTGTTTTTCTGACAATCTGTCAAGCCCTCTCTCAAATTATTTATGATAACATCCGTTTTGCTTAATGCAAGTTTCCTGCTGGGTTTAATCTTCGGATAGTCAAGAATTTTAGCGTCGCAGACAAAAAATGAAAGATCAGGATTTAGATATTTTAAAATACTGTTTCCTTCAATAAGAATTATCCGATAATCCGCAACCAGACTAAGGCTTGTCTTGAAAGAATCCAGGGTGTTTTCTTCAGTTGAGCTTATCCATACTACCTTTGATGCCCCGGCTTTCTTCAACCGCCAGGTATCTTTTCCTTCAACCATGATTACTTCCTCTTTGTCAGTGATGAATGTCTCAAAATCATTGGTGGTTATTTTAATTGCTGCAGCGTTGTCAATCAGGCTGAGCAGATGTTGTGAAAGAAGTGTTTTTCCAATGTTTGAGTGAAGTCCTGATACTGTTATGGTTTTAACGTTTTTAGGCAGTTTTATTTGTGACATTTCTAAAAAAGAAGCTGTAAGGTTAAGTTTGAATCTCTTATGGCTAGTTATCCTTAGAATCCTTGGGCTGATTTTATAATATTTACTGTTCTGATATATAAGGAATATCTCTTTAACTTGTTAACTGATTTTATCAAAATTAGCCGCCTATGGATGACATGCCTCGGTGACATTTCTCAAAAGAGGGGTCCAGAACTTTATGTTTTTCTGGTTTATTTAAGATAGCGGTGGTAATTATTTCTTCCAGTTCTTTTTCATTGCAGCCGTTTCTAAGGGGCGTTTTTAAATCTGTTTCCTTATCAGAGAAAAGACATGTGCGTAGTTTTCCATCAGCAGTAAGTCTTAGCCTGTTGCATGAATCACAGAAATGATTGCTTAATGGGGAGATGAAACCGATCTGGCCTTTTGCATTTAAAAACTGAAACATGCGTGCAGGGCCGGTATGTTCTTTTCTTTCCACAGGAAGAAGAGGTGCAATTTTTTCAAGCTCATTTTTTATCTTTTTACTGGGAATGTAATGGTCATTGTTCCATTCATTTTGTACATTAACGGGCATGAATTCAATGAAGCGTATATGGATAGGTCTCTCCATAGTTAGCTTGGCTATGGTCGCGATCTCATTATCGTTTATACCTTTTAAAGGGACAAAATTAATTTTTATAGGATTGAAGCCATTTAATTTTGCTTCTGTGATTCCCGTCAGGACATCATCTAGACACCCGCCCCGAGTAATTTCTGAGTACTTATTTTTTTCCAGGCTGTCAAGACTGATGTTTATTCTTTTCAAGCCGGCTTTTTTAAGTTTGGAGGCATATTTTTTAAGAAATACACCGTTGGTTGTTATACTGATATCTTCAATTTCATCTATGCGGTTTATGTCTGAAATCAAGGAAATAATATTTTTTCTCACAAGAGGTTCTCCGCCAGTTATTCTAATCTTTGAAATACCTTTTTTTGCAGCAATTTTTGTGATTTTAAGGATCTCTTCATAGCGAAGTATATCCTCATGTCCTATTAGGGACAGGCCTTCTTTTGGCATACAGTATACGCAGCGGAGATTGCACCTGTCTGTTACAGAAATTCTCAGGTAATTTATATGACGGTTAAAGTTATCTATAAGTTTTGTCACTTACTGCTTTCTAAAATAAAAAACCGGAACCTTTGCTATTGCAAGAAGATTCCGGGTTGTTTGCCTGGGATCTCCTTTCCAAAGCAGGGAGGTTAAGCGGTTTCCCGTTTAACCCTATCGGCCATAACTCCCTGGAGTTTTACTCTGTAGGAGGATAGGCTCGGAGATTATTATACAATCATAGATGAATATATGATTTTGTCAAGGATATTGAGGTGATTAAAGCTCAATCCCTTGAGTTTTTACCGTAATTTTTATTATGGAGTATTAATCTTATTATTTTTACAGCAGACATTATCTTTTGGTCAGGTTTGCAGTAGGCTTATTCGTTACATTTGAAAAAATTGGATTTAAAAACTGTCAAAAAGCAATAAACTCTCATTTTTCAACCTATCCTAGGGTGCAATTACTATTCTTATAATGATCAGTCAGGTATGCTTTAAAACTGCCCTGATCCAGTCTGAAAATATCATTCATGGTTGTGATATCACAGGTGCTACCTCCTGTAAAAGCCGATACCAAGCCGCGGGCATTATATTTATTTACGGTTAATGAATCTATTATATAAGCAATGATATTTGCAATCAGAAGCGGAACAAATATTAAATGGATATTCTTCCCAATTGCATCTGAAAAAAGGTTCTGCAGTTCAAGAAAGGTGTATTCTTCCTTACCGGCAACTTCTATTATACTTTTTGAAGCTTTCGGATTCTGTATGGAGTCGGTTATGCAGAATGAAAGATCTTCTAATAGAATAGGACTAATCCGTTCAAGCTTTTTCATGATTATCGGAGCAAAGCCACGCTTTTTAAGTGAAGAGCCGAGGAGTAATGACATGTCGGTTGCAAGACTTGTTATCCTTAGTACCGTATAATCAAGCCCACTTATAATCAGCAGATCTTCGATCATTTTCTTAATCATGCCGTGCTCAAAGGCTCCGAACTTTGCCAGGCCCCAGTAACTGGTGAAAACAAATTTCCTGACCCTGTGTTCCTTTGCCTTCTTAATAAGTTCAAAATTTATCTGATAATCGTTTGACCATAGTCCTTTAGTCTCGGGCTGTTTGGCTATGTTAGTTGAGAAAGTACTTATGACAGTATCTACACCTTTAAAAGCCCGATCTAGTAATTCCATGTTTTTAAAATCAGTTTGTATTATTTCTGCGCCTGTTTTTTCAAGTATTGAAGTTTTAGAAGAATTTCTTAGCAGGCATCTTACTTTAAATTTCCTTGATATGAGGTCTTTTACGACCTTTCTGCCTAAGAGACCCGTTGACCCTACACATAATATCATTTTAGATCCTTTAATCTTGTATCACTTATGGCTTCGTTTTTTTTGAGGGACCCAGCGTATTGTTATAGCTTGACAATTCTATGTATGTCTTTATATAATTTAGATTTTATCAAACATTATGAAACGAAGTCACCAAAAAATAAATCATTAATTTTAGGAGAAAAACTAATGGCAAAACATCCCTTATTACCCTTCATGGAGGCCCATGCAAAGGCGCTGCACACAAATATAAAGGACCTGACAGTTGAATCCTTAAAATCTCTTTTTGGTCATGTTTATTACATCTGGAGAACTTTTAAACCTGCTCTCGGAGAAGAAGATGGTCTGAAATATTACGGAAATGTATGGGCTGAGCTTGCTAAACTTGGCTTTGCTGGTGCAATGGAAAAATTCGCCCTTAAAGAGGTTAAAGACCTGCCGACTTTTGGAAAGATAGTTCAGGACTGTTTTACCGGTGTGCCGGCGCTTTATGTTACAAAGAGAAATACCAAATCGGAACATGTCGGACATGTGCTCTGGTGTGCAAACCCTGCATACGGCCCCGGGGACTGCACATACTGCAGACATGATTATTACAGACAGGAAGTTTATCTTACTTATGTTTATATCTGGGCTTTGATTGATGAAGCAAAAAAGAAAGGTTTAAAGGAAGATATCCTGGTCGAACTTCCTTCTGGAAGATGTCGTGACGGTGCTGCTTGTGCCTGCCAGATTATATTAAGAACCAAAGACGCTGACCCGGACAGACATCTCCCTGAAGTTGAAAACAGGTTTGTTGACCTTGAAATGGGAAAACAGGAACCGGTTGCATATGTACTTAAAAAACAAAAAAGAAGTTTTGAGGAGCAGGGTCCCGCATCTTTTTCAGGTTTTCTTGCTGTTGACCTTATTGCTTTTATTCAGCTTTTTGTTAATGTAAAACCAAAAGCCAAGCAGATTTACCTTGACCTTTGGAAGACATTCCCTCCAATGTGGGTAAAAGAGGCAAAGATAGATCTTGAAATCGGTAAGGTAAAAACCGCACAGGATCTTGGAGCAATTATCGTATATTGTCAGAAGAAAAAATATTTAGCTTACAGTGTAGAAGGAGATGATAAGACAGTTGTATTAACTGCTGCCGCAGATCCTTTTGTACAGGTTGCTGATATGTTTCAGGGCCCAAAGGCATATAAGGAAGCGCTGGTAGCTATGGACAAAGATTTTATTGAAAACATTTTCAGTGAAACAAAAATGACTAAAAAAGCAAAGGTTAAAATTAAGTCTCATATTGCCAAAGGTGACAGTCAGACTGTAATTGAAATAACAGTAAAATAATTTCCTATATTTTATTTCAAGTTTAAAAATTTAGAGTTGTTTTTAAGGGGCCCTAAAGTTTAGGGCCCTTTGTTTTTATTTTTAAGAAATAAATTAAAACATGCTTGAAATCTGTATGTCGTTGATATATGTTATAAAACATCGATTCTAACCCTTATTAGAGTTTATAAGTCTATGAGTGATCACAACATACTGGTTGTTGAAAAAGATAATGTTTTAAGGTGCTTCCTGGTCGACAGTCTTGAGAGAGATGGTTTTAAGGTTTCTGGTGTAATGGATGGTGAGGAAGCGCTTTCCATAATAAGCAGTAAGAATATCGATGTACTTATAACTAATCTTGAAATTCCTAAAATTGACGGTATGTCACTTTTGACTAATGCTAAAGAAAAAAATAAGAATATTATTGTCTTTATGACGGCAAAAAATGGTTCTGTTGATATCGCAGTTAATGCAATGAAGCTTGGGGTTGAAGAGTTTTTGACAAATCCGGTAATGCCAGAAAAATTAATTGAAAAAATTAAGCTGTCTATTAAAAAAAAGCAACAAAAGCCTTTTAAAGCAGAACAGACTACGATATCCCTTAAGATTAGAGAAAATATTATTGGTGACAGTAAAGAGATTAAAGATATTTTCGAACTGATTGGTAAAGTTGCGGATACTGACAGTACTGTTCTTATATATGGTGAGAGCGGAACTGGAAAAGAGCTAATAGCTAAAGCAATTCATTATTCAAGCTACAGAAAAGACAGGCCATTTATACCTGTTAATTGCGGCGCTATTCCAGAGGAGCTACTTGAAAGTGAACTTTTTGGTCATGAGAAGGGATCATTTACCGGAGCACATAAGGCAAGAACCGGCCGTTTTGAGCTAGCAGATACGGGGACTGTTTTTCTGGATGAAATTGGTGATATGAGCCCAAAGCTACAGGTTAAAATACTTCGAGTGCTTCAGGAGCAAGAACTTGAAAGAGTAGGGGGTGTTAGGCCTGTTAAGGTTGATATTAGAATTATTGCTGCGACGCATAGAGATCTGGAAAAGGCAGTGGCAAATTCAAAGTTCAGAGAGGATCTCTACTATCGCTTAAATGTCATACCAGTCACGCTTCCAGCTCTTAGGGCTAGACCTACGGATATTCCCCTCCTTGTAAGGCATTTTATAAATATTTTTAATATTCAGAAGTCAAGAAACATCCAGGGTGTAACTAAAGAAGCTCTTGAATGTTTGAAAGCATACAGCTGGCCTGGAAATATCAGGGAACTTCAGAATATTGTTGAAAGAATGATAGTTTTAAAAATGGATGGAATCATTGATGTAGAGGACCTACCAGACAAAATTTTGTCTGGCAGGCTGGAAAGAGATTCTAAAGAGATTAAGCTTCCAGCAGATGGAGCCTCTTTTAATACAATGGTCACAAACTTTGAAAAACAGTTGATTCAGCAGGCATTGACTAAATCAAGCGGCGTGAAAAATAAAGCAGCAAAACTGTTAAACATGAACAGGACGACATTAGTTGAAAAAATTAAGAAATTAAACCTTTAGAATTCATACCCGCATATTTCTCAATTCTTAATATTATAAAATTTATAACTAATTATTTATATTATAGTCTAAATTAAATCTCACCGAAGTGCCACAAGGTTCCTCAAAACATCGTATCTGTCCCAATAAATTTTCCTTCATATGAACTTTTATGACATTAAATCGCAGGGTAAAATGTTCTATAATTATTAATAGAACGGTATTCTGTTGGCATATTACTTGCTAAATAATGTACAAAAGTAGCTATCAATTTAAAAGAATCTTTAACCATTTGAAATATCGAATTAAAATTAAACAGAATATGTTGTCAGTGTCAATTTAATGACAATAAATATGAAGCTGGAATCGATAACATGATAATAACAAAAACTAGTAAAGTAGTATTATTGCTATTTATGATAATTTATGTGTTTTTAATAAACGGTTCAGTATGTTTTTGTTCGGATAATATTAATTCTCTTAATGATTTACGTTTTGCTCGGCATTCAGATAAGTTTGACAGAGTGGTTTTTGAATTTACCAGTAAAGTCAATTATGAAATCAATTACAATAAGTTTAAAAATGAACTGGAAATTAAGTGGAAAAATCCAATAACTGTAAAAGAAGATTATTTTATAGAGAAAAAAATCAACACTAGATTTATTAAAAGTCATAGCTTTAGAAAAATAAAGAATAAAGCTCTAGTAAGTATAATTAAGCTTAATAGAAAAAATATATATGTAAAAGATGGTGCACTTAATTCTCCTCCAAGGGTTTATCTTGATTTTTATTCAGTACCTGAGAAAAAAGATGAGGTTCCAAAACAATCTATAGCTAAAAAAAAAATCAAGAACAAAAAAGATAAACATAATAAACCAGAAGTTGATCAGATAATAAAATCAAGAATGCCTCAAGTTGAAAAGATAAAGGCTGTTACTGTTATGATGCCTGAAGAGTATGTTGAGATGAATTTAGATTATCCTGACAATACACCGATCGAAGAAAAGGTAATGTTTAAAAATGCAAATAAGTTGTTTGATTCTGGTGACTACTCTCAATCCTTGAAGGCATACAATGAAGTTCTAATGAAATTTCCTGATTCAACTTTAAAGGAGCATATCCTGTATAGTGTTGCTGATGCGACTTATTGTTTAGCAGAAAAAAAGAAGGATAAAACCTTTCATAATGCTGCCAAATCATATCAAACAGCCCTCAAGGAGTTTCCTGATTCTAAAAGAGCTTGTTTTGCTGTTTTCCGTATTGGTGAGTGCAAGAGAAAAGACAATTTTTTAATAGAGGCTGTTACACAGTATAAATATTACTTAAAGAAGTACCCAAAAAGTGAAAATGCTTCTAGTGCCAGGTACTGGATTGCTGAACATAATTATAGAATGAAAGAGTATCAAAAAGCTCTTAAAGAGTTTGAATCATTAATTAAAGAGTATCCAAATGGTCCTTATTTAAAAGAATCATATTTCAGGATAGGTGATTGTTATTTAAAGCTAAATGATTTTGACAGAGCTGAATATTTTTATGAGAAAGCTTTTAAAAAATGGCCGGAAATGGCAGAGCTTAGCCCAGAGACCTTAAATAATATTGCAATTACTTTTTATTATAAAGGAAGGTTTAAACAGAGTAGAGAGATCTTTATGCTTTCTTTTAACCGTTTTCCGGAACAGGATAGGAGAGCCATGCTGCTTAGATACTGTGCTGATTCATATCAGTGGGAAGGGGATATGCAGGAAGCGCTGAACCTTTACGGACTACAGCTTGAGTTATTTCCTGATTCAGAGGATACCATGCTGTCTGTGATTAGGATTGCTGATATTGGTGTAAATGTTTCCGGCCTTAATGCGGAAAATTGTATTTTTAAAAATTTTAACCCTTATTACAAACCTGAAAAAGCATATAGATGGCTACTTGAAAATGACAATTCACAAAAAACCTGGACAGAAGCTAACTATAAGATTGGGTTTTTAAATGCAAAAAAAGGAAATTACAAAACAGCGCTTAAGTATTTTGAAAAATCAATGAATCAGGAAAAAAAAGGAACTTACCATAGGAAATCAATTGACAATATCGGTAAAATACTTGTTCATCTCATAAAACAGGCTTCAGATAAAAAAGATTACTTGAGTGTTCTGGCCCTCTATTCTAAAAACGAGGAATTATTTTTAAAGTCGGTGGAGGACTGTGTATTTCTTAACCAGGTATCTTTGAGCTATGTTAAATACGGATTCTTAGAAAGGGCTGAAGTCCTGCTAGACGACATATATAATAATTCTGATCTGGCAGGCTGCAAGCATCAGGCAGCTCTTTACCTTGCAACTATAGACCTTGAAAGAGACCACTATTTTAAGGCTTCTCAAAAAATAAAGTCTCTTCTTTATGGCGGTGAAACTCTTGATCAAAAAATCGAGGATGAGGCAAATCTTATTTTGGGTGATGTGTATTTTGCTGTTGGTGAATATCAGGAAGCAGTAAGGGTATATACGGAAACCTTAAAAAAAGCTGAGGTCGCTGAAAGGAATTTTAACAGAGTCCTTAGACTTGGTAAATCATTTGGCAGCCTTGGTTATTATTTTAATGGAATACAGAACATTAAACATTATCTTGAACTTGTTGATCAGTCCGGTCTCGGCGAAGATGCTGTTGGTGAACTAAAAGAAAATGCAATGATGGTTTGCGCAGATTATTTTTCTGAAGCAAAGAATTATTCTGCTGCGGTTAATGTACTTAATAAAATTATGAGTTCAACTAAAAATGATGATATGAAGTTGCTTGCAGGAGTGAAAAAAGCTGAACTGATCTTTAAAACTGGGAAATATTATGAATCGGTTAATGCTTACAATGAAGTCGCTAAAACAGGGCCTAATAACTTTTATGGAACAGTTGCAATTAATAAACTCAGCAGTTTGGAATGGGATCGCAAAAACAAGGAAATGCTCAAGGAATTTTTATAAAATTATATTAATGGATCCAAATGAGGCACCAAATTTTTTCAGATGCAGTTAAACTAATATCAGACAACAAATGTTATATCTATTTTTGGTTGAAATTCTTACAAAAGCCTTAAAAGAAATCAACCGTGTGCAGATTAAATTGAACAAGACCCTGAAGACCCTTGTTGCTGAAAAACAAAAATCATTCATGAGCGTATGATTCAAATGTAGAAAACCCCCATATTATTTCAGGGGATGATAGCAGTTAGAAATTAATTTTCAAGCATATAATGAAATATTTAAAATGAGAAGTTAATAAAGGTTAATTATGGATTCCACGTCTACTACATCAAAGAAGGTTGCAGTTGTGTTTGATTCACTTGCTACACGTAAAAAAATATTTTTGATATTAACTGTTTTGTTTACGGCCGGAACACTGGCCGCACTCATAATGTGGGCTCAGAAAACTGATTTTGAAGTCCTCTTTACCGGACTTTCACTGGAAGAGGCTGGAGAAGTAATTGAACAGCTTAGAGATGATAAGATTTCCTACAAAATGGGTCTGGGCGGGACAACAATTATGGTTCCTAAAAACCAAATATATGAAGTACGTATGCAGATGGCAAGCAAAGGTTTACCGCAGTCCGGCAAAATGGGCTATGCGTTATTTGATCATCAGAGTAGAGGTGCAAGTGAATTTGAACAGAAAATAAAATTTAGACGTGCTCTACAGGACGAGCTTTCCAAAACTGTTAATGAAATTAAACAGGTTAAACGTTCGAGGATTCATTTAACTTTACCTGAAAAAAGTCTTTATCTCGATGAACAGGAAAAGCCAAGTGCTTCAGTAGTCCTTACGATGCAAGTTGGTAAATCCTTAAAGGAAGATCAGCTTCAGTGCATTTCACATTTGATCGCAAGCAGTGTAGAAAACCTTGATCCCGAAAATGTTATAATTCTCGATTCCCTTGGAAAACTTCTTTACGGTGGAGAAGATGATACCTTTTACGGCAAGTACCGTTCAACTCACGAGGAAATTCAGAAATTAATTGAACGAAGAACTGAGGAAAAAATAATATCAATGCTTGCAGGTGTTGTTGGTAGGGATAAAGTAACTGCCAAAGTAAGCGCTTTAATGGATTTTACCCAGGAAGAACAGACAGAAGAAAATTATTATCCGGAAACCGCTGCGGTTAGAAGTGAGCAGCGTACAGATGAAAAATCAAAAAGCAGAAAACCTGGCATTTTCGGTGTTCCTGAAGCGTTGTCTAACTCTCCTGATATTCAGGCAGAAAACGGGGAGCAGGCAGAAATTAATTCAGCGGATTATAACAAGTTCCAGGAAACAGTAAATTATGAAATTAGCCGTGTTACAAAAAAAATTATAAAACCGATCGGAACTATCACACGTTTATCTACGGCAGTTTTGATAGATGGGACCTATAAGGTTGAAAAAGGTATAGATGGGAATGATGCCAGAAAATATGTGCCTCGTACTAATGAACAAATGAATAAATATAAAAATCTTATTGAAAAAGCAGTGGGTTTTAATGAGGACAGGGGAGACTCAATAGAGGTTGTAAACATTCAGTTTAAAGAAGTTGAAGTTGCTGAGGCTTCTTCTACGGGTAAAACATTGAATCTTTCAGACTGGCAGTCAACTGTAAGATATCTTATTGTGGGTCTGTTATTTATTATTTTTATTTTTGTTGCATTAAAACCAATGATCAAAATATTGAGTAGAACTGTTGGTGAAACACCACAAAGCAGACATAGAGATAAAGAGGGGACAACCCGTGACCAGGGAGATTCTTCGGCTATTGGTGAGTCTAAGCCTACATCCAACAAGCAAAGACAGATTAGTGCTTTTGCAAAGAAAAACCCAAGACTTTTCTCTCAATATTTAAAAACTATGATGAGATAAAAAATGGAAAAGGTAAAAAATAAAACCGAACTTTCAATTACCGATAAAGCTGCAGTTCTACTTTATACCCTGGGAGAAGAAACAGCATCACAGGTTATGCGGTATATGGAACACGATGATGTTCGTGAGTTGTCAAAAAGCATGACCAGCATGAAAAGCATCTCAAACAAGGATGTAGATAATATTATTGATGAGTTTCATGCCAGAGTGTCTAATGAAGAGGGAACTATTGTTACAATCGAAGAGGAATATGTTAAATCGGTTATAACCAAAGCTGTAGGTGAAAAGACAGCTGAAAGGATTCTTGAAAGTTTTTCTCTCCAGAAAGATGCTTCGTATATTGAGATCTTTAGAAATCTTGATATCAGAGTTTTGGCACAATTTATTAAGAAGGAACATCCTCAGACCATTGCTTTAATAATTTCTCAGCTTTTACCTGAAGAAGCGAGTCAGGTTATAGCAACACTTCCTGACAATTTGCAGCTGGATGCGATTGATAGGATGGCCAAGCTTGAAAATATTTCGCCTGAGATGCTGCGTAATGTCGCACATGTTCTTGAATCGGAAATTAAAACAGCACAGACAACGAAAAGGAAGATGGGTGGTGTTAAGGTGATTTCTGAAATACTTAATAATATGGACAGGCAGGTCAGCAGCGCTATCCTTGTGCGTATTCAAGAATATAATCCTGAGATGGCTGAGGAAATTCGTCAGAATATGTTTATTTTCGAAGATTTGATTAAGGTGGATGATAAGGGTATTCAGGGGATACTCAAAGAGATAAGTTCAGATATTCTTTCAAGGGCTATGAAGACGGTCAGCGAGGCTATTAAGGAAAAGATCTTTAAAAATATGTCAGAAAGAGCAGCTGATATGCTAAAAGAGGATATTGAGGATATGGGGCCTACAAGGTTGGTTGATATTGAAAAAGCACAAAATGAAATAGTTAAAGTTGCAATGAAACTTGCTGATGAAGGCAAGATTTTTATTGCCGGCGGAAAGGGAGATGATGTCTTTGTCTAAGGTAATAAAGATTAATGGTTTGGCATGGGTATATGCCCATATTTAATGAAGCCGTAGTTCTAGAGGAAATAAAAGTGATAGCCAAGCTTAGAGGAAAGATGAAGAATAGAGCCGGGAATAAGGGGATTTCTATAAATATATTGTTACTCCCTGTTATTTTTCTAGTTTTTTTAAAAATTGTATTTTTATTTATTTCTTCTGAAAACAGCTTTATGGATACTTCTGGTCTTCTGCTAACAACCGCAGATGTTTCTGCTCAGGGAACAACCGAAGAAACTCCCAAAAATAAAACTAAACCTGAAAACCCAGTAGTTGAATCATCTGCTGGGACTGATGTTTTTAGTTTTGGTAAGTGGGGTCCAGATTTTATTGATGCCATAAAGACTCGTGAAGAAGAAATGAAGCGTAAAAAAGTCACTCTAGAAATACAGGAGCAGAACCTTAAAATGCTTAAAAATCAGATTGAGGAGCGAATCGAACAACTGGTTAAAATTGAAAAGAATATATCAACTTTAATTGCACAGAAACAACAAGTGGAAAGTGAAAAGATGATGAAACTCGCAAAAGTTTTTGAGGAGACTCCACCTGAACAGGGCGGGATATTGATGTCAAAACTGGATCTTGATATCGCCGCCAAGTTACTCATTAATATGAATGGTCGTAAAGCCGGTAGAATATGGGGGTTTGTTAATCCGGATAGGGCAGTTTTAATAAGTAACCGGATTTCAGAGATAAGTCCCGATTTTAAAATAGAGGCTCAGAAATAGTGTATTAAAATGT
>JAHEEI010000181.1 GCA_024640785.1 Pseudomonadota bacterium
ATAGGCGTCCCGGGACGGCATGCCGTTGGTTAAAAAATCGACAATGCTCAATACGATCCAATCGGGATGGGCCGGGCAGCCCGGCAGAAAAAGCGATTTGCTGTAATTATAATTTAAATTGCGCCCATCGGAATATGTCGGAGGACCGGGATTGTGATTTGGCACTATTGCCCGTGCGTCATTGTGGGGATCATAGCCTGGTCCGATATTGCCTCCTCCGATACTGTTGACCCCGCCGTAACAGGCACAGGAGCCAACAAAAAGTACTGCCGCGGCCCGCTCCTCCCACTTGCTGAAAGAGTCCACCAGCTGCATGGTCCCGTTGCCGTGGAGATCATCCTGCCCAATGATGGCATAACCGTCCAGATTGCTGATGGCTCCGCTTAAGACCAGAACGTAAGGCGTTGTTGCATAATCATCATAGGCTGCCTGAGCCGCGTTAACGGCCATTTGACCTGAAGCCCCCATGAGGACGCTGTTGAATTTCATCTCAATGTGGTTGAGCAGCACTCCTTCTATTCCGGCCGAACCGTCAAAGTAATTGGCAAGGGAAACAACACATCCTGAATCACCCAGTCCCTCAAACCAGATAACATTCGGTTTTCCGTTGTCGGCTAAGGCCTTTTTTAGTTTGAATAGATCAAACTGCATTGCGCCTGTTACCGCAGCTGAATAAGCAGCCATCCTTAAAAAGTCTCGACGGGTTATTTTCATATTCTTGCTCCTTATCTATTTAACAGTTAACTGCCAATGTTATTTACCTAGTGTAACGAAAACAAATAAATCCAGCGTGTCGTAGCCATAACGGCACAAAATCAGCATCCTTGTTCACAAGCTGGCGCTCCACATCCACCGCCACAGCCGGGGGTATCATCACAGACATCGCCGATGCCATCGCTGTCTGCATCTAACTGCGCTGAATTGCAGACCGTGGGGCAGTTGTCATCAACGTCTGGAATAGTGTCATTGTCAGTATCTATTATGCATTCCTGCTCACAGTAGGGCGAACCGCAACCGTCGCTACAGCCTTTTCCAGCTGTTCCGGGACCATCACATACATCGCCTATTCCGTCACCGTCATGATCAAGCTGCTCTATATTACAGTTGAGTGGACAATTGTCCGCATCATCCGGTATACCGTCTTTGTCAGTGTCAGCGCCTAGAGCGGAAACAATCCAGACCATGTTCTGTATCCAGTTGCTGTTCAGGACGTTGGAAAAACGGAGCTCTATGGTTGCCGACGCATCATTCGGCCACTGGAGCTCATAGCCGGGAATGCTCCAGTAAGGATAGCCCGCCCCGCTTTGAACCGTCTGCTGTGGCAATAGAGGAAATAGTTGGGTTGAATCAATCGTTGCGGGATTAACCGAGGCAGACCAGTCAAGCAGGCCGGAAGGGTTCGCAGTTGCCGCGCTTTGTTCGCTGTTGGCATATGTGCTGGTGCCATTGTAGCCCATCGCCGGCCAGTTAACGGATGAGTTATTGTTTGACCAGAGAAAAAGATTGACCAGAAGTGGGTTAAAAATGGTTTCGCCGGAAATATTTTTAAATGTATATGTTTTGGTGAGAATTTGTGTTTCGGGATTATATGCATATTGTAAATCGCTGAGTTCAAAAGAGTCTTGCAGGGGAGCCGGTGTCGCATTGTAGGGTTGGGCCGCAACAGGAGAAAGGGATAATAACAGCAGGGAAGCAATAAAAAAGGTGCTTGTTATAAATATCGGTAAAAGTGAAAGCCGCCTTTGAGTCATGATTTCCTCCTCATATAAATGTATTCACTGTTTATATTAATTAATAGATTATATGCCACAATGTGGCACTATTGTCAAGACTTTTTAAATGTATATAAATACCATAGTGATTCAGGTAATTGTTCCTCCAGTTTTGATTTTTTCATATTACTGATTTTTTTTATAAACAAAACTTCCCACCCCTTGGTATTACAAAAAAAGAAAATTGTAATTTTAGTTAAATTTTATTGCAACCTTAATGCCAAGGGCGTCAATATTTTTCAATACATTGTTTTTACTTATATTTTTTTATTTTTTTAGAGGTATCCTAATCTAATCTTTACAATAATCGTAAAACATATTTACACAACTGTCTGTCGATATAACTGCTGTATTGTTTAAATTAACCGATAATTGTATGATAATACTTAACTTTTTAATTAAGACAAGAAGCAATATTGAGAGCGTAAATTAAATTTACAATATTTAAAGGTCTTAACGCTTATTTGGGCCGGAATGTTTTTTAAAAACCCTGTTCTAGGGTCGAACTTGAGCAAAACGGATCAGGATATCAATTTGTCTACCGGGAAACCCGGTGCTATTTTGGGGTCCTTCACTTTTGACATGTGCTGAATGAGTGAGGATATCTGAAGTACTGTTGAAATACAGCAAGCTACTATTTTGCCATACTTGGTTTTTGTAAAATACTTAGAGCCTTGTCTTATTTAGTTCCTGGATCTAAACACTTTTTTTTGAGCGGAGACAATCTCAAGGCAAGTGGACAGGAAGTCAGCCAAAAGCTTATATTTTATTTAAATAGAATTAAGGTCAATCTCGTACTGCTGTATTAGTTTATATAAGGTGGGTCGGGTAATATTGAGGATATGAGCGGCTTTGGTCTTGTTTTTTTTAGCGAGAGTTAATGCTTCAACAACTAATTGGCGTTTGTTTTTATTTTCTTTTTCACTCAGAGAATCAAACATTTCTTCAGGGTTTGAAGCTACTCTGACCTCTTCTGGTAAGTATTCGGGAGAGATATTTTTCACCGGACAAAAGGTATATGATTTGTCAACAATATTTTTCAATTCCCGAATGTTACCAGGATATTTATAGCCAAAAAGATAATTTAGAGATTGACGTGTAAACTGTTTTCTCTTTAAATTTTTCTTATTCTGATCCTCAAGAAAGTATTCTAACAATAGAGGGATATCCTCTTTGCGCTCTCTGAGAGGCGGAAGAACAATATTAATAACATTCAACCTGTAATAGAGATCAGTACGAAACTTTTCTTTTGCCATTGATTCATCTAAATTCCTGTTGGTTGCGGCGATAAGGCGGACATTAACTTTTTTCTCAACAACCCCTCCCAAAGGATAAAAAGTTCCCCCTTCCAGAACTCTGAGCAGTTTTGCCTGTGTATTTAAGGGAAGATCACCAATCTCATCCAGGAAAAGCGTGCCGCTGTCAGCCAGCTCAAAAAATCCCTTCTTGTCCTGAGTTGCTCCGGTAAACGAACCTTTTACATGCCCAAAGATCTCAGATTCTATTAAATTTTCTGAAAAAGTTGAACAATTCAGTACAATAAATGGTTTCTCTTTTCTGAAACTTATCTGATGCAGAGCTTTGGCAATTAAGTCCTTTCCCGTACCTGTTTCACCGGTAATCAGTACGGGTTGATCCGAACTTTTGGTCAACTCCATTTTCTGAAAGACATCTTCCATCAGCCTGCTCTGACCTACAATATTTTCAAACTTATACCGCATTGTCAAAGACCGGGTAAGTAAAGATATCTTTTCTTCCTTTTCCAGGTTATCTCTCACAAGCTCTCTGTTTCTGAGGAGATTTTTAACTCGGACCTTCAGCTCCAAGGAATTAAAAGGTTTTACAAGATAATCATCCGCACCCTGCTCAAGCCCGATCAATTTAACTTCCATATCCGTTTTAGCGGTAAGAAAAATAAAAGGGATAGCGCTATATTCAGGGTTGGATTTTAGTTGCTTAAAAAATTCGAAACCATCCATTCGTGGCATCATAATGTCGGAGATGATAATAGACGGACTGTAACTATTAACTTTTTCAAGGGCATCTTTTCCATCTTTTGCTGTAATAATTTGATATTCCTGCTCTAATATATTCTGGAGGTACTTTCGCACATCAGCATTATCGTCAACAACTAAAACAACCTTTTTGTCCTTTTGAAGGATAAACGGTTTTTCTGTTTCTTCAACATCTATCAGATCAAGATACTCCTTTGCGCTTTTTGGAACTTCTGCATATCCGTCTTCATCGCTAAGAATGCTGCTATCATCAATATGATCCTTACCTTTTGGCAAATAAAGCCTGAATGTCGATCCCTTGCCGTACACACTTTCAACATTGATGTGTCCATGCTGAAGGTTAAGAAGGTTACGCGCAAGCGCCAGTCCAATCCCGGTACCTTTAATTCCTGAGTTAAAGTTATTACTTCCATGATAAAAGCGTTCAAATATCTTATCAAGTTCCTCCTCTTTAATGCCGATACCGTTGTCTTTAACAGCAATTTCAATATATTCGGGAATACTGTCAATGTTATCCTTAAGAACATGTCTATCGGCTTCACTGAAAGAAGAGGATTGAATTGTCCTTAAATTGATCTCTAGACTGCCACCAGCGGGAGTGAACTTGAGAGCATTTCCAATAATATTAACTAAAACTTTATCCATTTTTTCTGGGTCAATATAAGCTTCAAAGCTATCTTCAGTAAAAACAATTGAGGGTTTAATTTTTTTCTGAATTAGGATAGCGGAAAAAGAATCTATGATAGAAGACACAAAAAGCCTTAAATCCTTTTTCTGAAACCCCAGAACTGTTATGCCTGCTTCAATCCTTGAATAATCCAGAAGCTGGTTTACCAGGTAAAGCATCTTCTGAGTGTTCCTTAGCGACATTTGGACCTGTTCTTTAATGGTCTGATCATTCTCAAGATAATTGTTTCGCAGCAATTCTTCCAGAGGGCCCATTGCCAGGGTTAAGGGTGTTCTGAATTCGTGAGTAATATTTGTTAAAAACTCGCTTTTAAGACGTTCGGTGTCTTTTAGCTCTTCTGATTTTTTGCGTTCTAAAGCATTTATAAAAGTATCT
>JAHEEI010000041.1 GCA_024640785.1 Pseudomonadota bacterium
AAAGAGGTAAAACTGCTGTAGATATTGATGATGTCTCCACGATTGCTGAAGAAATGGGAATATTTAAAGAACTCTTTCATTATAAAATTGAAATAGAAAATAAAAAAATAAGTTCTGAGGGCTTCGTTGAAGAAAAAAAGCTGATCGCCTCAAGTTCAGCTCAGACACCGACAACTGCCGCCAAACAGCCAAGTCAAAAGATAACTGATACGGCAAGCCCTAAGGATATTCTTGTCAACGGGAAAAAACCGGTTGCCCCACGTTCAGCTCAGACACCGACAACCGCCGCCAAACAGCCAAGTCAAGAAATAACTGATACGGCAAGCCCTTATGATATTCCCGTCAACGGGAAAAAGCTGAGAACTCTATTTTCATCTCAGAAGACAAGCCCTGTAGATCTCAAAGCACCGCTACGGTTTCTCCTGTTCTCTCTTTTAATCCTGATTTCAAGTATTATTTTTTATTTCCAGAGATTGTAATGTCTTTTAAGTTACTTTTAGATGAACCTCCTCAATTTCTACTGGGCATCAGTCAAACCCACAAAACTGCCCCCTTTTTGCTCAGCTAACAGACGTATCAAGTGCGCAAAGCGAAATCTATTTTCATTTCTATATGCTGGATTGGTAAATAAAGAGGGAAACCCGAAAGATTAATCCGTACGCGAGTGTTGCCATTGGCATCCTGTTTATTAAAGCACGCGGCTTCATTTAGATACCTGTCAGAATCAAGACTATCAGAATTTAGCTATCTGCTTCTGGCATATTCTTATGAACCAGAAAACCTCAAGTACCATGAAATTTTGGAGAAACAAAAAAAAAGCACTTAACCAGAAAGAGCTAAGTGCTTGATTTTACTGGATCCGGAGAGAGGAGTTAAATCGCCGACCTACTGTTAAGAATGATTTTTTAAACGGAGCTGGTTTTACCTGTTGTTGCCCAGTATCTGTTTTTGCTTCTAAAATTGAAGAAAAGTGGGCGTCTCTTAAAAGGTGCTACCCCTTGTTTGCTCTTGGCTCCTTCACAGTTTAGATATCTTCTATTAAAAAGCTTAGGAACCAAGATAATGTCTTAAAAGTTGGAATCAGCAATCAGTTAATGTTATGAAGGGCCAAGTGTAACTTTTAAAACCCTTCTTAAGAGCGTTGCTATGTTTTTTATTTTTTTAAACTTTTGAATAAGTTAATATTCAGCTCAAGCATAATTTTACTTTTCAATAAAAAAAGTACTCTATAAATTGAATTAACTATGGATCTTTAATATCAAAAACTATTTAATCGGTATAAGTTCTACCCTTCGGTTTTGGGCACGGCCTTCTGCTGTGTCATTTGTTGCAACAGGTTTGGTCTCACCAAAGCCCATTTCAATCATTCTTTCTGAGGCAATGCCCTCTTTTACCAGGTAATCTTTTATTGCGGCGGCACGGTTTTCAGACAGGGTCTGGTTATGTTCCGGTGTAAAAACATTGTCAGTGTGACCCTGAACTTCCACTTTCATGTCAGGGTTTTTTCTTAATATATCAGCAACCTTATTAAGTTCAGCAAAAAAACGAGGTTTTATGTCTGTCTTATCTGTATCGAAGTTGACATCTTTAAGAATCCAGCAGCCGTTAACATTAACACTGGCACCCTTTGGCGTATCCGGACATTTGTCTTTGCAGTTCGCAACACCGTCTCCGTCGCTGTCCGTATCCGGGATACCGCATCCGCACACACCCGGTTCTGTTTTGTTGGGGTCTTTCGGACACTTGTCCAGGTAATCTGGCACACCGTCACCATCGGTATCTAATGGACAGCCGCTTGAGTCCACAGCAACCCCTTTTGGTGTATCCGGGCACTTGTCCAGGTAATCTGGCACACCGTCACCATCGGAATCCAATGGACAGCCTTTTGAATCTACAGCAACCCCTTTTGGCGTAAACGGACAGTGGTCTTTGCAGTCCACAACCCCGTCTCCGTCATCATCAATTTCACAGGATTTTAAACCCATTGGCAAGCTTACCAGTTCAGGGTATTCTGTCCAAGCCGCTGAAAATCCATCCAGGAATAAAGGAATAATAAACAAAGTATCTAATGCCACATATCTCCAGGCAATGCTTCCATCAACGGTTCCTTCCCCCACAAGGTCAGCTGTACGGCATTCAACCTCAAGGGTGTCTTTATCCCTTCCTACAAGAGTAGCCCAGTTGCTAACTGTTCTATAAATCCCATCATCATTGCTTAAAAGGCAATCTGCTGTAACATCTTCATCAGTTTTCGCATTATAAGCGTTAACCGTTATAAGTTGTTGTCTACTACTCCCAAGATTTGCGCAGCTTGTGAAAACCAAACTGATTAACATTAGCATAACAACTAAAACAAGTTTCTTTTTCATTCGTATCTCCTTTTAATTAAAGTATCTAATCTTATATAGCATATTCATTTTTATATCAAGAAGATATAATTAATTCTTACATGAAAAATATAACAGTTATTATAAAAAATAAACCCTTTTATTTGCATTGAAATACAGAGTTTCAAGTTATTTATAGAGTAAATAATACTTCAGATCCCCTTAAGATCCCCTTAATTTCTAAGCGGTAATTAAAGGTCTACATAAAGCATTTGGGGATTATACCAGAAGAAAAAAGTACCCAGAAAGAACATATTTTTTCAAGACACATGCTACGTTATTACCATTTAAATATTCAGGCTGTGATCCGCTGTTTTATGAAATGTCTTAAATCGAAAAAAATCACGCATTAACTCCAAACAAAAAATCTACTTTATTGTCTGTCTTATAGTTGAAAAATATTTTACTGAATTGATTACTGGTAAACAACTAATCTGATTTTTACTGATCGCTTTGGCGGGTTATTAATTGAAAAGAAAACATGAGCAGATCACCAAATCAGGCATCTTGCTACCTTTGGGGTTTTACCTTATTCAGATAATTTTACTTTTTTTAGATAGTCCGAATAATCTTCATCTTTTTCAAAGGGGCGATCTTCTCGAAAGTAGAGATAGCCGGCTAGTAAACAATCAAATAATAAAAGTCCTAAGAAGATGTAGAGTAATATAACCATTAGTCTTTCTCGCTAATTATTAATTATTTTATTATCAAAATGCAGGATATGTGCCAAACAGGGTATTATTTTTGGAAATGTGTTTGAATACAATCAGTTATGGCTTTGAAAGGGAATGCTTTAGACTGGAAAATAGAAAGAAAAATAACTGGTTTTGACTAGCACAATCATACTTTTTGGCTGTATTTTGACATGTTTGCAACCAGAATTTACTAATCATAGCAATGGGAAAAATTTTTTAAATTAAATCAAGGTAAATCCTTAGATACTGTTCTGGTAGAAAAAAGCATATATTATTTTTAATTATATGAAAAAGAGAGTTTTTTGATTTTATAAAAGTGGTTTTTACTAAGTACTTTTTCGGTTTACTAATTGCAAAGAAAACAGGAACAGATTACCAATCTTTAAGTACTTAAATCTGGAACAGGAAGCACTTGTGCTTGGTGAACAAAATCAGAATATCTGTTGCCATTAGCAGTTTTATCTTATTCAGTTGATTTTTCTGCCAAAAGAGAGTTCAAATACTCTTCATATTGTTTAAAGCCTCTCTCTTTCCGAAAGTAGATACAACAGGCTATTAAACAATCAAAGAATAAAAGTCCTAAGAAGATGTATAGTGCTATAAGCATCTGTCTTTCTCCTTAACCATTATTACATTGTATTTTGTTATCGGTAATTTATTCAACCCATTACTTATTAATATTAAAAGAATTCGAGGATCCTAGTTTTTTAAAATCATAATCAATATTTCTATTTAATTATGTTAATCACCTCACTAACTTTCTGTGAAATTTCTCACAAAATGTAACAGAAACTTAAAAAATTTTGCCAAATAAGACGATTAACAAAACTTTTTTGCTTCCGGTGAAAATAAGCCAGTATTCGGGGAGTATTAAAAAAATGAAAAACAGTTATTGGAGGGATATAGCACTTGAGGACTCAACATTACTTTAGATCATATTAAGTTTTCAGCACATATTAAAAGTCAACAGTTGCAATAATAACCTTAGCTTTTGCTTAGTTTGAAAAAGCATATATTCCTTTTGGCTATATGAAAAGGCTAAAAAAATCAGAGAATTAATCCCTTTACTTTTTCCTTTGCAATTCCGAAGGTCACAATTTTCTTTATCACCTTGTTGTCGTTTAGAACAGATACCGAAGCTTTTTTTTCTGGCTTTGTATTGCTGTAGGCAATACAAATAGCTGCAGCAAACTCCAGGGTTTTTTCATCAATCTCTTTTGGTACCATTACTGTGGGGCCGGGTCTATTATCAATTGTCAGCAGTATATCGTCTTTACTGCATAACTCTTCAATTCTGTTATTATCTTTTTCATCTCTTCCAACGATTATTTTAACCTGGCTTTCTGTGAAAAAGTGTCTTCCTGTGGATAGGAGTTCAAGGTCTTTTCTTTCAACCTTCTTTTTGTGTTCAAGCAGGTGTTTTAATCTTTTACTGAAAGACGGATCGGTCAGTTTGCACCCGCCTGCGGGCTCCGGATAGCCTGTTATGCCGAACTCTTTTGCCAGGGCGATTTGAGGTTTTCTTGATCGTCCTTTAATTTCAGGAAGTTTTGAAATATCAACCAGCCCTAGCTTTTCCGGTGCTGTCGGGGGCAGAAGGCGGGCGCTTAGGGGCCTCAGTAGCTGTTCTTCCAACCCGGAGTCTTTTGCAACAACCTGAAGAGAATTTCTGTTCTGAGACATGGGTCTTTCTCCCAGCACTTCCCCGGAGAAAATAAAGTCCGCCTTAAGTTCTGTCATCATTTCTCCCGCACATTTAAACATAAGGGCATGACAGTCAATACAGGGGTTCATATTCTTACCATATCCGTGGGGAGGTTTTTTGAGCATCTCAAAATGTCTTTCCGTAATGTCAATGATATGAAGTTTTGCATTTGTGTGTCCGATGGATTTCTGTGCATTCTCAGCTCCAAAAAACGGGGTGACAAAAGAGATTGCTTCAACCTTTATATTTTGCTGTTCAAGCATTTTAATTGCCAAAATACTGTCAAGTCCGCCTGAAAAGAGTGCGATGCCGGTTGTCAAGGTTTCCTCCAATCTATTATGTGCTAACAGCCGCAGTCTGCAAAGCGCCTTCTTAATTGTATTGACTGTTTGGTATCAATCTGTTATTCTAAATAATTACTTAATATATCACTATAATTTAAATTTTAGATAGTAATATAAACCAATATAAATTACAATTCCGGAGGAAAAAAATGGCAAGAATTACAGTTGAAGACTGTCTGGAAAACGTAGATAACAGATTTATTCTTGTTCATATGGCAAATAAAAGGACAAGGCAGCTATATAAAGGGGCAAAACCTCTTGTAGATGCTGAAGACAACAGGGAAATTGTGAAAGCTCTTAGAGAAGTGGCGGCCCTAAAGGTGAATCTGGATGATGAGACAGATGCTGCTTTAAGGCAGGGCGGTTATATGACCGTTGCCGAGGAACAGGACTGATCCATTATCCTGTTTTGTTTAATAGTATTTTAAGGAAACTGAAACAAACGTCTTTTAACATAAGCCGTTAATTTCACGTTTCCTTTTTTTTTGAAGTTAAGGTGTTTCCGCAGAGGTCTGGATTTTTAAATTTTATTTGTTTTTATAAGGGGATAATTTAGAGGCAAAATTCTGTAAATATTAGGAAATATTTTTCATTATTTTAAAAAGTAAATATATTCTAATAGGTTTTTCGGTAAAATATTGATATTCCGTGCTTGACACAAAATATTCTGCTTTATAATATGAAAATCATTAATTACGGTGTCTAACCTATTATGTTTTCGGAAGGATAAAATAATGGTAAATGAAGATATTTTAGAATGTTTTGATGAGTCCTCACGCATTATTTCAGAAAGCGGTCAGAAAAATGCAAATATTGTGGCAAAGATGGCGCAGGAGATCATTAATTGTTTTGAAAAGGGAAGCAAAATTCTGATTTTTGGAAATGGCGGAAGTGCTTCTCAGGCCCAGCACTTTTCAGCGGAAATTGTTAACAAGTTTAAGTTTTATAGAAAAGCGCTTCCTGCAATTGCACTTACCACAGATACCGCAATTCTTACCAGTATTTCAAATGATCTGGATTATGATTCAATCTTTTCTAGACAGGTTGAGGCTTTAGGGCAAAAAGGAGATATTGTCTGGGGTTTAAGTACCAGCGGTTCATCGGCTAATGTGATTAAAGCTTTTGATGCTGCAAAAAAAGCAGGGGTCATGACCATTTCATTTACTGGAGAAAAAGGGTCAAAGCTTGAATCTGTTTCAGATATTTGTCTTACGGTTTCTTCAAAAAATACTCCGAATATCCAGGAAGTGCATCTTTGTGCCGGGCATATCATCTGTGATGTTATTGAAAAATATTTTTTGGCAAAGGCATAATATTAGTTTCTTGAAGATACTTTTAAGGGGTTGAGGGAGAACGGCATATATGAAAATGGAACGTAAGATAAAAATATCATCAAAAGAGGTTAAAGTATTTGCGCTGCTTTATGACAGCGTAACCGCAGATAAGATATGGGACTCACTTCCTTTTACAGCGGTTGCTAATATTTGGGGAGATGAGATATATTTCAAAATTCCAGTTAATACCGTTATTGAAAAAGAGGCGCTTGAAGTTGTTGCCAAAGGTGACCTTGGCTACTGGCCCTCAGGGGCTGCATTTTGTATTTTTTTTGGTCCCACTCCGATAAGCAGGGAGGGGGAGATAAGGCCTGCCAGCGCTGTAAATGTATTTGGAAAAATTGAAGGAGGCACTTCTGTCTTAAAGAAAGTTCTTCCCGGAAATGAGGTTCTGGTTGAAAAGGCTGATGCATGAGCAGGTTACACAGAGAGTTGATTGTTTTTCTTGCGACAGGTGCTTACACTGGGTTTTTTCCTTTTATGCCCGGAACAGCAGGCTCAGTTGTGGGTGTCCTGCTTTTTATAATAATAGCATCCCTTAGTACGTCTGTTTACCTTTTGACGATATTAGCGTTTATTGCTCTTTCTGTATGGGTGTCAGAAAGAGCAGAAAAGATATTTGAAAAGGCGGATGCCTCTCAGATTGTTATTGATGAGGTAGCCGGTTATTTCGTTACCATGGTTTTTCTGCCCTATGACTGGAGATATATTGTATCCGGTTTTGTCCTGTTTAGGATATTTGATATTGCAAAACCTTACCCTGTAAATCGGATAAACGATAATGTTCATGGTGGGGTTGGGGTTGTCCTTGACGATATTGTTGCCGGGGTTTATGCGAACCTGCTGCTGCAGATAATACTTTTTTTTAAGATTTTTTGAATACAGGAATTCCTGCGGTGCTTAAGTGAAGTCACATAATGTATAAAACTGGTTGCCCGATGCGGCAGACCATCAGCATGATGAAAGGGTTTAAGAGCGAAAACAAACAATAGGTTATTTGCAAAGAAAACTATGATTGAAATAATTACCATTGGAGATGAGCTCACATCCGGAAGGACTGTGGATGAAAATGCCAGGTTTATTGGAGAGGCTCTTTATTTAAGAGGCTTTTCTGTTTCCAAAATAACAACTGTCGGGGATGGACTTGATGCTATTGCCGGTGCGTTAAGGAACTTAAATGGGGCTACAAGGTTCATCATTGTAACCGGAGGGCTGGGTCCTACAGAAGATGATAAGACTTCTGAAGCGGCTGCCCGTTGTTTTGGTAAAAAACTTGTCCTGAATCAGAAGGCTTTTTCAGCCCTGAAAAAGCTTATTGGAAAGGCCAACCGGAAGGTCAGTGAGGTTAACAAAAAACAAGCTGTTTTGCCTGACGGGTCTACGGTTATATCTAATCCGGTGGGTACCGCATGCGGTTTTCTTATAATTGAAGATCATAAACATTATATCTTTCTGCCGGGTGTTCCGGGTGAAGTCCGGGCTATAACAGAAAGTTTTCTTGTTTCTTATCTTGAAAAAGAATGCGGCAGCAAAAACATTATTCTCTCAAAAACCCTTAAAGTGTTTGGGCTGTGGGAGTCTTTGCTGCAGGAAAAACTTGCGAATGTGTTGCCGGATGATGGTGGGGTGAGCCTGGCATATTATCCGAGCTTCCCTGAGATAAGTCTGAAGGTAACCGGCAAGGGGGCTGATGAAAATAAAGTTGAAATGGAGCTTCAAAAAGCAGTTAATGCCGTCGAATCTCGGATCGGAGAATTTATATATTCCAATAACGGAGAGCTCCTGGAAGAAGTTGTGGGCAGAGTCATCTCTGAAAAGAAAGCCACAATAGCTATTGCAGAGTCCTGCACGGGAGGGCTGATTTCACACAAAATTACAAATGTGCCGGGCAGTTCAGCCTATTTTGAGAGATCCTTTGTGGTTTACAGCAATAAGGCAAAAGAGGAGATTCTTAATGTGCCTGCTGACATTATAAATAAATGCGGGGCTGTTAGCGAGCCGGTGGCAAAGCTGATGGCAGAGGGCGTGCGAAAAGTTTCTGGTACAACTTTCGGACTTGCGGTTACCGGAATAGCAGGGCCTGCAGGCGGAACAGCTGAAAAACCGGTGGGGACGGTTTATGTTGCTGTTTCATCTGAAGAAAAAACTGAAGTTAGAAAACACGGTTTTTTCTTTAATGACCGTGAAAAAATAAAGCTAATGACCTCGCACATGGCTCTGGAGTATCTCAGAAAGGCTGTGCTTGGGATTCCTATCCAGTGATTTTATTGTCTCCTTCGGGGTTTAAGACTCTCGTCTTTAGACGAAGAATGTTTAGTGGTTCTGGAACTGCAAATGATTTTAATACCATTAACCCCTTGCAGGATTTTGCGGTTTTTTGCTTTTTCTTTAGCCCGTTTCAGTGGGAGACTGAAAATACCGTCTTAGAGATAGTGGTAGTTAAATTATTAAAACAATTGTATTTTGACCGTATGTGTCAAAGCTGTTTTCTATACTGTTTAACAAAACCGAGCGTTCCGAGTTGGATTGACAAAGAACAGCTCCTGTGGTACCTGTTATCACCTGTCTAATGAGGCTTTAAATGGGACAATTCCGAACCTTTGTCGCACTGGAGATCAAAGAGAACATAAAAGAATTGCTGGCAGGGGTTCAGCAGAAAATAGGGTCTGAAGTTGGTGGAATAAAATGGGTTAAGCCGAAGAATATACACCTTACCCTTAAATTTCTAGGTCCGACCCGCGAGGACAAAATAGAAGCTATTTCCGAAGTCCTTGAAAATACTACGGGAGGGCTAACCCGTTTTAATGTTTCTGTTTCCGGTCTGGGCGCTTTTCCCAGCAGTAATAATCCAAAAGTTGTCTGGGCAGGGCTGAAGGCTGATGAAGTCTTATATAAACTTCAAAAAGATATTGATATATCTCTAGAACCTCTGGGGTTTGCAAGAGGGAAACGGCTCTTTTCTCCGCACCTGACTATAGGCCGGGTCAGGGACAGCAGGGCAAAGAAGAAGTTAAGAGTTGCTTTTGAACAGATCAGGACAGAACTCGGCAGTTTTGAAGCGGAAAAGATTACTTTTTACAAAAGCGATCTAGTTCCGGAAGGCCCGGTTTATACCGTACTAAAAAACGTAAGCCTTGGATAATTTTTTATCGGAAAATTCAACTTTCAAATACCTTACAGGTGGAGGGATAGGCATGGCTAAAGAAGAAAATAAAGACAAGAACAAAGCAATTGAGATGGCAGTAAGTCAGATAGAGAAACAGTTTGGCAAAGGGGCCATAATGCGTCTTGGTGATGAAGGGCTGTCTTTACATGATGTGCCCTCTATCCCCACAGGTGCCTTGAGTCTGGATATCGCACTGGGTGTAGGCGGAATTCCCCGGGGAAGGGTGATTGAAATATATGGGCCGGAGTCTTCCGGAAAGACTACGCTTTCACTGCATATTGTTGCGGAAGCACAAAAGACAGGAGGGGTCGCGGCTTTTATTGATGCTGAGCATGCCCTGGATATGCCATATGCAAAAAAACTGGGAGTGAAAACCGATGAACTTTTGATTTCTCAGCCTGACCATGGAGAACAGGCTCTTGAGATAGCGGAGATGCTTGTCAGGAGCGGGGGTATTGATGTTCTGGTGGTGGATTCTGTTGCTGCGCTTGTGCCGCGTGCTGAGATTGAGGGCGATATGGGTGATTCACACATGGGTCTTCAGGCACGGTTGATGTCTCAGGCTTTAAGAAAACTGACTTCTTCCATAAGCAGGTCAAAAACCGCTGTTATATTTATTAACCAGATCCGGATGAAGATCGGAGTTATGTTTGGAAATCCTGAAACAACCACAGGTGGAAACGCGCTTAAGTTTTATTCCACGGTCAGGATGGACATAAGAAAAATAGGTCAAATCAAGGATGGAGAGAGAGTGCTTGGCAACAGAACCAGGGTCAAGGTCGTTAAAAACAAGATGGCTCCGCCATTCAGACAGGTGGAGTTTGATATCATGTTTGGAGAAGGTATCTCTAAAGAGGGAGACCTGATTGACCTTGGTGTTGAAGAAGGGATCATCGAAAAAAGCGGTTCATGGTTCTCTTATAAAAAGGATCGCCTCGGACAGGGGCGCGAGAATGTGAAAATTTTCCTTAAAGAAAACCAGGAACTACTCAAAGAGATTGAGTCTGGAATTCTTGAGAAGGCGGGTTTAAATAAGACTGATAAAAAAGCTGAAGAAGAGAACTGATTCGGATGAAAAAAGAGGAGTCTTTTAAAAAGGCCTTAAGCTCAGCATACGCATTTGTTGCTCGCCGTCCCCACGGAACAAAAGAACTTGAGGTAAAGCTTCTGGACAAGGGCTTTGAGTCAGACCTTGTAGATAAGGTTATTCAGGAGCTTTTAGAAAAAGGGTTTCTGAATGATTATGATGTGGCATACCGGTGGGCAGAATCAAGGATAAAAAACAGGTTGTGGGGCAAAACAAAGTTGTATCATTTTTTAAGAGAAAAAAATATTAAGAAGGATATCATTGACAGGGTTCAGCAGGGAGTCTGGGGCCAGTTTAGTGAAGAGGATACAGCACGAAAAGCGGTAAATAAACGCTTTCCTTCCGTTTTTCAGCCGTCCCAGTCAAAAATTCTTTCGTTTTTAAAATCACGCGGTTTTTCATCAGGAGTTATATATGGAATTGTGAAGGATGTCCACCCTGATGATCAGGGCTAAAGATCCTGTAGTTTTTTTGTGCAGTATCAGTCGAACGTATCATTTTTCTATGGTAGGGATATGAAAACAGCAACTGAAATAAGAAATGGATTTCTGAACTATTTTGAGTCAAAAGGGCATACTGTTGTAGAAAGTGCATCGCTTATCCCACAGAATGACCCCACGCTTCTTTTTACAAATGCCGGAATGGTACAGTTTAAGGGTGTTTTTCTTGGTGAGGAAAAGCGATTGTTCAGCCGTGCGGCATCTTCTCAGAAATGTGTCCGTGCCGGTGGAAAACATAATGATCTTGAAAATGTGGGCCGAACAGCTCGCCACCATACTTTCTTTGAGATGCTTGGAAATTTTTCTTTTGGAGATTATTTCAAGCAGGATGCCATAAAAATGGGGTGGGAGTTTCTTACGGGCGTCCTTAAAATAGATCCTTCAAGGCTCTGGGTGACTGTGTTTTCAGATGATGATGAGGCTTATACCATCTGGAAAGATCAGGTGAAAGTTTTTCCTGACCGGATCGTAAGGCTGGGAGAGAAAGATAATTTCTGGTCAATGGGAGATACCGGTCCCTGCGGACCGTGTTCTGAAATTCTGATCGATCAGGGCGAAGAGTTTAAGTGCGGCCGTTCAGATTGCAAAGTGGGCTGTGACTGTGACAGATACCTTGAGTTGTGGAATCTTGTGTTTATGCAGTATGACCGGGACATTAACGGTAAAAAGATTGCGCTTCCGAAACCGAGTATAGATACCGGGATGGGCCTGGAAAGAGTTGCTGCTGTGCTGCAGAATAAAAAAAGCAATTATGATTCAGATTTGTTTGAACCGCTTATCCGTTTTGTGGAAAATATATCAGGGATCAGATACGGCTCAGATTCAGAACACGATACGTCCATAAGGGTTATTGCTGATCACTGCAGGGCAACATCTTTTCTGATTGCCGATGGAGTGCTGCCGTCCAATGAAGGAAGAGGATACGTGCTGCGAAGAATAATGAGAAGGGCGGCCAGAAGAGGAAAACTTCTTGGACTTGAAAAACCTTTTCTCCATGATGCGGTTGACGTGCTTGCTGATCAAATGAAGGAAGTATATCCTGAGCTTAACCGATCTCTTGATTACATAAAAAAAGTCGTAGTTAATGAAGAGAAAGCTTTTTCCTTAACGCTTAAGGCTGGTCTCGAGATTCTTGAACAGGAAGTTGCAAAAATCAAAAAGGAAGAGCAGACGGTAATAAATGGGGATATTGTTTTTAAACTTTACGACACGTACGGTTTTCCCGTTGACCTGACAAATGATATTGTTCGGGATCATAATCTTGAGATAGACATCGCTGGTTTTGAGAAAGCGATGGAACAGCAGAAAAAACGGGCACGTCTGGCCTGGAAAGGTTCCGGGGATGATAAGGTTGCAAATATATACAATGCAATTGTCCAGGAAGGAATCAATGTCGAATTCACCGGTTATGATGAGGTTGAAAGCAGATCAAAAATCCTAAAGATAATCGTTGGTGATTCTGTAGTTGATGAAGCCTCAGAAGGAGCAGATGTAGAAATAATAACACAGACAACTCCTTTCTACGGAGAATCTGGCGGACAGGTCGGTGATGGGGGTGTCATCACCGGCGACGGATATAAAATTAAAGTTTCTGATACACTGAAACCTGTTCCCGGACTTACGGTGCACCGAGGGAAAATAGAAGAAGGGAAGGTCAACCTGGGGGATGATACGGTCCTTAGTGTTAATGCTTCAAGACGCAGCGCAATATCAAATAATCATTCCGCAACGCATATCCTTCAGGCCTCATTAAGAAAAGTACTGGGGAGTCATGTTAAACAGTCAGGCTCGTTGGTCACGCCTGACCGTCTGCGTTTTGACTTTACTCATTTTGAGGCCATCAAAAAGGGTGACCTGAGAACGGTTGAAGACCTTGTTAATGAACATATCCGGAAAAACATATTACTTGAGGTCAGGGTTCTTCCGGCTAAGGAAGCATTGGAAATGGGGGCAACCGCACTTTTTGGGGAAAAATACGGAAACAAAGTAAGAGTAGTTAATATCCCGGGCTACAGTATGGAGCTTTGTGGGGGCAACCATGTTTCTGCTACAGGAGAAATAGGTCTGTTTAAAATCGTGGGTGAAGGTGCTGTTGCAGCAGGTGTGAGACGTATTGAAGCGGTTACTGGAGCCGCAGCCTGTGAATTTGTCAGGAAAGAGGAGGCTGTCATTTCACGCCTGTCAGATATTCTTAAGACAGAGCCCCGTATGCTGGTTGAAAGAGTCGAACGGATTATTTCAGACCAAAGGAATATTGAGAAAGAGATCGAAAAGTTTAAGGGGCAGCTTATTTCAAAACAGGCTGATTCTGTTCTTGATAATATCAGGAAGATAGGAAATTATTCCGTAATTTCTACCCGGATTGATCCGATAAATCCTAAAGCGATGCGTGAATATGGTGATAAGCTGCGTGACCGTATGGTCATGAACAGTGTTATTGTACTGGCAACAGAATTCGAAGGTAAGGCGCACCTTTTGACCATGGTGAAGAAAGATAGGAAGGACAAGGTGTCTGCCGGGACCATTATCAAGGAAATCGCGTCTGTTGTGGGCGGACGCGGCGGCGGGAGATCTGATATGGCGCAGGCCGGAGGGAGCGAGCCTGAAAAAATCGAAGAAGCGATTGATAAAGCCTGGGAACTAGTTGAAAAACTCAGCAGGGAAGAGGGCTAAAAGAAAAGCCATTTTTTATTTTTATCGAGCTTTTTTTTATCTTCTTTCTCAGGGGCGCCTATCTCCGGCTTGTTTTGCCCGGCCAGCTTTTTTGCCAGAGAGGTATAGGTGCTTTCAGGATATTTGTTTTTAAGCAGCGTCACTATTTTTTCCGCGCGCTGAATGTTGCCTGACTCAAAGTCTGCCTGTGCAATTTGATAGTATATCTTATCTTTGTTAATGGATGTCGGGTATTGTTTTAAAAGCTTGATAAAACGTCTGGTGGCGCCTTTATATTTTTTGTTTTTAAGATAGAAAAGACCCACAAGGGTTTCATGCTCTGCGATCTGTTTCTTTGCTTCTGAAATTTTACACAGGGCTTTGCCCGAGTATGAGCTTTCAGGATAAAGATCAACCAGTGACTGGAAGTACTCAACAGCTTCAAGTGCTGGGGTCTGGTCCCGGTCAACAGCAAGGATCTGTTCAAAGTGGCACATGCCGGTCATGTATATGCTGTAGGGTACGTCTGGATTGTTCGGATGGAGGCGCCTAAAATTATCATAGTAATGGATTGCCAGTTCCAGTTCATTTTGAAGAAAATGACAGTCACCCAAGCGGAGTTCAGCAAGGACTGCATAAGGGCTTATCGGGTATTTGTCTTTTAATTGCTCAAAGGAGGGTATAGCTTCAAAGAAGTTTCTTTTGCTAAAAGACGCTAATGCTTTATTATAATGGGCCTCAGCGTTTTCCATGGGTTTTGTCTGTGGAGCGGTGGAGCATGAGGCCAGGCAGGTTAGAAGCATAAGCAGTGATATGACCAGTAGTTTTTTCATGAAATGTCCATAATTGATATTAAACTGTAAATCGGTTATAGTTGCATATATCTTTATTGATAGTGACATGAAAAAGTATATTTTGTCAAGGACATGTGATGTCCCCTGAATTAAGCCATGGCAGAATGCCGAAATATTAATGCTATCCCTGCCATTTTAAAGAAAGGTGGATTATGAATAAAATAACGGCAATTATCCTTGCTGCGGGCATGGGGACCCGGATGAAATCAGAACTGGTTAAAGTGCTTCATCCCGTGGCAGGGATCCCAATGCTTCTGTACCCGTTGAAAGCGGCACAAGAGATCGGCTGCAGCAGAATTGTTATAGTTGTGGGCCACCAGAAGGATAAAGTTGAAGAAGCGGTAAAGAATGAAAATGTTTTGATTGCCTATCAGGAAGAGACCTTGGGTTCAGGCCATGCTGTTATGGCAGCAAAAAAGTGCTTTGAAGACTTTGAAGGAGACGTGCTCATCCTTTGTGGAGACGTTCCCCTCATTAATTCCCGAACGCTTGAAACTTTTATCAATAAACATCAAATAAGAGATTGTGCTGTAAGCGTTCTTTCAATAGTGATTGATAACCCTTTTGGCTATGGCCGAATTGTCAGGGACGTCAAAGGGTGTTTTACCGGAATCATCGAAGAAAAGGATGCAACAGATGAACAGAGAAAGATATCCGAGATAAATACGGGGATTTACTGCTGCAAAGCGTCGTTTCTTTTTGAGGCGCTGAAGAATGTAAAAACAGATAATAAACAGGGTGAATATTATCTTCCGGATATTGTCTCGATTGCCGTCGGGTCGGAACAGAAGGTTCAGGCTATAGAAACGGAAGATTCCCTGGAAGTTAAGGGGGTGAATGACCGGGTCGATCTTTCTGAAGTTGAAAAAGAGATGAGGAAAAGGATAAATTTGTTTCATATGAAAGAAGGCGTAACTATCATTGATCCCTTGTCAACGATAATCGATGCCGAAGTAAAAATCGGCAGAGATACTGTTGTTTACCCAAATAATACTATTAAAGGAAAATCTTCAATTGGTTCGGGAAGCATTATTGAGCCGAACTCAGTTATTACGGGGTCTGTTATTGGAAACCATGTGCATATCAAACCGTCATGTGTCATCCAGGAAGCTTCTGTGAGTGATCATGCCGCTGTCGGGCCTTTTGCTCACCTAAGGCCCCAGGCAAATGTGGGTGAGGATGCGAGGGTGGGAAATTATGTTGAAATTAAAAAATCGACCATTGGAAAGGGATCAAAAGTAAGTCATTTGACTTATATTGGTGACTCAATAGTTGGTGAGGGCGTGAATGTGGGTGCAGGTACGATTACCTGTAACTATGATGGGAAAAATAAGCATCAGACCATTATTGAAGATGGCGTTTTTATCGGGAGCAACACCGCTCTGGTCGCACCGGTAAAGATTGGGAAGAATGCTCTGATCGGCGCGGGTTCCACCATTACAAAGGATGTCCCTGGAAAAGCTCTGGGGGTTAGCCGGGTTCGGCAGGTGAATTATAATAATTATTTCAAGGCTGCTTCAAAAAAAGATTCTGAGAAATAATAAGAAACAATTGTTGGAGATTTTCTTATGTGCGGTATTGTCGGCTATACAGGTGCAAAAAAACCCATAGATATACTGATGGAAGGCCTTAAACGTCTGGAATATAGAGGTTATGATTCTGCCGGGGTTGCCATTTTTGATAAAGAAAAAATAAAGGTTTGCAGGTGTGAGGGTAAAATTGCTGATTTGGGGAAGCTTATTTGCGGAGAATCTTTTGACGGAATAACTGGGATAGGACATACCCGCTGGGCTACGCATGGCCGGCCGTCGGAAACCAATGCTCACCCCCATCTTTATGAAGGAATCGCAGTTGTTCACAATGGTATTATTGAAAACTATGTTGAATTAAAAATGATGCTAAAAGAGGAGGGAAGTGTTTTTAGCTCAGAAACTGACAGTGAGGTTCTCGCACATCTTTTTGCGCGTTTTTTAAAGCTGGGATCTTCTTTTGAAAATGCGGTAAGAGAGGGGCTTCGGATGGTGCGGGGGTCTTATGCTGTTGCTGTTGTTCATGAATCCGAACCGTCAATAATTATTGTGGCAAGAAATGAGAGCCCGCTTATTCTTGGGCTTGGAAAGGGTGAGAATTTTATTGCTTCCGATATTCCTGCTGTTCTTTCTCATACCCGGGATATGATTTTTCTAAACGATGGAGAAGTAGCGGTTGTTGATGCTGGTCATGTTGAGATAAAGACACTTGAAGGAGAAATTGTAGAAAGAGCTTCTTCACATATCACTTGGGACCCGCTAATGGCGGAAAAAGACGGTTATAGACACTTCATGCTGAAAGAAATATTTGAACAGCCCCATGCCATTATTGATACATTGAGGGGCCGTATTTTAGAAGTTAAGGGAGAGGTGTTTCTTGACGGTGTAACCCTTGCCCCTGAGGAGATAAAAAATATCAACAAGGTATGCTTTATTGCCTGCGGGACATCCTATTATGCCGGGCTGGTGGGGAAGTTCATGTTTGAGGACATGAGCCGGATACCCGCTGAAGTCGATCTGGCTTCAGAATTCAGGTACAGAGATCCCATTGTTGATGATAAAACGCTTATGGTGCTTATTTCCCAGTCCGGTGAAACCGCCGATACGCTTGCGGCCATGAGAGAGGGAAAGAAAAAAGGGGCAAAGCTTCTCTGTATATGTAATGTTGTGGATAGTTCCCTTGCCAGGGACTGTGATCATGTGCTTTATACCCATGCCGGCCCTGAGATAGGGGTTGCATCCACTAAAGCTTTTACCAGCCAGATCATAGCGATTTTTCTTTTATCCTTTTATTTTGGAAGAAAAAAAAATCAGCTGAATCCTGAAAGAGCAGCGGATTTACTTTTGAACCTGGTTAAACTTCCGCATCTTGTTGAAAAAGTCCTGGAGCTTGAACCGGAAATCAAAAAGGTTGCTGAAAAATTTGTTGATGCCAGGGATTTTCTTTATCTGGGAAGAGGTATAAATTATCCCATCGCGCTTGAAGGTGCCTTGAAATTAAAAGAGATTTCCTATATCCATGCTGAAGGGTATCCTGCCGGGGAGATGAAACATGGCCCCATCGCCCTGATTGATGAAAATATGCCGGTTGTGGCCCTTGTCCCGGGAGGTAGGGTATATGAAAAAATAGTCAGTAATATTGAACAGGTAAAAGCACGCAAGGGACGTGTG
>JAHEEI010000182.1 GCA_024640785.1 Pseudomonadota bacterium
AAGCGGCATGCTGAAAGTAATCCGAAAAGCATCCTTGTTATACCGGTGAAAAGGCCACAGGATTGATGAGCCGGGGAAAAAGTCGCCCACCGTTATCCGTGTAGCATAGTTCCATCCCACAGCAACGATGACCAAGGTGATCACCGTAACAACCCACTTGCCTTTACCCGGGATCCATGAACCGATAATAGTTAAAAACCTGTCGCGGTAATCAACTTTTTTTGCATTCACTAGTCTTTCGACATATTTCCGGGTCCGTTCCGTTACCGGCAGACAGGCAAGAAGAAGCGGTGTCATCACCACGGAAAGAATAACTGTTGCTATGCTCCAGAATGAACAGGCAATGGCGATATTCACCAGCACGGGAATGGTGGCTATGGCTACCAGGGCAATGCCCAGAGCATCGGTGACAATACTGGTAATCCCCGGAAAAAACATATTCTCAATCGTACGGGTTGCTGATTTTTTAATATCTTTTAATTGAGTAAATTCCTCAAGATACCGGCTAATACACTGCATGGAGTGACGAGCCGTCATTAAGGCTATCAAAAAAGGCAGCACCAGGATCAGCGGATCAAGATTAAACCCAAGCATCGCCATAAACCCCAGGCCCCAGGCAGCGCTCATACCGGCAGCCAGAACCGGAATGAAAACCGCCCGAAAACTCCGGTAATAGATATAGAGCATAATAATAATACCCAGCACTGTTATGGCCAAAACCAACAGAACCTGGCTGGTATGATGGTAGATATAACCCATATGCATGGGCTCGCCCGCGATATTAATGATATGGTTTTCGTCCTCTGTTTTTTCTCTGATACTGCTGAAATACTTAAAAACAGCTTGATAGTCGATTGCTTTTTCAAAAAAATCCACCAGGATCAGGGTCTTTTTACTGTCATAAGAGACATATGGCCCGTAATATCTTGGATTACTGTAGACCTTATCACGGAGTTCCTGCATCTCCTTTTCATTTTTCGGGACGTCCGGATACATAAGCGGCGTAATAGACATTGTTCCTGATGAAAATGAAAAATCCTTCATCTTGGAACTGGCAATGGACCTTATTTTATAGGGATCGACCCCGGGGATCTTTTCCAGCTCACGGGTGATCCACCGGACCTTTCCCAGAGTATTGGAATTAAAGATATCCCCTTTTCTAACCTGGACCATTATAAGCACCTGGTTGGCTCCGCCGAAAATATCTCTGATCTTATTATGGACCTTTATAAAGGGATGCTTCTGAGGAAGGAGATCATTAAAATCTGTTTTTATGGATAGCTTTGATGCCTGAAACAGAAAAAAGAGCGTTACAAGGGAAATACCCACCAGAACCGGGATTCTGTTTCTTACCAGAAATGCAGCAAAAGACTTCAAAATTAATCACCCTCTGCTAAAATCATTTGATGAGGAAAAGAAAAAATCAAAAACTGTCAGCGCAGGTACTAGCCATTACTGGGAAGAACGATCTTAAATCCTTTGATAGTCAAAAAGTTATAAAATATAAATATTATAAATTATAAATTTCAAGCTTTGTCAAGTTATTTTTGCCTCAACCTGTTTTTTTATCACATATTAATAATCGCCATGACTTCTGTCAATACTTTCTCATACAGGTCAGTTTTCCCATCCAGAACATATACTTGACGAATAGTCGCTGAGAGTTTGATAGTTTAGGAAAATGAGGATGTTACAATATCATAAATTAATTTTTTCGTCTTGCCGGTTCTGCAAATTTAAAAATAAAAAAGGGCCTGGTAAATCAAGCCCATTTTAAAAATGGCTACGACTAAATTAAGCAAAAAAAGAGAGGGAATCTCTTATAAAAACCCGATCTTGCCGAAACCCATCGACATTCCAAAACAACTCTGGCATAATCACCAGCCCTTATGAACAGACCATCACTGCATAACAATGGGTATTTACCAGCGAAGAGTATTATATAATTCATCGACCTGCTTGTCGGTAATATCAGCCCCTCTCTTCTGCATCTGTTTAATCTTTTCTATTGGAATCCCGTGTGAAAAAGAATCCGCTGCACATGTATCAAAAATGAGTTTCAATGAATGGCACTTTGTACACTTGCTTCTGAGCAGGGGTTGCTGCCAGTAGGGAGCTTCCAGAAATCTTGCGATATCAGTCGCCTGCTCGTCAGAAATACCAGCGCCCCCCCTTTTCTGCATTTCCTTGACAATAGCCCTCGGCTCTTTTTCAGTTTTATGCAGATCTTGTACCCGTAATATATCATGGCAGGTTGTGCATTTTTGCTGGATGAGATTCAAGACCGGCTGTTTCTTGCCAGATTCACAATAGGCACCAGTAGATATAATTGCCTGTAAAACTAAAAGAAGCATCAATAGCTGTCTTTTTTTCATCCGATTCTCCTGTCCCTTAATGTTCATCTTTAATCTATAATTTTTAAGAACTTGTTTTTGATCAGAAAAAGTATAGAAACTAAGGAAAGAATTGTCAAGATAGATTGATTAACCAGAATATGAACTGTAATAAATGTTCAGACATACTTACATCTTCCGTCGTCAGAACTTTACCAGGAATACCGTGGCTATTGGGCCGTCGGCCAATAGTTGTGATCAATTGTTATATGTAATATATTTATATGTAATATATTTTTTCCAACGACCATTTTTGATGTCATCAACAATAGCATACAGACATGGAATTATAAGCAGGGTAAGTATACTGGAAAAGGAGAGTCCCCAGACAATTGAAATTGCCATGGGAGTCATCATGCGTTCTTTGCCAAATATCCCTAAAGCGAGGGGTATCAGTCCCACAATAGTGGTAATGGATGTAAGTAAGATAGGTCTCAGCCGGGTTTTGGACGCGTCAACAATAACTGAAATTCTGTCTCCGCCTTCTGCCATCCGGCGATTAATAAAATCAATAAGCACAATTGAATCATTTACGACAATTCCCGATAAGGCGATAATGCCCAAAAATGACATCATGCCGATAGGTGTCCTCATGACAATCAGTCCAAATAATACGCCCATAACCGCAAGCGGTATGGTAAACATTAACATAAAAGGCTGGATAAAGGATTTAAAGGTACAGGTAATGATCATATAAATCAGCAAAATTGCCAGTCCGAAAGCCTGAAACATTGACGCCATTGATTTTTCCGTATCTTCATACTCGCCGCCCAATTTCAAGATATAATCAGGAAACCTCTGCATGTACGGTTCCATTATTTTTTTAATTTCAAGGTTCACTCTGCGTGAAGTATTGACGCCGGTTTCAATATTGGCTGTGACCGTAATCACTCGTTTTTCATCATATCGTCTAATTTTACCATAGCCGCTGGTAAGCTCAGTCGCTGCAACATTTTTGAGCGGAATCATTGCGCCATCCGAGTTTGGTATTTTAATATCCAGAATTCCCTGTCTGTTATTTCTGGTTTCAGCGTCAAACTTTACCAGGACATCAACTTCGTCATTAGCGTCTCTGAATTTAGTGGCAATACTGCCCTTATATGCGTACTGTATCGTATTTGCAATAGATTCAACGTCAAGATTGTAAAGAGCAGCCTTGTCTTCATCTACGACCACCTGGAGCTCTTCTTTTCCCGGTCGAAAATTATCTTCAATGTCAACAACACCTTTTATTTTAGAGAGCTCATCCATAACTTTATTTGACAGCATCTCAAGCACCTGGAAGTCATCACCCAGTATTCGCACGGCAACAGCTTTGCCCACTGGCGGGCCGCCCATTTCCTTGTCTACCCTGAAGAGATGTCCATTTTTCATGGCGGCAATTTTGTCACGAATATTTGCGAGTATTTCTTCACCTGTTCGCTTTCGTACCTGGTGATCGGTCAGTCGGGATTTGATTTGTGCAAAGCTGCTTGCATATTCATAGCCGCCCTCTTTAAGACCAAGGTTAGCGGTTTTCATCCCGAGATTTGTTTCAACAGACAGGTTTTCTTCCGGAGGAAGGTCCAGAAGAAGTTTTTCCGGTATAGAACATAGTTTTTCAGACTCCTCTATCTTAGTGCTTGGATCAAGCTCGGCTTTAATCAGAAAGGTGTCAAACTCCTGGTTTGGGAAAAGAACAACGTCAAGAGTTGCAATCGCTAATACCAGAATAACTATGCCACATCCTGCAATAGAAAATATTGAACGGTACCGGCGAAGCAGCAGTTTTGTTAATAGGGCTGCGTACAGAGACTGGAGCGAGACAAACCATGTGCTTGCATTACCGCGCATGGCTTTTTGTCTTACCGGTCGCGAAAATTCAGCAAGATGAGAGGGGAGAATAAAAAAAGCTTCCCAAAGCGAAGCGGCCAGAGCAAAGGTAACCACTTTCGGGATAATACCCATAAACTTTCCCAAGGGCCCGGTCATCATCAGCATGGGCATGAAAGCTGCTATAGTTGTGGCAACAGAAGCCGTAACCGGCCACAGAACTTCCTGTGAACCGATTAACGCGGCCTCTTTTACGGGAAGGCCCTGTTCAATATATCTGTAGACATTTTCCGCAACAATAATCGCATCATCAACAATCATGCCCAGAACGATGATGAGACCAAACAGAGAAAGAGAATTTATGGTGATATCAAAAAAATTCATCAGGAGAATAGAGGCAAAAAAGGCAACCGGAATTCCAAGAGCTGTGATCACTGCGGCACGCGCGCCGATAAAGATAAAAAGACTGACTAGAACAAGAATGAGACCGAACAGGCCGTTTGAGTATAGTAGGTTAAGGCGTTTTTTAAGATGAACCGAGTTGTTGTTTGCAAACACAATTTCAGCTCCCGGAGGAAGTCGCGGCTCAAAACTTGAAGCAACTTTTTTTATGTCTTTTACAATGTC
>JAHEEI010000042.1 GCA_024640785.1 Pseudomonadota bacterium
ACCATGAAGTTCATTGATGATGTCAGTCAACTCGTTTCGGGTTGAGGTGAGGAATGCCCGCCCCCTTAAAGGTTTAATATTATAAAAGCCTTTGGTGTACCAGCCAAAGAATTTCCTGAATATCATTACGCCTAGATATTCTCCGTAAAAATCAACATAAGCATTGAGATGTTCGATCATGGTCTCTGCGATTTCAGTGACGTCAGGTCTTTCAGGAACATTTCCGGTTTTTAAGAGCTCTTTTGTTTCCTTAAATAGCCAGGGGTTGCCGAGGGCTCCTCTTGCTATTGCAACGTGATCGCATCCGGTCTCGCCCATCATTTGTTTAATTGTTTCTGCTGAAAAGGCGTCACCGCTTCCTATAACCGGAATGTCCAGGGCTTCTTTAACTTCTTTTATTATACTATAGTCTACACTGCCACCGTATTTCTGAGCTCTTGTCCTGCCGTGGATGATAAGAGCGCTTATGCCCGAGTCCTGTGCGTAAAGAGCAACCTCTTTTGCGTTTATGTTCATCTGACTCCATCCTGCTCTTATCTTAAGGCTTACTGGCACATCAGAGTTCTTTACCATGACCTTAAGTATTTCCCTTATTAGTTTAGGGTCTTCCATTAGGCCTGCACCCTCACCTTTTTTAGTGACTTTGCTTGCAGGGCAGGCAGCATTTAAGTCAATAGTATTAAAGTTGTATTTTGAAGTTATCTTCATGGCCTTGGCGATCATGTCCGGTTCACGCCCGAAAAACTGGATCCCAAGGGGGCTGTCATCATCATGCATGGCAAGCATCTTTTCGGTGTTTTGATTGCCGTAAACTATTGACTTAGCGCTGATCATGGGGATGTAGGCAAGGCTGCATCCGAACTTGCGGCAGAGTCGTCTGAAAGGAAGATCCGTTATTCCTGCCATCGGAGCGAGCATCGCTGTGTAAAGTATTTCGGAGTTGTTTGTGTCAGGCATATTTAAGAAATGTTTTTTTGAAGCGCAGTTTTATATAAAAATATAAGCTTACTTGCTGATACGGGTTAACAGGTTTGTCCTGCTGTGCTCTTTTCCCAGAACAGTTTTTATATATTCCACTGAAAGAATAGACATCATTTCAGTTTTTGTCATCTGCATAAGAAAGCTATTATCAACCAGAAGTTTGTTGAATTTTGTTTTTGCCAGGTTTCGGTTGCCTTTATAACGAACATTAAGATAGCAGAAATAATCTTTTGTACTTTTTCTTAATTCCTCAATAGGTTTTTTACTAAAACCCGAGAAAATTTTTTCAAGTATTTCAGGCTTTGGCAGCAGAGGATGTTCGAGAATTTCTCTATAACTGTTTTCATAGCGTACAAGGCCTTTGTAAATATGATACTTTTGAACCATGTTAATATTTGACCAGCCTGCTTTCAGCCATTTAAACACAGCGCATCTTACCAAAGGTTCATTCGGACCCATTTCATAATAGATCATAATTGTGCATGAATCATACATGTATGAGCTGACCCATCCAAGACCGGGAAGGTTAGTGCCTTTTTCCCCTGAATATAAATAGTTCCAGTCTAAATCACTGCCAAGGATCAGGCCTTTTTTGCCCACTTCAGACCTGTCCTGCTGTTTTGCAAGTGATATTAAAAGTTTTTTTCCCTTATATTTGCAAAGGATCATCTTTCTGATCTGGTTGTATCCATAGTAGGCTCCGCTGGTGATGTCCGGTGTAATTACTGTATATTCGGTACCGTTTACAATTACGGGTTTATCAAGATCCTGGGATGAATCCCCGAGAAGAAATGGAGAGTTCTGTTCGTTTTCCGAATTTTTCCAGGTTGAGGATCGTAAAGAGGAAGGCATAAGTGCGGCAGCAGGTATTTTAGGGTTATATGAGTATTTTATTATTTGTTCAAGAGTCAGGTTGAGATCAAATTCATAATAGATCGGTGTTGCATCAAACTTTTTTTCAGGATAGTAGAGAAATGAGTCTGGTTTTTGATTTTGTATAAAATCGATGATCGGTTCAATTCTGTCAAGTTCAAAGTTTTCACGGGCTCCAGAAGAGATGAGTTCTACCAGATGATCAAGACCCGGAGAAATTGATTTTGGTATCATTTTTTCCTCAAGATCTTCTCCTGAGACAGAAGCAGAAAAAATAGACAGCAGCATTAAGACAGCAGCAAAATAATAAAGAGTGTTTTTCATGTTTTTCCTGTTGGGGTATAGCAGTAAGTACAATATTATATTATAAAATAATGTGTATTACCTGTCAAAGGAAATGAAAAAGCAGGTTCTTCTCAAACCTTTTTTTGTTAGGATAGAGACTCTAATAAGAGTTCAAGATTGTTATGTCGGTCTTTAAGAACCTTTCTAAACATGCTTTGCAATAGTATGTTGAGTATGGTAGTATTTTCAATATTCTTAGTTAAAACAGATGCTTATAAGAAATGATGCGCAGTTTGATGTAATTCAAAAGTGCCGGAAATAAGATATTATAAAACTAAAGAAATGCCCAATGCAAATTTTTCATTCCTATATTCAGGACAGCCTACCCCTTGCATGGCTGGTTATAATAATATCTTTTGTAATTCTTTTTAAATGTGCGGATATTTTTGTAGACAGTGCAGTTGCTGTTGCTCAAGACTTTAAGATCCCCAAAATATTTATAGGTCTTGTTCTTGTTTCTCTTGCTACTTCCACACCGGAGCTTGCAGTTTCAATGGTGGCTGCTTTTAAAGGCGCTCCGAAGATCGCTCTTGGAAATGCGGTTGGGTCAGTAATCTGCAATGAAGGACTGGCGCTTTCACTTGTGGGCATGCTTGCCGCCTCTTCTATTGCAGTTGTTCCTTCCGTGCTGAGAGGGTCGGGGATATTTCTTATAATAATTTCAATTTTGACTTATGCCTTTGTCTTCTTTGACCAGACCTTAAACAGAATGGAAGGATTAAGCCTTATAGTTCTATTTGCTGCTTATGTCTATTTTCTTTTTAAACAGAAAGCTTATCAGGAGCCGGTTCTGCCCGGGGATCTGGAAAAACAGGAAGATCAAGAAAAAGATGTCTCTCTGAAAAAACATTTGTGTCTTTTTACCGTTTCGCTGATTGGAATCATATTTGTCAGTGATTATATTGTTCTTTCCGCCACTGTAATTGCACGTTCTTTTCATATTTCTGAATCTATTATTGCAATGACACTTGTTGCTTTTGGCACTTCAGTGCCTGAGGTGGCAACCAGTATAACGGCAGCCAGAAAAGGAGAGGGTGAGTTAGCTGTGGGTAACATACTCGGGTCGGATATAATTAATATCTGCTGGGTTGCCGGAGCTGCAGCCGTTGCTAATGACCTTGTTCTTAGCCAGAGAGATATTTCTTTCATGTTTCCTGTTATGATAATTATAGTTGTATCCATGTTCTGTATGCTTAGCAGGGGCAACCGATTGACCCGACTAAAGGGCATTATCTTGCTTTCTTTATACCTGGCATATCTTGCGGCATGTGTCTATTTCTTTCCGCCAACACTTTAAGCTTTTTTGATAACGGTTTTATATCGGTTGTTAGATCATGAGCAGTTTTTATAAAATTATAAAATATGTTCTGCTGACAGGACTCCCCTGTGTTGTTCTTTTTTCTATCATGATGAGACAGGCGCGTCCTGGCGAAATAATCTATGAATGGATTTTTATGATCGCTCTTTCAGGTTTCGTGGGGATAAGTACCAATGCTATTGCTGTCAGGATGCTGTTTCGCCCAAAGAAACCGACTTTTTTCGGACGGCAGGGTCTTATTCCTAAGAACAAAAAAAAGGTCGCGAAAAAAATTGCCGAGGAGACAGAGAAGAAACTTTTAAATGTCGATACCATAATGGATCACATTGAAAAGGGGAGAATTGTTGAAGAAGCAGTCAATACCTTAATAAAGAAGGTTGATTCTTATCTGGCAAAAGAAGAAAACAGAAAAAAAATTGCAGCAGTAATCCTTAAGCTTTACAACGAGTACGCGGACAGGATATTTGTCTGGCTGACCGATAGAGCAGAGAAATATATTTCTGATTTTATCAGCAGTAAAGTAACTGTTGACTTTCTCTGGCAGACCGTAAAACCAAAGCTGAAGGATTTTTTTGAGTCTGATGAACTCAAACATAAGGTTTCAGACTGGATCATAAACAATATGATCGAAAGAGTTCCGGAGATCTCAAGGGCTTTAAGTAATGTGCTGGATAAATATATTGAAGAACAAATATGGTGGAAAAAAGCTGTTTTAAGAGGAATAAAAGAGTTTTCAGGAGTAGACAGAGATACTATATCACGCGTTGTTCAGGATATTTTTTACAGTCCTGAAACTTACAGTCAGGTAATAAAGGTTGTCGAAGATAATCTTAACAATGTTGAATCATTTCTTGAAAAAGATGAGGTCCGGGCAAATCTTGACAAAGCCCATTTATGGATAAGGCAGTACCTGATTAAACTGACAAAGGAAAAAGCAATTCCCGCGGTAAGAGAAAAAATTGATACTTTTCTTGAAAGTGATTCTTCATGGAAAATCATAGACAGGTACTTAACCGGACTTTTAAAGGGTGTGCCGTCGAAACTGAGGGATTTTTTGCATGAGAAGCAGAATATAGAAAAAATAAGAAGTTTTCTTCCGGGGATAATCAAAAAATTAAATATTAAAGATATTATCGCAAACAATATTGAGCAGCAGGATACGGAACAGTTTGAAAATATGATAATGAAGGTGGCCGGTGATAACCTTGCGGCAATTGAGGTTTTGGGAGGCTTTCTTGGAATGCTTGCGGGTGTTGCGATAAAGATGCCTGTTTTTCTGATTTTTCTGCCGGTTGGAATTGCTGTTCTGCTGACTACCGATCTCCTGTTAACAAAGATTAAAGAGAGATTTTAAAAAAGGAAAATTTGTGGCAGTTGTTCAGTTAAATCCTAAACCGCAAAATGCGATTGTTTTTGCAGGGAGCAGTATCTTTCATTTTTGGAGCACTTTGGCTGATGACATGGCTCCGCTGCCGGTCATTAACCAGGCTTTTGCCGGCGCAAGGATGCACAGTGTTTTCAATGCGATGGATAAAGTTATTGTCCCCTACAATCCGAAAATAATCGTCTACTACTGCGGCAGCAATGATATTAACGATGGTGCAGAGGCTTCTGACCTATTGTCCGGTTTTGAAAAATTCGTTTCTGCTGTTAGGGATAAACTGCCATTAACAATTGTATATTTTGTATCGATAAACAAGGCCCCTCAGAAGACAGATAAATGGAATGTTATTGATGATTCAAATGAAAAGATTAAAAACTGGTGTAAAAAAACGGACAAGCTTTATTTTATAGACATAAATCCTCCCTTTTTCAGCGGTGGACAGTCCCGAACAGATTTTTTTTTTGAAGATGGGCTGCATTTTCAGCCGGAAGCATATATGGAGTTTACAAAAATAATAAAGCCGGTTCTTGAAAAAGGGTGGGAGCAATTAAATGATCCCTGTCTCTTGCGTTAATCAAACATTTTTTCTTCAAATTTATTCAAGCTAATAGGATTTTTAAAATCCTTTTAGTTAATGTTATGCATAATAATATATACTTATTTCAGTTCAGCAATAATTAAAGATATTATCGCTACTGTTGACTTTTGATAGTTGTTGAAGTGTTAAGGTTATCTGAAGGAATATCAAATTAAGTAGTTATTCTATTATATGTTTAAATATTGCAAGCTATGGAATTAATAATTGACAAATTAACTGATTTAGAAATCGTTGAAATTTCAGTTTCGGGTAAACTAGGTAAGGATATGAGGAATGAACTCATTTCAAAGGCAGTAGGGATACTTAACAAAAGTGGCTACCAAAAACTGTTAATTAATGCTACTGGCTCGAAAGTACTAAAAACCAATACTGCTAAGACTATCCATGCGTTAGATATGGCTAGGAATGTAAAGAAAGTAAAAATGAAAACTAGTATTAAAGTAGCTATTGTCAATAAATACAGAGAGGACAATAGTCGCACAGATTTTGTAAAACTTGCACAATTTATGGGGATGGTGAATATGCAACATTTCAAAAACTATGATGATGCGATAACTTGGCTGTCAGGAGATAAGGATATTTTTGCATAGCTGAAAATAATTAAAATAGAAGAACCTTTACCTTGATATTCTCCTAACCTGCTTTTCTCACATAACCATTCGTAACCTTAACAAACTACAGAGTCAACAGTTCGTGCCACACTCTTGAAAATGGCAGGAGTTCATAGTAATTCTGGTACTATGAACTATTGATGGGGCAGTAAAAGTTCATATTATTATCGCAACTGTTGACTTTTAACCATCCCTGAATTCTTAAGGATACCTGAAGTAATCTTAAATTATTCAGCCAGCCTAATTTTTGCCTTTTAAAAACCTTCCCTAGTCTTTTATAGGTAACCCCGGATAAAAAAATGACCTCTCTATTGAAAAGATATGTTTTATCAGCTATATGTAGAATATGTAATCTATGATTTATATAAGGGGGAGATATGAGAAAAAGATTATTGTTAATTCTTGCAGTATTAACGGGAATACTATTCTCTTCATCAATTGTCTGTGCTGATCCACCGGCACCGGTAGCAAAGACCGGCCAGACCACAAGTTACGCCACAGGAGATGACGGAGATCATGAGAAGGGGATAGCTAGTCCTGTACCACGTTTTATTGATAATGGTGACGGAACTGTAACAGATAATCTAACAGGCTTAATGTGGACAAAAAATGCCAACCGAGAGATTGAAACAAAAAACTGGAATCAAGCTATTGAGTTAGCTAATAATTTAAGTTTGGGTATTGATGGCTGTGGTGCTTCATATGATGACTGGCGGTTACCGAATTTATTTGAGTTGGAAAGTCTACGTGATATGAGCAACTACGACCCTGTCTTACCAACTGGACATCCTTTTACAAATGTGCAGTCCTTCTACTATTGGTCGAGTACTACGTACGCGGAAATTTCTGACGGCGCGTGGCGATTGGATATTGGCTACGGCTATCACGAGGCCGGTCCTAAGACTCACAACTACTACTTTTGGCCAGTTCGCGGTGGCAATTGATCACTTAATTATTTGGGCTATTTGATTATTTTTAAAGGCAGGGTTATGAAAATCGGTTTTGCCTTTTTTATTTCACATAACCACTAGTAACCTTAACAAACCCCAGAGTCAAAATAAAGTGCCATACCCTTGATTCCTGTCAAAGTCCACATAACCTTTTACAATAACTCTGCTATCGGGTTTTTTTGTTTGTAAGGCGTTATGTCTGCTTGCCGTTAATTTCTGCTATTATTACTTTCCAGAAACATGAAGCTTCGGGGGCCTGAAGGGTTTTCTCCAGAAGTCCCTTCCATGTACCCTCTGGCATCCCCATATGTTTTTCTCCGGTTCTGACGGCCTTTTCGATGCTTTCAGGGTCTGTGAGGCGTTCAATTGTGCCGTTGCATATTATTGATTGCCATTCGGGCATGCCGTCTGCGGTAGGCGGGGGTTGATGATAAACCACAAAACAGACATTATTGTTCTTTTTGAGGTACTCCATTTTCCTGCCCTGCGGTCCCAGCGTGAGATAAATATTTTCTCCGTCATAGGAATAGGCAAGAGGAATAGCGTAAGATGAATCATTCTCGCTCAATGAAAGTACACCGATTTTCTGATTACTTAAGAAATTGTTAATTTCATCTTTTGACATGGCTTTAATTTCTCGTTTCATTTTCACTCCAAATTGATAAATAATTATTTTAAATTGTTCTCTCAATCTTAGTGGGGATCTTTTTTTATTTTTTACTCTTCATAACCAAATGACTGATCTGGCGCTTTCGCATCGAGGCTGTCAAACCTCTCATCTTATAATTTCTCAAATTCATCTGCGACAGATTCAAGTCCAAGTTCGGTAAGCTTTCTTCTGCCAGGGATACCATTGCTGTTCCAGCCTCGGAGCAGGTAATAGTCATCAAGCATTATTTCCCATTTTTCAGGATCGAGCATTTCCCCCTTATAGGGTCCGTTCGGCACAGGCTCTTCTGACCATTTTCCGAAAAGGTGATCATCTTTTCTGCCGAACCCCTCTCTGCAGGCAAAGGCTCTTTCCAGGTTGTAAATCCTTTCGGCAACCGTGAGCATATGTTTTTCATCTGCGTTTACACCCGTTGCAAGGGTGTAAAGTTCGATAAGGTTGTCATATGAGAAACTTTTAGTGCCGGTGCCAAGGCCGAAGATAAATCTGCAGACCTCAAACAGGTCAGGTAGCAGCGCTAAATGCTGGTAATAGATTGTAGCACTTGCTTTATCATAAGAGTTAATTTCAATCGCCTTTTCAGTACCAAATTTCTCCTTTGCCTGTTCCGCTGACATGACTGGCATGAATTCACACAGGACAAGGCCTCTGAGATGGTCAGCGCCCCGGGTGGAGGTGGCAAGTCCCAGGGAGGATCCCTTCATCATTCTCGGGTCAAGCGCAGGGAGCACCATTCCTTTTGAATGGCTCACATATTTTTCAGCATCTTTTCCAAAGTGTTTTATGGCCCGGACGATCCCTTCAGCGAGAATATCGCCTATGCCTTCGCGGAAGGCAATCTTTTTCATCATCTTTCTGATAGCTTCATGGTCTCCCCATTTAAGCGGTATGTCATCAACATCTTTTTCAGAGATGATACCTTTTTCATACAGCTCCATAAGAACGGACACTGCCTGCCCGAATTCATGAAGGTCAAGACCCAGCTGGTTTGCCATGTTGTTCATCTTAAATATGGAATCAATATCACTGTTCCCGCAGACCGGGCCCAAGGGGCCGAATGCGCCCTCTTCTATTTTCATACCCCACTCTCCGGCAAAAGGCCCGTCCTTAACTTTAAATTTTTTACCGCAGCCTATTGGGCAGCCAAAGCAGTGTACGTTTCCGTTATAATATTTTTCCGCCACTTTTTGAGGGTTAAAGTTCTCAATGCCTTCAAACCCTCCGGCTTTTTGAAAATTTCTAACGGCTAAGAATCCATATTTGTCAGTGACGTAGACGCCCGCTGAAGCGCTTCTTTTCTTAAAGGGGTCATACTCATTCGAAGCTGCGATGGCTCTATGGAACTCCATGGCTCTTTTATTAAAGGTATTTTCATCAAAAAGACCGATTTTCCCTGTGCCTCTCACTGCAACGGCTTTCAAGTTTTTCGACCCCATTACAGCGCCCATTCCGGTTCTTGACGCGGAACGTTCTTCATGAATAACATTTGCAAACCGCACCAGGTTTTCTCCTGCCTGTCCGATTGCCGCGACTCTTATTTTTTTATCTCCCAGCTCCTCCTTAATAAGTCTTTCAGTTTCTCTGATGTTTTTGCCCCACAGATAGCGGGCCGATCTTATTTCAATTTTGTCATCGTCAATAAAGAGATAAACCGGTTCTTCGGCTTTGCCTCTGAAAATAATATGGTCAATGCCGGAACGTTTTAAGGCCGGGCCGAAGTGTCCGCCGGCATTTGTATCTCCCACAATTCCGGTTAAAGGTGATTTCGCAGTGATGTTAAAACGGGCAGGGCAGGGGGCCTTTGTTCCAGACAAAAGTCCTGCACCGAAAATAAGCGGGTTCTCTGGAGAGAGGGCATCTATTCTGGGTCTTGCTTCGTCAAACAGCAGGCGAACATTTATTCCCCGGCCCCCGATATATTCTTCCTTCCACCCGGCTGGTATTTCTCTTTTGTGAGTTAACCTTTTGTCAAGGTCAACGTAGAGAAGTGATCCGTAGGGGTTTTTCATTTTGTACCTCTGTCTTTAATTTTTACTGGTAAACATGATATGTCTAACATTATAATCTGTCAAAATAAATCCAATTTTTCTTATAATAAAAATGATCTAATGTTATAATCATAAAAGACCAGAAAGAAATTTAAAAGGAAATAAAAATGAAAATAAAAGATATCATCGGAAAAGTGCGGCATATCGGGGTGATCGTTGAAGATCTTGACTCGTCAATTGAAACTTATAAAAAACTCTATGACATTGAGGATGATGAAATAAGGATAGTGCCAGAGCCGGGCGATCCACGAGAAAAGGATACCCGCTTTGCTTTTATCCCTGTGGGTGGAATGGAGTACGAACTGATTCATCCCATCTCAGACAATTTCAAAAAAATGGTTGGAAATCCAAAATCTGGGATTAACCATATTGCTTTTACGGTTTCGGATATTGAAGAGGCTGTTGAGAATATGAAAGCAAAAGGCGTTCGCCTTGGGCATGTTACCAAAGACGGGATCCTGGATATGAAACGCAGTAAGGTTGCCTATTTTAACCCGGAAGATACCGGAGACATACTGATTGAATTTGTGGAACCTGTGGAAGACTAGAGTCTTCGTGAGGCTCTGATATAATCATAATTTCTGAAATTTTTCTTTTCACGATGAAATAATCCCTGTTTTGTTGGGATTAAAACTAAATTTGTGGTTTGCTCCGCAGGTGTTGCATCGCCATAAGCCAAGCCATAATGTTTTGTCTCCTGTCTCAGACCAGTCAATCGTCTCTCCACGTCCGACATATTTTTTTGACGGAATTGCCATGAGGTCAAAACAGTTTGTCAGCTCTTATTTTTCCTCTTCCCTGAACGAAACCTTTAATATGAGATTCCCTGTTCTGCTGTCCGGCATCACTTTGCCAAGTCCATTCAACCGAAGAAGTGTTCCCTGGGTTACTCCCGGAGGAATAGTAACGGTTAAAAGTCTCCTTTTAAGATGAACAGGGATATTAACCAGTTTTTTTGTTCCCATGACAGCTTCATAAGCAGATATAAAAATGGTGCCGTAAAGGTCAGGGTCATTTCCCGGGCCGATGGGGTGAATGATCTGCAGTTTTTCGGTCCGTTTTCTTTTTGTGAGCCTGTTAAATATCCGGTCAATATTTCCCGAGGGTATTTTAAAGGTCAGGTTCAGAATGAAGATTCCAAATATGAACCCGCCGATATGTGCCCACCATGCAATACTGGCTGATTCAGCTGAAGCTCCTGCGGCACTGAAGAACTGGATTGCTAACCATAACCCAAGAAATATGAAAGCAGGTATATCTATAAAGTAAGGGATGAAAAATAGTGGTATTAAAGTAAGTATTTTTGCTCTTGGATAAAGAACGAAATATGCTCCCATTACTCCTGCTATTGCGCCACTTGCACCGATAACCGGAACAGTGGAGTCAAAATTTAAAAAGAAGTGTGAAAATCCAGAGGCGATTCCGCACATGATATAGAAAATAAGGTATCTGAACGGGCCCAGCCTGTCTTCAATATTATCTCCGAATATATACAGTGACCACATATTGGCAATAAGGTGCCAGAAGCTTCCATGTAGAAACATGAAGGTAAACGGTGCCGTAAGCTGCTGAGAAAAAGAAAAAAGTGTTGAGAGCGCAGGTTCAGTATACCTTGCAGGGACCAAACCATATGAATATATGAAACGGTTCAGCTCAGGACCCAGGGTAAGCTGAAAAAGATAAATCAGAATATTTACAGCGATGATCAGGGTGTTGACAACGGGATAATTTTTACAGGGTACGGTGTCTCGAATAGGGAACATTGTTTTTTAAACCAATAAATACTTTGAGATTATTGCTTTTTGTGAAGGGCAAACTTTCTGGAGCAGCGCGGGCATTCAATTTCAAGCTTTTCCTGGCCGACCCATAGATCTTTTCTTTGTTTTTCAGGAAGACTTGTTATCATGTTTAAAATCATCTCATCAGTACATCTGCACTCGTAAAACAGCAGAACCTCTTCAAGTTTATTTATTTCATCGTTTTGTGACATTCTGATGCACAGTGAAATCAGGGCATCATCAGACAGGGATTTAGTTCTTTCAAAATTTCCCCCAGGTAGAGCGTGTATCAGAACACCGTCTCCTTGTTGGTTTACTGCTATTCTCACAAGATTCTGCTCAGACTCTTCAAAGTACTGCTCAACTGCTTTAACCGGGTTGCTGTTTTTTAGAGAAAAATTACTCTGTGTCATTTTTGAGCCGGGTTTCTGACGCTGGACAACCGCAGTATTTTTATCCTTTTCGGTCTCAATGATTCGGCCGCTTATCATGCCTTCGGGTTCAATCGCGCAGAAAAGACCTGTTGTCAAACCGGGAAGGGACAAAGACCATCCCCAGGATTCCCGTTCAGGAAGAGAAACTGCAACCAGCCCAGCTGCCGCAAACATAAGGTTTAGTTTTTCAGTATTATTTTTTTCAGTCTGGCTGATTTTATAATGTGCGTTATAGGCGTTATGTCCTTTGATGATTTCTTCAGAATTTCCAATTATGACCATAAGCCCAGGTTCTTCCCAGAGATATCTGAAATAATGGGCAAGGTTCATCTGTTTATCCATATTTTTGAGCTCCATTTTTAAATGTTTTTTTAATCCGCGTTTCTGCCAACTGGGGTTTATGACTTTTAGACGTTTATCACTACTCAGTAACTGAATGTATGAGATTCAAAAAAAACTTGCAAGAAATAATAAAGAAGCAATTAAATTAAATGCGGAGCGGTTCTGCTTAGATTCTGTCCTTGTATATAGTGAGGTCGGGAAAGATTATTTGTTAACAAAAAGCTATTAATCTTCCTGAAGGGAGATAGCGCTATTTACACAAACGGGTATGCAGATTCCGTCTGCGTCACATTTGCTTTTATCAATAACAGCTTTACCGTCCACTAAAGATATAGCCCTTTCTGGACACGCTTTAGCGCATTCTCCGCTTCCAGTGCACTTTTGTTCATTAATCACAATTTGCATATTTATATTCCCAATGATATTATTTTAACGGTATGCAGCCTTTTCTTAATAATTATATCACAAAAACTGGAAATAATTCGAATATAATATGTTTTGCTTTAATTCAATATTTTTTGCGGCAAACACAGGTTTTATTGTTGTCATTAATTAATAGCCTCTTCAATATAAGTTATGCTATAGAATTGATAATCAGGAGTAAACAGAAAGGTGAAACCTGCGTGTCAGCTTTTAGCCATTAGCAGGGTACTGTTAGTCATTAAATGATATATTTGGGAGGAATATGGGAACGTTAAAAAATATACATAAAGAAATTGCCATGGGGCTTGAAAAACATTTTTCCCTTGACAGGGTAAAGCTTAGCTATCCTCTCCCTGTTCGTCCGAGGCGTATGCTCGGTCTGGTGGGGATGGACGGTGAGGTATTTAGTACGGATAAGATCATGCGCGCTGTCTTTTTTAGAATCAAGTTTCCGGTGTTTTTAAATGTCTATACCACGTTTATCCGTTCAAGGATAGAATACGATCTCCCGGCCCTGATCTGTGAAGTCGTGTTTGTGGGGAAAAAGATTATTCTGGTACTGGATGTTCACCGTGCCGGGGATATTGCTGAGCTTGAACAGGATAAGCCTTTGTTTGATAAACTTACGGAAATCAAGAGCCGATATGATGATCTTCTGTCCTTTGAGATGCAGGCCAGGGGCAGTCTTGCAGAAATTGTTGCGTCAAGGGCCATGTGCCGGCTAAAGATCGGTGCTGTCCAGGAAAATCGGGCTGTTGAATTGATAAAAGAATATATTGATGCCTTTGGTGAATATGTGGTTGGTGCTCAGAAACTTTCAGGAGATGCTCTTGTTTGTGCTCAAAAAGATTTTGATTCATATCTTGAAAAGGTTGTGGAGCATGACCCGGGAGTGAAGGGCAATAAAATATTTTTTGGTAAGGAAGAGGGGGTGAAACGCGCTCTGGAAATGTTTTATGGCATTAAATAATTAAGGATCTTGACTCGAACGGGGAGTTTAAGCAACTCTAAATACCTGCCAAGAAATGGAAAATAAGTTTATTGAGCGATTAAGAATTTCTGAGGTCAGATTTAGAGAACTAGTTAGATACTTTTCTTTAGATATTGATGCTCAAACAGTTGCAAGGTTAACTGGATTCTAATAGAAATACTAATTATATAATTAGATTTATATATCAAGTCCAAGAAAAAACAGCTGTTCCGAGCAGCAGCATTATTATCCCAAAGAACCTGTAAGTTTGTTCTGTTGCGGTGTACAAATACCAGTCCCTGATTTTTTCAAACATATTGCCAGGATTTAAAAAAAAGAATATTCCTTTGATGATTGCCAGAATGCCAAAAACAGCAATGATCCAGGAATTAAGGCTGTGTGGCGCAGACATGAGGAATAAGATGCCAAAACCGATGGTAATAACAATAAGAACCTCTCTTGGAAGGTTAAAGTAGATTTTTTTCAGTACTTTTCTGCTTTCCCCAGTATAGAGTATGAAATATGATCCTGTTGCGATCCACGCAAAACTTATAAAATAAAGAAACCATTTCATTCTTATCTCCTTCTTTGGTGTGAAAACTATTTTTTAGCGCATGAAACCCTTTCCGTAAGGTATCTTGATAGATATTGCCAATTTTAAAAGGACTAATAATTTACAGCTCCATTATTCAGAAACTGACGGTCAAGGCTTCGGTATTGAATTGCTTCTGAAATGTGTTCAGGCAATATATGCTCTGATCTTTCAAGGTCAGCTATGGTCCGTGAAACCTTAAGTATGCGGGTATATGCTCTGGCTGACAGTCCAAGCTTGTCTATGGCCTGTTCGAGCAGTTTGTGTGAGCAGTCATCTATTTTACAGTATGTTCGTATCTGTCTGGTGCTCATCTGGGCGTTGCAGTGAATTTTTGAACGGGTAAAACGTTTTTGCTGGACAGCCCTGGCGGGTTCAACACGTTTTTGGATTGAAGCTGAATTTTCATGGATTACTTCTTCAGAAAGCTCTTTATAATTTAACGGGGGAATTTCAATATGAATATCAATCCGGTCAAGAAGAGGCCCTGATATTTTAGACATATATCTTTGAATTTGAATCGGTGAACAGGTGCATTCATGTTTTGGGTCTGTAAAATATCCGCACGGGCATGGATTCATTGCAGCTACCAACATAAATATAGATGGGTACGTTAAAGACATGGCAACTCTTGAAATGGTAACATTACCATCTTCAAGGGGCTGACGCAGTACTTCCAGAGCATTTTTTTTGAATTCAGCAAGTTCATCTAAAAAAAGAACACCGTTATGAGCAAGGCTGACCTCTCCAGGTTTTGGCACAGTTCCTCCTCCAATTAAACCCGCATCAGAGATTGTATGGTGAGGTGAGCGAAAAGGTCTGGTAGCAACAAGCGCCTGTCCGTGCGCAAGATTTCCTGCCACGCTGTGAATTTTTGTTGTTTCGATTGCTTCCTTGAAAGAGAGATTTGGAAGGATGGTAGGGATTCTTTTGGCCAGCATTGTCTTTCCCGCTCCAGGGGGGCCTATCATAAGAATATTATGTCCTCCTGCGGCCGCGATCTCAATGGCTCTTTTCGCATGCTCCTGTCCTTTAACATCTGAAAAGTCCATTGAAAAATCAAGAGAGTCTTTGAAGATTTTATTTATGTCTGTTATGGCAGGAGGGATTTTCTTATTGCCGTTCAAGAACTCAACTACGTCTGACAGCGTTTTCACTGGAATTATGTCAATATTGTTTACGATGGCTGCTTCTGCAGCATTTTCTTCGGGAAGGATAATACCGGCCATCTTCTTCTCCTTGCCGGCCACTGCGATGGGCAGAGCTCCTTTTACAGGCTTAACCCTTCCGTCAAGAGAAAGTTCTCCCAGAAAAATATAATCCTGAATTAAGGAGGTGTCATTTATTTGTCTGTTTGCGGATAATATTCCGATAGCAATTGGAAGATCAAGGGATGACCCCTCTTTTTTGATGTCTGCCGGAGCAAGGTTGACTGTAATGCGGGTTGTTGGAAAGTTGTAACCCATATTTTTTATGGCAGATTTTACCCGGTCTTTACTTTCCTTGACTGCTGTGTCAGGAAGTCCAACTGTTGCAAAATATGGCAGTCCCTTGGAAATATCTACTTCAACTTCTATTAGATATGCATCAACGCCTAGGACGGCACTACTAAATATTTTAGACAGCATTTTTTTAGTTAAAAGAGATAAAAGAGAATGTTGAAATGATATAGTTGTAAATTGATAACAAAAAAAATCTAAAAATACAAATAAATAAGAGTCATGACTAGTTTAGAGATATAAAAAACATGCTAAGCTATTATTATGACTATGAAAAAAAGCATGTAAAAAGATCGTGCATTTATAACGAAAAATGCAGCAACTTGTAGGCCTTTTTTTAGTCGATCTGGACGCTTCCCAGGTCGCTGAATTAACTTTTTAAATCAAATTACGGTCAACCCGTTATCTTAAGAAAATCAGGCAAAGCCTGGTAATTGATATATTATCAGGCGATATATGAAGGTCAGCAATATTCAACAGTATGGTACAAAATGTTGACCTTACGGTCTGTCAATATTGCTCGTGCTTAAGTTAACAAGATAGCTACTTCCCTGCCACCATGTGCTAATCCCCGCTCATTTCTCTTTTAACGACGGGTACGAAATCCTTCGGTCGTCCCTGTTTGGGAAGGTTCATCAGTTCTCGTGCTCGGTCCAGCGAATCATCAATATTTCCGAAAATATTCTCTTCACCGATCTCATCCAGCAATCCAAACTGGGTAAGAGCAAACAAAGGTTGTGTATGCACACCGGAGAGGATAAGATAGGTACCGATTTTTTTGCTTCCTTCATAAAGCTCCTTTAGCAGATGAAGTCCGGTTGCATCAATCGCCGGAACGCTTCGCATCCTAATTATCCGAACCCGTGGTGCTTGTTCGATCCGGCGCATCGTTTCTTTGAAAGTATTGGCGGCACCGAAGAAAAACGGGCCGTTTATTTCGTAAATCTGAACATCGTCCGGAACATTTTTTCCTTTCATCGGCTCGGGATCATCGTTGTCCGGCTGATCTTTCAACTCCCGTGTTATAACACCTACGTTGGTGACAATGGACATCCTGCGCATAAACAGTATTACAGCCAGCACCATCCCGATTTCAATGGCAATGGTGAGGTCAAAAATAACAGTCAAACCAAATGTTGTCAGGAGAACAGCGATATCGCTGCGGGGACTTTTAAGGAGCTGGCAGAACACGCGATACTCACTCATATTATATGCTACGACGATTAGAATTGCAGAAAGCGTGGCCATAGGAATTAACTTGACCCAACGTCCCAATGCCAGCATGATGATCAGTAACACGAATGCATGAACAATTCCGGCGATCGGTGTTCTGCCGCCGTTTTTGACATTTGTTGCCGTACGCGCGATGGCCCCGGTTACGGGAATACCGCCAAATAGCGGTGAGAGAATATTCGCGGCTCCCTGAGCGATTAATTCCGTATTTGAGCGGTGTCTTCCTCCGATCATACCATCGGCAACAACAGCTGAAAGCAGCGCTTCAATGGCTGCCAGAACAGCGATAGTCGTTGCGGGCAAAATCAGGTTGCGGATGGTTTCCATATCGACAACAGGCAAGGCAGGCAACGGAAATGTTGAAGGAATGTCACCGAAGCGTGAACCGATCGTTTCAATATTTAAATGCAGAACAGGGGTCAAAAATGTCGTAAGCAGGATGGCCACAATTGATCCGGGAATTTTTCGGGAAATTTTCGGCCACAGCAAAATCACAGCCAATGATAATGAAGAGATAAAAACTGATTGATAATTAATTGTGTGAATATATTTTATATATTCTATCCACTTGTCTGTGAAGTCCGCAGGGACATTTTCCATTTGCAAGCCGAGAAAGTCTCGTATTTGGCCGGAAAAAATGACAACTGAAATACCGCTCGTAAAACCAACGATCACTGGATAGGGAATGAATTTGATCATCGAGCCAAGTTGAGCAATCCCCATAATGATCAGAATAATACCCGCCATCAACGTGGCGATTAACAAACCATC
>JAHEEI010000183.1 GCA_024640785.1 Pseudomonadota bacterium
TGCTTTTGGGGTGTAGCCAAGCGGTAAGGCAGCGGACTCTGACTCCGCCATTCGGGGGTTCAAATCCTCCCACCCCAGCCATAGTATCAACAGGGGAACATTTTCCCCGTGAGAGCATAGTCAACATGCGCTCATCGTCTAGCCTGGTCTAGGACATCGGCCTTTCACGCCGACGACAGGGGTTCGAATCCCCTTGGGCGTACCATTCAGGAGCCCTGCAAACGGAAACGTTTGCGGGGCTTTTGTTCTTCGGTGTTTTTTGTATACTGCAGTTAGGGTTTCATCTATCGGGAGGTCGACATCATGTTTGACATAATGAGTGGTATGTTCTGTTTGGTCACGGCATCCGTTAGTCTGATTTACGGTACGAGGATTGCCTGGATGTCCGGCAAAAAATGTGATTTCAAGGAAGATCCACATAACAAAATACACATTGTACTCGAAAGCATCCCGGCCGCCACCGCTGTCTATTTTTTTGGATTTATCATTCTGTTCACTTATTTAATAGACGGACCCCTGACCATCTTTGTCTCCTCTCTGACAAGCGCTATCCTGCTTGCCGGATTCGTGGTTTCGATGGCTATGCCAGAATTGAAACGCAAATCAAATAAATAGGGTGTCAGCTGAACAACTCACACATGCCTGTAAAACGTCACAACCCCGTGACTCAATCGAGTTACGGGGTTTTTTTTGAGGAAGAAAGTGTAGAGGAGTCAGAATATATAAGGCTCTATTAATAACAATCACATATGTCGTGACTTATAAGAAACGCCTGATTAAGGTTTTGGGATTATTTGTTAAGGTTTAAACTGACATCAATTGATAAAATAGTTTGTTAAGTGTTGCTTGCCTTAAGCCAATCAAGGGCAACATTTTTATCCTCGTATGAAAAATGCTTTACTTCAGCGTGAACAAAATAATTAGCTACCCGTGGCAAAATTGACAAAAAATTACTATCTGTCACGGCCGCAACTTTTTTAATTTTATGATGATGGTCTTTCACAAATTTCATGTGGGAGAGTAAAGCCGCGAAGTTTTCCCAACCAGGGAAGGATTCAGTATAAATCATCAAACCATTAAGGGTCCCCATTGCTTCTATATAAGGATCAACTTCTTCAGTAAGCTTTTCGAAGTCAGTCGATTTTAATGATCCTTCAGGTGTAATGATGAGAATTTTTTCGTCGAGCATTACTTCGTTTATTAGCATTTTAATCTCCACTTTGGAAAGTTTGCAATGTCAAAAAGCACCTCTTACAAGTCAATAATAGCAGTGTCTTTCAGAACAACAAGTTGAGGACTGCGCCGCTTAAATCAAAACTATCATTCCTATAATGACAAAAAGCCACCCATTTCCAGGTGGCCATTTTCGTGTGTATTAAAGGACCTCTCTAATTCACTAGAATTATAAACTGTCCAGGAGTTGATAGTATTCCATGATTGCCTGAAGGGATTGCATTGTCACCTTATACAGAAACCAACTGAGGATAAGGACAAGCAATGTCCATACTACCTTCCATGACAGGCTTGTCTTTGGTCGTAACCATATCAGAGGTAGTGCCAGAGGGCCTACACCACAAAGAGCCAGAATAATAAAAGTAGATCGAAAATACCAAGGGAGCTTTTCTTCAGCCTGACGTAAGTCTTTCCGCTGATCTAGAAATTCGCCGCAATGCTTGCATTTAATCGCTTCATCTTGGATTTCCTCTGCGCAGTAAGGACATTTTTTCATGAAAGCTCTCTTTGCAAAAAGCAACGACTTCATTTCACCTGGCGATTAATTCTCATTTTCTATCCTCTGCAAGTGCTTGGATAGCCTCTGGAGTCACTTCATGATTATGATGAATAACAACAGCGTACATAGTTGCAATAGAGATTGTTTAATGGCTTCGCTTTTAAAATTAGCATGCTATCTAGAACAGCCGCTAAATTTTGCCAAAGAACTGACAAGGTCTTCAATATATGCCGATCAGACCAAAACGTCAAAAACCAGGATTCTTAAAGGTTCTGCCGGCAAATTTTAGGGACCTAAATCACTCAATTTGGACAATTCTTATGAACCCTGCAATGTAAGAAAAGCCCCCGATCCGAAGATTGAGGGCTTTCGTGTTTTATAAAGGTGACTTATGAGAAAAGTCAAGAGACGAAGAATCCTAGTGACTGTAGAATATAATTTATCCTTTAGAGTGATTCTGGATGGCATAAAATTTAATATCATCATTTTTTTGCAAAAGTATGCGCATCAGCATCCATTGGTCGGGTATGGTTGGCCTGAGCAGGTTTAAAATCATTGGAGCGTAACTTGGCCCTTTCGATTAACTCGGAGAAATACAGTGCGATAATACTGCTGAAAATCAGCATTAATATTGTGGGGAGAAAATTGATTCGCAGTTGGTAGAGGAACCGCTTCAGCAGGTTGTTATTTGCGGACATGCTGGAAGCCTTTTGGTAGAACTAAAAGAAGCTGGTGGAGTTCAACATACGACATCTCATGATGTCCCCCCCATGAAGAAACTATATATATCGCTATTTTGCAAGTTTAAGGCCACAACATAAGCTCTTTAAGAGGATCAACTTGAGCAATGGTAACTTATTGATAAGATTATGAATATTTTAGTTGGATAAATTGTCGGCATTTATATCGTGCTGCGATTTCCGTTGCTCAAAAACAGCAAAGTGCCAAAAATTGACTGATTAGTAGCAACATTTTGGATACTGACAAACAGAACAGGCGTCGGCAATAGTTGTAATTCCTATAAACCCTGACAAATAGTAAATGACCACCCAGATATAACCAAGTGGCCATTACAATCTGCCTATTTTTCGGTGGTGATTATTTGGGGCGCAAGAGATAAGTACTATTTCATTGCGGATTGATGAAAAATGTTAAAATGATAAGTATTAAGAGTAGCAACGGCTCGCAGAAATTTTTTAGCAATACCTGTCTTCAAAAACAGAAAAAGGAGGCGATTATGAAAGATAGTATTGTGAGGCTCAAAAACCTGTGCGAAATATTGATCAATATGGGAGTAACGAACACTCCCAACGAACAAGAGATAAAAAAAATGATTATAGAACTAGAAACAACGATTATTAAGGAAATGGAATTATTAAGAGATCGAGAATCGATGTCTGATTTTTAATATTTTACCGAAGCAACCAAAAATTAGCACAGGTGCAAACACCAGAGCTTCCGGCTCCGTCTCACTGATATTCGCCAACAAATTTCGAGCCAGGGTCCAACCTTGATGAACATTATACAAATTAATAGGGCTCTGGTGTCCTCGCTGGGACAACACGTTCAGGATCTTGATCAGACTTTTGGTGAATATCTAAAAGAGCACCTTCCTAGTCAGGCCTGAGCTTCCAATTGTTTATCTGACAACAAGATCCAGGAATGGTTTATCTCATCGCATAACTGCCTTTACGGGAGTAATCCACGCAATTTTTGCCACTTTTTCTGCTTCTTTGCCTATTAATACATCATTAAATAATCTTCTCCGCAACATGAAATATTAAAAACCATATAAACAGATATTGACATAAAATAACAGCCCTGTATAATTCCCACATAAAGAGTGCGGGTAACCGCGGCTGGTAAAAATAAATTATTGCGGAGATTGATTATGGCTGAAAACACAAATTTAAAGCGTTATTTGTTGACTGTAGCTCGAGGCCTCTATGTTTTGACGACCTGTGCAGTTGTTCTTTTGGCACTGTCTTTCCTGAATCTAGGTGGGCACTAAGGAAAGCCAGAATAATAATTTTTTGCAGAAAAGGCGTTCTGAAATGATCGCCTTTTTTGTTGCTGGCAGTTGACCTCCTTAAGCCACTCTAGTAAAACAGGCCCTGTTCCTGTAATGCCGATTTTAAGGATGGTACTGTGACAGACATTAATCTCAACAATCTCGACCCACAAAAATTTATCTTCTGGGTTCCCTCTGAAGGCTCTGTTGTCCATGTGGGCCCAGACCAGAACCCGGTTCCACTCCCACTCCTGCCTTTGCCGATCAAGATCAAGGATATGGAACAAACTGACTCCCCTACTGAGAACGCTGTCGGTGAGGGGGTCTATGATTATTTGCGCCAATTCCCGGATTGCCTGCACAACATTGCCTATGCTGAGCTCCTGCGAGATGGCTATTCACACTACCTCGCTGACCTCGCCGCACACGTGGTTATGCTCGACAAGAAAGATGTCGAGCCGGCCTATGTCTTCCGCAAGCTCACATACCTGAAAATACTTCGCTTGCTTGAACCTGATAACGTCGGCCTGTTGCGGCAGCTCTGCCAGGGGTTCTATGATCTTGCGATGACCTTTACCGAACTGACTCAGGTGCGTCGTCACCTGTTGGATGCCATGCGCTTCGGGCAGGCGCTTGTGAAGCTTGATCCTGATAACATCGCGGTCCTGAATCTTCTTGCGCAAGTCGATATCCTGTTCGGAGATTATCCCGCAGCGATCTCACGGTTACGCCGATTGCTCGAACTGGTTGATGACGAACAGACCTCCGGCCAGATCAATGCCCGGCTGGAATCGTGTGTCAAAACAGGGCTGCCGGACCATTGCCTGGTCGACGATCTGGAAAGGATTGCAGATGCCATGCAGCTTTATTCTGCCGGGCACTACTCCCTGGCAACAGAAATCCTCGAGCGGCTGGAAGTTGACGAGTATTTTACCTCGGAACTCAAGTCAGTCGATTTCCTTTGTTTGCTTGGCATGTGTCGCATAAAGACAGGTGACACGGGCGGGGCCTTCGAGGCTTTGACAGGCGCCCTGGAAATCGATCCTGATCATGAGCTGGCTCGTAAAACCCTTGATT
>JAHEEI010000184.1 GCA_024640785.1 Pseudomonadota bacterium
CCAGTCCACATTCCAGGTATAACCTCGAACTTTAAAGGCAGCTTCCCAATTGGAAGTATTCCATCCCGGTTGATCACGCCGGGCCTTTTCAAAACTCCATGAAGCAATCCCAAAGTCAGCATCGCCGATACGACTTTCATAAATGTTGTAGCCCTGATAAGTTGACTCGACAGGCAAACGGGTTGCTTCAAAATCACAGGGAATAAAAATAAATTCAAAATTCAGATCTCCCGGCAATTCGGTTTGATAATTACCTCTGATCATCCAGAGCCCTAGTTTTATGTCTTCCCAGGCTTCAGTCCCCGGAGAACCATAACGCAGATCAAGCGGATTTATGATATCAGCCGTCTGTTTAAGGTTGGTCTCACCCCAGACCACGATCTGTTTTCCGACCTTTAGCTGCATGGGGCCGTACTGGAAATCCACGTATAGCTCTGTGATCAAATCATCATCGTAGGGACGGAGGTATTCGTGATAGGTAGGACGGTGCATACCCGCTTTTTTTTCAGAATCAACAGCCGGAGACTTTTCATAATAATATTTAAAACCGCCGAACAAATTGACCGTTAAATCACCGTCTTTTTTAAGCTTATAAAGACCTTCAATTAGAAAATTACTGCGCCAAAAATCTACATTAGACTTATGAAGAAATTTCTCTTCATCCGGGATATTTGTCCGAATAAACATCTGCTCCTTAAAAAAACCATTGACCTCCAGGTTCCCATCCAGTAACGATATATATGCCTGTGACTTTTCTGAACTTGTAAAGAGACATAATATCAAAGTTACAATAACAATCGGTAACCGTAATCCTCTCATAAGGCGCCCTCCTTTTAAGATATTGGTTTATATTTCGTTATGAATTTTGGTTTAAAAATCAACACGAGACTGGGAATCACCAGCAAAGCACCAAGCATATTGAGAGTCAAAATTATAGCAAGCAGTAGTCCCATCAGGGCCCGAAACATCATTTTTGAAAGAAACCAGAATATAATTCCGCAAATAAGCGTTGTCGCAATATAGATAATTGCTTTACCTGTCGTTTGCATTGAAGCAGAGACAATTTCATAAAAACCCTTGCCGGTATTACGATACTCCTCAATAATACGGCTGACAAGATAAATCCCGTAATCCACACCCAGCCCGATACCTATGGATGAGACCGGAAGCGTGGCAGTTGTCAGAGGAAGTGGAGGATCATTAAGTACCATAAAGGTAAAAGCCAGAACATTTGAAAGAAGCAGTGGAGCAAGGATAATTAAACCGGCAACAACAGACCGAAACATCACGGAACAAAATATAAACACAACCAGAAGGGACAATCCAAGGGTTAAAAGCTGATATTCGGTAAGCGTTTCATTCACCCCGGCCTGCACGCCCACAGCACCGCCTGCCAGTTTATATTTCATATCCGTTCCTTTAATCCCGGTCTCATTCTCAATATAATATTTAATCCGGCTGATAACCTCTTTAATGGTCTGAGCCGTCTTATCACGGCAGAACAGAACTATATTTATGTTTCTATCGCCCAGATCCACATACTTGTCAAAAGCCCCGGGCCCCCCCATCTGCAGGGCAGAACGGTAGAGAAATTCAGTCTGGCTGTCATCTACCGGCAGGAATCGCCAGCGCGGGTCACGCTGACGCATACCGGAATGGATGCCGGGTATACGCCCTTGAAGGGTCTGAACAAACAGAACCTTTTTATTAGGAGTTTTTTTCATGTATCGTGAAAATTTTAAAACTTCACGTGTTGCAGCAGCCTTAGCCGCCCCCTGAGAATTCCCGGTATCCAGAATCACATAAAGCGGATTTAAAAGCGGCATTGAAAAGGTTATCCGAAAACTGTCCACATTATAACGGTGAAACGGCCACAATATCTCGGAGCCCGGAACTGCATTACCAATGGTTATTTTATTTAAGTAAGTACAGCCCCAGATAAAAAGGACGACAGAAAATCCAACAACTACATATTTACCACGCCGGTTAAGCCAGCGGGAGATCAACAGAAGCAGCGCATCAAGATAACTATAATCATTATGACTGTTTTTTAAAAAATAGGTACATACTATCAGTGCATCAAAAAGAACGATCATCAGCCAGTCCACATAAGGAATACCCCATACATAGTGCCAAATGGGAAGTCCGAAAACAATTAGGGGCGAAGTGATTCTGGCCACCCGGCTTTTCTTCTTATCCGGATCTTCAAGTGGCATATATGACAGCAGAATGGGGACAAAGACCATGGCAATAATTACAGTAGCAATCGCCCAGAAAGCACACGAAAGGGTTATCTTCTGTAGAATGGCAATAGGAGTAATGGCAATAATAATTATTCCGGAAGCATCTGTTAAGATTCCGCCCAGTCCCGGTTTAAACAGGCCTTTAATAACATTTTTGCAAACAGTTAAATTACATGTATTTTTAGCAGCCTCTTCTTTATAACGCTTACCGATCTGGGTCGTATGAGAAGCGGCCATAGCTGCAATCAGAAAAGGAAAGACCAGAACCAGAGGATCAAGCTGATACCCCAGCATGCTGAGAAAACCCAGTCCCCAAACCGCACTCACAAGAGCTGCAATAATAGGCAGCAACGTTCCGCGCCTGGACCGGAAATAAATATTAAATATGACCATCATGGCCAGAATTGTATATATTAAAATCTTTATAACATCTCCGACATAGCTGTCAATATAGCCCAGATGCATAGGCTCTCCCGCAATTGCAATGGTATGATTTCCATCTTCCATTTTCTCTCTAAGCGCACGAAATTCCTGAAAGCAGGTGGCATAATCAATTTGTTCTTCAAAAAAATCAACCATAATCAGGGCGCTCTTACTGTCAAGAGAGACCAGACCCGGATAAGCCATAGGGTTCCCATAAACTGTCAGTCGCACTTTCTCAAGTTCATCTTCCGTCTGCGGAACTTCGGGCCACATAAGCGGTTCAGAAATATAGCCTTGGCTGGTCATCTTCATATCCCGGACCTTTCGGTGGGCAATGGAAAGAATTTTATAACGGTCAACCCCTTGAAACTTTCTAAGCTCATCCGTTATATACTTAACCCGGCCCAAGGTATCAGAATTAAATACATCCTTATACTTCCCGCCTTTTTCCGGAGACTTAACCTGAACCATCACCAAGACCTGATTCGCCCCACCAAAAACATTACGGACCTCATTATGCACGTCAATATATTCGTGGTTCTGCGGTAACAGATCACTGTAAATAGTTCCAACCTTCATGTTGTAAGCATGATAGCCGAAGAAAAGTGTGATAATAATAATAAAGGTTAAGAGAAAATGCCTTTTATCAATTATAAAATCAGCAATACGCTCCATAATGCACGTTATTTCTATTTATTATTATTCAATAATTCTTTTTTCAAGACCTTCCGGCATCTTAATGCCTTCAAACTCATATGACAAACCAGAAATGAATTTCCATGACTTGCCGCCATCCGTGGTTTGAACCATCGTACCGCTTGCGCCAACAATCCAGCCGTTCTGAGGGTTGCTGAAAAAGACATTTGCAAACGATAGTTTTGACTTAATGGATTCCTCCTTTTTCTCCCAGCTTAATCCTCCGTCAGTTGACAAAAGGAATACACCCTGTGAACCAACCGCCCATCCCCTGTCCCCACGTACAATAATGTTATACAGAATATCATTCCCCGAATTAATGAGCTTCCAGCTGACACCGCCATCCTCAGTGTACATAATGGTGGAATCAAGACCGCATATCCAGCCCTGATTCTTATCCGAAAAATACAACCCAAAAAGTCCGGGCCTCGGATTTGTGTATTCTTCTTCCATGGTGGCTCTTTCAAAATTCTTCGGCATAACAGCTTCCCAGCTATTTCCGCCGTCAATGGTATGAAGAATAATGCCGTTCTCACCTACAATCCAGCCGTTGCTGCGATCCGTAAAGTAGATGTTGCTGTAAATTACATCACTTTCTTCAGATTGAGACACCCAGGTCTTGCCGCCGTCACGCGTATTAAGGATCGTTGAGAAATCACCCACAGCCCAGCCGTATTCATTATCAGCAAAGCACAGTGCAAGTAAATGCCTCTGGGTTCCGGTCGTCTGGCGTACCCAGTTATAACCGCCGTCGCTTGTATGCAGCAACGTCCCCTTAATTCCTGAAACCCAACCATTTTTACTGTCTACAAAATCAACATCACAGAGCATATCCTGAACACCGGAGTTCTGTTCTTCCCAGGTTTCTCCGCCATTAGAGGAATTAAAAATCACGCCGTAATCCCCCACGATCCAGATATTTCCCGCTTCAGGCTCATCTATACTGAGGATATATTCAGGTGTAACCATTTTTATATCAGGCGCTTTAAACTTGCTTTTTGCTTTCTTACAACCGCCCACACCGATACACAGCAAAAAGACAAACAAAACTAATACAGCCTTCTGGCAAGAATAGCACATAACGTTTCCCTTCTCTATTCAGACCGGCTTTGGCCCTCTCTTTTTCCGGTCTCGAAAAGCTAATCTGCTTCTTCAACAGTAATCGCATCTTCGGGACAGGTATCCCTGCAGGCCAGGCAGCAGTGGCAGATCTCTGCTGCTTCCTCAACCACACGCGCTTTTTTCCTTCCACCCTCACCCTCAACCAGTTCCCACAACTCAAGTCCGCATTCATCCACACATTTGCCACATCCTCGGCATTTTTCATAAATTAAGGTATGTTTTACCACTTCAGGTGTCCTCCGCTTGCTTTCATATCATCAACCATTTTCTGAAATTCGTTATCCTCCTGATACAGACGAACCATGGCATCAAAAAAAGGAAAGGTCGCCATAA
>JAHEEI010000185.1 GCA_024640785.1 Pseudomonadota bacterium
TGATATTTTAAGTAGAATGCGCTGAATTAAATGGGGTATGTCAATGCTTGCTTACTGTTTATAATGTAAAATTTGCTGTGTGAATGGGTGGGTAATATTCGGGGAGTAATATAAGAGGAGGAAATAAGCATCTATTAAAAAAGGATATGTGGACTTTGGCAAGGCTTAAGAGTATGAAACGTAACTGTGACTTTGTAGGTTGTTAAGGGTACTTGTGGTTATGTGAAAAAGGCAAAGGTTAGGATAAAAAATCTGATTTTTGTGAAATTTTCGAGATTAATTCAGACAGCTTTTAATTTCTTCGGCAAGCATCTCAGAATAGATCCGATAACCCTCCTGGTTAAAGTGCGCCTGCACCCATATCATTTTGTCCAGCGCCTGAACTCTCAAAGATTCGACACTGTCAAAAAAAGTCATATTTTGTTTTTCTGCATATTTTTTAAGATACTCGGAATTAACCTTTTGACGTTTTATATCCTCAGCATATTTTGCAGCAGGTTCAGTCCTGTCTCCGTATAGATCTGATGCGCAAGGCAGGTAGGAAAAAAGCAGCTTTGTATCTGGACTGAGCCGGCGAATCATCTCTATGTTATTTTTAATCTGTTCCAGAACCTCGTCATTTATTTCCTCAAGCATCGGCTCCCTTTCCCAAAAACGAATGTCATACTGACCGGGTAAGCCCTTAATCGTTGTTAATTTCGAAAGCTTCTTTTTTAAAAGCAAGCTTTTAGCCAAGCTGACAACTTCCGGAACCTGGTAGAAGATCTTCAGACGAGAAGGGGGAACGCCGCCCTGAAAATATATAAAGGAATTCATTTTGCCAAATTTTTTCTTCACCTGGAGAAAACGACGGGTATCAGCAATATCGTTCCCAGGATAGAAATTAAAAACAACCAGTTTCGGAAAAATGCCAGTCTCTGAAACAAAACGTTCAAAGTGATAGCGCCATTGAGGAATTCCCTCTCCACCCATACCCAGTGAGTAAACTGTCACCTTAGAAAGGATTTCACGAAGATACTCAGCAATAACCTTGTCTTCGGTCCCCCAAGTAAAAGAATCTCCCAAAAGGAGCACATCGATCTTTTTGTCGACTTGCTTAAGATATCCCCTTGGGTTTCTGTATCCCAACTCATCTGTATGGTGGGTATTATTTTTGGGGTTTGCCTCAAAATAGCGGATATTGGTATCATAAACCCATGGTATCTCATAATCATTAATGTTTACAAATCTTTCCTGGGCCGTAGAAGAAAGCATACGGGAAAAATTATAGGGGAAATATGGCGCACAAAAATAAAGAAGATTGTCTGCCAGATAAACAGAGAAAATAATCGAAAACAAAAAAACGAGCAACGTAGGAAAATTTCTTTTTACAAAGGAGCGAAAGAAAAAAAGAATTCCTACAGTTATACTGGCTACATTAAAAACCCGAATCTTAAGAATGGTTTGACGGGCTAATTCACCATCTTCAGAAAACAGGGCAAGTATCCACTCATTAAGTAAAAAACCGGTAAACACTAAAATGTAAACAAATATATTTCTTTTTTTCACGGCCCTCTTTTTTATAAATTTTTATTTATATTTTTTGCGGAATATAGGTTAAAAATAATGAAAGTCAATACTAAGTCAGGTAAAGCTAATATCATAGCATACTTTCAAAAGTAAACTTTAGCGATAATAATCTGAATTATTATCAGACTGAAGAATCATATATTACTTTCAGCGATATAAAAACAGATATTTTTTATTAACAAAAATATTACCAAGTCCTATTCGTGACAAATTCAGAGAGGCCTATTATGGCGGGGTATCTGTCTGGTTAAAAAAGACTTTCTGTTCAGAATAAAGGTAGGGGGCATATCATACTAGTTGTGGCGATACAGCTTATGCTCATTGGCTGTTCATAATCTTAGATAGTACCGTCTTTACTGTGGTTACAAGGGTAAGTAATGGTGATGATCAGGCTTGTTATTCTTTGCGATTCATGGCCTTAGGTAGTACCGCATTAAAGTCGGTACAGGTTTTATTTTGGTAATGATTAGGCTTATTATCATTTAGGATTTGTGATCTTAGGTCGTTCTTTGAGGCGGTATAAACTTTATATATAATAATGATACAGAAGGCTTATAAATAATGAATAGCTGACTGTTTTAATTTTAAATATGTTTGCAAATATTTGCCAAAGTTGATTTATTTTACATAACAATAAATAATACCTTTAGTTCGGAATAAAACCTGAGGAGCTAATTTTAAAATGGATACTTGAAAGAAACATTATTTTATGATTTTATTTTTATAAAAGAGATAAAAGGAGCGTGGTCTTGGAAAAAGATTTTGGTAATATAGCTTTTTACTCTCGCCGACTTGTTGACAGGCGACAGGCTGTGGACAGGCGATTGTTTTTTAAACAGGAATGCCTTGACCTAAACCCTGAGAGAAGAGTAAGTATGATTGATCGGAGGATGCATGGAGACAGAAGGCGAAAGCTTCCTGAGATTATGAACACTTTTTGGAAAAAATATTCTTAATTTTTAAACGAACGCCTTTTGGTAAGTAACACCAATATTATTTTTCTTTATCCAGTTATACAAGTTCACCTGACTTGACCCATACCTGTCTGCCACAAACTTTTTAGAAGACCCATTCTTTAATAACGCAACGATCTCTTCTTTAAATTCATCCGGTTTTGATTTACCTACACCACGTAGTCTGCCAAGTTTTTACCTTCAACTTTATGAGCCCTTAATGCTTCTTTAGTCCTTTTACTGATCACGTTTCTTCCAATTTCACTTGCGATACTGAAAGCCATAACCATTAACTTTGATTACAGGATTCCATTTAATTCCCATCCACCTTTTACAGTATAGACTTTCAACTCTTTATCTTTCAGGATAGACAGCATCTCCATGATTTCTAGCATGCTTCTGCCAGTCTGGAGAACTCAGGCACAATAACCCGTCTCCTCTATTCAGATCGTCAATAACTTCTTTTATTTTCTCTTCTTCCAGTTTTTTGTGCCGATAACTTTTTCTTCTAAAAATTTTACCTTGCCGAAGCCTCTGTCATTAGCAAAAGTCAGGATAGCAGCTTTATTTTATCTAAACCCTGTTCAATTGTTGAGACTCCTAAATATGCAATAGTTTCCATGGTCATATTACCCTTACTTTATGGTTATTAAATGAATATCTCTGTTTCTGCTTTTAAGTTTATGGGACCATAAAATAAAATACGATCATTTTCTTTAGATAAATCCACTTTTTAAAATGGCCCTTTTGGGTTGATGGTATTTGCTGGAAATATCTGCTTTTCATATTATTAGAAATAATGTATGGTTTTTTCAGTCTAGCAAAAGTTAAGATTATTATCGCAACTGATGAATTTTGAAATGTGTTGAAAAATTAAGGTTACTTGAATATTTAAAAAGCTTATACTTTTATTTAATATCTAAATTATGAGAGGATGAAATGAACAACGATATCACCGCACTTGCTGAGGAATCCATTAATCTTGAACTGAATGTCAGCAAAATCTATTCCCTGTTTCACAGTTCCTTTGCTGATGATGCGAACTTTTGGTGGAAACTGGTCCAAGAGGAAAAGGACCATGCTGCTCTCATTAGAGGCGGGATAAAAGAGTTTGAGCCAATAGGAGAATTCCCCCACGAGATACTATCTGACAACCTTCAAGACCTCAAAGAGACAAACAAAAAACTCCGTTCTCTCTTGAAACAATTCAAGAATATTCCACCGTCAAGAGAGCTGGCATTTAATACAGCACTAGAGATTGAAGCTTTCGCAGGAGAGTTGCATTTTCAGAATTTTATCGAAAAAGAAGCCAGCTCAACAATTGACGAGCTCTTTCAGTTCTTAAATAGAGAAGATAAAGATCATGCCAAAAGAATTCGTTCATATATGAAAGACAACTATATCTCCGTAGAATCAGAAAGGTAAATGAAATTAATCTCATAACAACCTCATTAACACTGGCTGGCAATTCCACTTCGATCCATTGTCAGACGTCTATGTTAGACGTTACACATAACCACGAGGAACCTTAACAAACCTCAAATTCAACATTATGTGCCATACTCTTGATTTCGAACCCATGGAAGATATTAAGAAAAAAAGAATATTCCGAGCTATAATCGTTATGATTATGGGGGCCTTTATTTTTTGGCTGATTAGTTTGTTGTTTGCCAGGAATAGGATAAAAGAAGATTCGAAGGAAATAATGAGATTTCTGGAGGAATCAGAAGAAAGAAAACAACAGAAGTAACTCCTGTAGGTGATCAACCTATTTTGTTGAAGTTGTCACTACCGAAAACCCAGCTTTGTGCCTTACTAAACTCATCAAAAGAAAAGTGTTTGATTTCCGATGAAACAAAATGAGTTACTATTCTTTCGGCAAAATCCCCCAGCACAGAGTCTGTAACAATAGCTACACGAGATAACTTTTTATGGTGGCCCTTAACAAATTTAAAATGTTTAATTAAGGAACCAAAAGATTCCCAGCCAGGAAATTTCCTTGTACTTATTATCACTCCCTTAAGCTTACCTGCTTTTTCTATGTATGGGTCAATTATCCTTGATGCAGATTTAAAATCTTTTTCTGATAGTGCCCCATCAGGTTTTAAAATAGCAATACCTTTTGCTTCATCTAATTCTACAGTTAGCATTTATTTAAACTCCCTTGATTTGGTTTATATTTATTTTGCCCTAAAGATACTGCTGGTCTGATAAAAAAGCAAGGCTGATATCTCGCCTAGGATGGACTGAAGAGGGGTATGTCTAAAAATGCAAATTGCTTTGAAATTGAAAT
>JAHEEI010000186.1 GCA_024640785.1 Pseudomonadota bacterium
CATGCACAGAGTCTTTCGCCGCCTGCATCTATAACTCCATCCTCGTTAGCGTCCCAATTTTCATATCTGGAGTTGCCGAATCTGTCTTTGTATACGCCGGTATCGTGGTGAGTATCATGGTTGTCAAGGACATCGAGACCGCTTACGGTATCGGTTCCTGCATTATGACAGTATGCGCAGCCGCCTTCTTTCTGGACTTCTTCACAGGTGGCAGGAGCGGTACAGTCAGCGTCGCTGGCACAGGGAGCGTCATTATCGCTGCACTCATCCTGTACTTCGTGAGTTGCAGGAGTGACCAGTGAAGTAGCATATGTCGGGATCACGGCATCAGCAGAATTGACAACATAACCGTGACAGTTGGTACATTCGCGTTTTGCGGGATCTGAAGAATCTACGACATTCAGATGGTGGACAGAAGGTGTTCCGGGAGCGTTAGAGTGACATACAAAACAGTCTCTCTCGACGACAAAGTTGGTCACGCCGCCTGAAGTATCTTCAGGATGACAGGTTAAACATCCGTACACCCCGTTGTTCGGATTGGCTGTTGCTGCTGCATTGCCTACACAGTAAGCATCGGTACAGGTTGTCCGTGAGCTACCACATTCACTGCTTACTGGAAGGGCAGGATCACAAATACCCCTGCCGTTGGCGCAGAGACTAAGCGGTGCCACTGAACATTCATCATCAGAAAAACATACTGTAGTTTCTCTATCTGGATTATTACATGTTCCTGTACCGATTCCTGCGCACTCACTATCATTGCCACATTCAGTCGTTCCGTCCTCACAAGTACCTAGAGTTGCAACACAGTAGCCCGGAGTCATGGCTGTGCCATACAGCAGATGATGCTGATCAGGGAGTCCGGCACTATGGCACACGCGGCAGTCCGCTTCGGTCAGTGCGTTAAATTCCGTGTCGTCAAAACCGATAAGCTGGTTTACCGGCGGCGCGGGTACATTTGCGATGGAAACACTTGCAAAAAACATTGAAAGTGCTGCCATGGCTACGAATAAAATCGCTAATTTCTTCATTTTTTCTCCTCCAGTTTGTTTAATTAATTTTTACTTTCCTTTTTTCTTTTCTTCAGCAGCATGTTATGAAAATTTCAGGCTTTAACATGTACACTGAAGAAAAGGTGTGACCTTGTTCCTTGCGCAGTTTTTTTACCTCCTTTCCCCCATGGTCGTTATTCTGTTATTATTGGTGTTTCTTAGATGGTTTGGGTTATAAAGAAGACAGGTTGCGGAAGCTAAGCATCCGGGCTGTCTTTTTATACTAGATATCATCCCTGACAGGTCGGTAGTATAAGAATTACTGTTTTGTTTTTTAAAAAAGTGTATTATTTTCATATTTGCGACTTTTTTAAATTAAATTTACAAACAGTTTAGGAAATGAGTTAAAAATATCAAATAATTTGATATGTATATTTATCTTGGCTTTGATATATCTCTTTAAATTCTTTAAAATAACACTTTTTTTTGATATTTTTGCCCATAATGTATATGATTTTTATTGATTTATTAAGTGCCATTTTTTGAATCAATGTTAAAGTTATGTTAAAAATAATATATAATTGAAAATTTGTCAAGAAAAATTTTTAAAATGTTTCATTTGTTAGAAATTTATTCCATATCATTAGAGATTAAAAATTAAAATATCAGATGTTTGATATTTTGCTTGACATTTTAGCGGTAATATATAAAATAAAAAATAAACAATGCGAAATCTTAAAAGAAAAAATAAATTTAAATAGTTAGACCAGATTAAATGAGGAGATAATAATGAAAATAAATATTAGATATTCAATAATTGTTTTTTTACTGGTTCTTTTTTCTTTCGCTGTTTCCACTGCCAATGCTTCTGTGGATTGCATCGGTGACAGGGAGATATTTAATGAGACCGATTTTCAGAATTTAGTTGCTGAAAATTGCAGGACTATTTCTGGAGCACTGATAATTAATTCACCGACCCTGACAAACCTTGATGGTCTGGAAAGCCTTAATCTTGTTGGTGATTCACTGGAAATAGTAAATTGTTCTCTTCTAAATGATTTAACCGGACTGCAGAACCTTAACGATGTTTATTATGACTTATTGATAAGCAATAATGATTCGCTCACAAGTCTTGAGGGCCTGAACAATATTGAAGAAATAACTGGTGATTGGGTATGGATTGCAGACAACGACAATCTTGCTAGCCTTGATGCTTTGTATGATACTGCCGTTATCGGTAATTATTTAGGTATTTATAGAAATAATATGCTGTCTTTGGATGAAGCCTATGCGCTTTTGACAAATTGGAGTCCGCCCAATGGAATATTTAATGGGCATTATTGGTTTGTTGGAAATGGCGGCAGCCTTGATACGGATAATGACGGAATAGTAGACAGTGAAGATAACTGCAAATATAATTGTAATACCCAGCAGCTTGATGCAGATAATGACGGAACAGGAGATGTGTGTGATGCTACCCCGGGTTGCGGCGGCTGCGGTTCGTCCTGTGAGACAGAGTGCTAATTTTAAGTTTATTATATTAATTAAATAGCCGAAAAGAATGTACCAGAATGCTTTTCGGCTATTTTTTTATGCAATTATATGATAAGATTACAGGCAAACACCAGGTTGCAGAATAAATTTTCAGGTAACTATGTTCAGGGGGTTATAAAATCATAATTTGTCAGGTGTGATTTTAGAGTTAGTATGAAAAAAATTTAACATAACTTTTGCTTGATTTAAAGTGAAAAGTCCATAATTATAGTTATATTTAAAAAAACAACATTAATTTATCTGGAGGATGTTATGAGCGTTTACAAGAAATATTTTTTACTGGCTGTCGCACTTATTTTTTATTTCCTCAATGCGGGTTTTGCTTTTGCTGAGGGTAAACTTGAGATCATTTACAAAGACGGTCTTTTGACTGTTTCGGCGGATGAGGTTATCCCGGAAAAGATTTTTCTGGAGCTTGGTGAAGTGTGTAATATTGATATTATCACCCACGGTGATGTGTTTCCTGAAAAAGCGGTGTCCCTGAAGCTGACGGATATGCCGGTAAAAGAAGCGGTTAAACGGATGGTCAGGACCTGTGAGCTTAAGAATTATTTATTGGATTTCAAAAAAGATCCGCAGGGCAAATCCCGGCTGGCAAAAATCGATCTGTATATGGGGGGAAGCGGTCAGAGATATCTTACCCAGGAAAGGAAATCACCGGCTAATAAAGCAGCGGTAAATCAACCAGCGGTGAAAAAAGCAGGCACCCAGAAAAGCACCCCTTCCGGTTCTGCGGTTAAACAGAAAAAAGATACGGCGCCCTACAAGAGCAGTTTTTCAAAAGATACCGATTTTGTCTGGGACGGGTCAGCCCCGATCGCTTTCCCTGAGTATAAAGGAGAGCTTGCTTATGATACAAGCGAGGCCAGCTGGGATGACAGCGCCAAAAATTTCGCGGATAATACAATGGACCTGATCCCGCCCGGTGTGAGGCCTACGGTCTCAGAACAGATCATAAAGATGAGTGATCTGATCGCCAAGGAGAGAGGATCGGATACCATAACCTCCGATATAACCGCGGAGGCGATAAAGAGAATCGCCAAGCAGGCCAATATGCCACCGCAGGTAATGGATCTGATACCGGAAAACATTGAGGACTTTGATGTTCCGAAGATCCCGATAGATTCTGAGCAGTTAACCGAGGAGTATAGAGAGTAATGAATAAAAAAGCAGCTGTTGCTGTTTTGATTTTCTCCATTTTTTTTCAGGTCTGCTCTGCAGGAGCCTCTTATTTTACGCAGCTGAACCTGGATGGTTTTGGAACCCCGGATAATACCGGCGGACTCGAAACAAAGACCATGGCTGTTTTTAAGGATAAGCTCTACGTGGGTGTTACCAACCCGGTTGACGGAGCGCAGATCTGGTCTTTTGACAATAAAAGCTGGAAGCAGGTGAACAGTAGCGGTTTTGGCTTGAAAGATAATGTGGCCATATCCGTCATGACGGTTCAAGAAAATCTCCTGTATGCGGGCACGACCAATGCCAACGGCGGAGAGGTCTGGGTCTTTGACGGACAGGAATGGCGATGTATTCACAGCGGCAGGTTCGGGAATATCCTGAGCAAGACCATACAGTCGATGATTGTTTATAAAGGACAATTGTACGTGGGACTGTGGGACCAGATCACCTCTCGCCCGGCTGAAGTCTGGGTCTATGACGGTGAGGCGTCATGGGCGCTGGCGAATGAGCCCGGATTTGGAAGCCCTCATAATTTAAATACCCTTGCCCTGGGCGTCTCAGCAATTGACGGAACGGAAAAGCTTTATGCCATGGTGTGGAAGTCTTTTCAGTACACCGGAGATGATGCGGGCTGTGATATTTTCACCTTTGACGGGAATGCGTGGGTGAAGATAAACGAGGGCCTTGAGGGGTTTGGTGAAGAAAAAGGAACGGGCCGGAACGGAATGGAGCCCTTTTCTTTTGCAGAGTTTAAGGGTAAGGTCTATATCGGTCTGTGGGCCTTTGAAAACGGGGTGGGCTGGGAGGTTTGGTCCTGGGATGGCAAAGAATGGGCCCATGTCAATAAGGACATTATCAAGGAAACCCACGGCAATAGACTTTGTCTTGCGCTGACGGTTTATCAGGACCGTCTTTACGCAGCGGTTACGGACGCATTTACTGATTTTGAGCTCTGGGCGTATGACGGAAAAAAATGGAATAAAATGGTGGGGAAGGAAAGTGCCACGCCGCCTAAATTTGATGATCTCGGTAATAAGCTGATTAATTCAATGGCGGTGTACAAGGACAAGCTCTATTTGGGTGTG
>JAHEEI010000043.1 GCA_024640785.1 Pseudomonadota bacterium
TGACCGTTACGGGATGTGTACTGGCGAAGTAGGTAATCTGATTTACTGGCTTTATGACTGTTTTGATAAGGGTGTACTGACTGAGGACGAAACCGGTCTGCCTTTATCACAAATCGGCAGTCTGGAGTTTGCTGAAAAAATGTTCAAAAAAATCATAAGCCAAGACGGATTTGGCGAGCTGATGGCTCAGGGTACGCGCCGGGCATCCATTGCTAAAGGTAAGGCTGCTGAAGGTATCGCGCTCAAGCGAATCCGGCCATCCGGTTATGTGGATGATTCTTATGGCGCCAGGCTTTTCCCACCGAACGCTCTTTTTTATGCTACGGAAAACCGCAATCCGATTATTCAGCTCCACGAGTACAGTTTTACCGTGCTTAAATGGGTCTTCTGGTATGTGTCAAACGGAGGCATGTCGAGCATGAATACTGAAGCCCTTCGCCGGATTGCCAAACGAGCATGGGGCAGCGAAAAAGCAGCTGATTTCTCCACTTATGAAGGAAAAGCAAAGGCTGCTTTTATGATTCAGAACCGTGAACATGCAAAGGAAAGTATGGTTGCCTGTGACCGTTACTATCCATTACTTGATACTGACCAGGAAGATGATGGCCTGGGTGATCCGACCTTTGTGCCTCAGTTTTTCAGTGCTGCGACCGGTCAGGAAATGACGGAAGATCAATACTATTCAGTTGGTGAACGGTCTATGAATCTGCAACGGGCCATTATGGCGCGTGAAGGAAGATTCGGCCGTGAAAACGATATCATAGCAGAATTTAATTTCACAGAGCCGATTGAATCTGAGGACGGACTGGTCGGACTTTTTAATCCGGACCTTGAGTTTCCGGGTAAGGGTGAAGATGTCATTACCTGTAAAGGTAAGACCATGGACCGAAATGCTTTTGAAAGTATGAAAGATGAGTACTATGAGCTTCGTAAATGGGATGTCAACAGCGGCCTTCAAACTGAGAAGTGTTTGGAGGATCTTAATCTTAATTTTTTAAGTGAAGAGTTGAAGAAGTTAAGCGCGTTAAAGTAATTTTAAGATTAATTATTTATTATTATTTTAACTCGCAACTCTCATCTATGTTGCAAATGAAACTTATTATGGGAAGCTAAAAAATTATCAAGAAGTAACTTGAAGGACTTAAGACAATCCATGAAAATGGAGACGGCTTTGGTGACCCTGATGAAGAAGTAGAGCAGGGGAAAAATCAGCTTTTGATGCGTAAACAAATACCAGCTGTGACCAAAATAAATACCAAAATTTCGGTAGCTAATGTAGTAATTGTTATTTCAAATATTGCTGTTTTGATTTTTCAATTGATCTAAAAAAACTACCAAATTTAACCATTCACTTGTTTATAGATGCAATGGGCAGCGCTACGTTTTTGATAAGTGGGCCAGTAGGGAATAAAAAGATAATGAGATAAGTCCGGGTTTTTGCTAAAGCAGCTGTCCGGCTTCTTTGTCTATCAGCCAGACAGTCTTACCATTATTAGACCTGATAAATGACGCAGGAAAGTCGGTCGCAATTTCATTTTTTCCGAGTATTTCCTTGATTTTTTTAGCTTTATTTTTTCCAGTTACAAGAAATGTAATAGATTTTGAGGCACAGAGTGTTCTTTTGGTTAAGCTGATTCTTTTCTGCCCAGACTGCGGGTGTACTGTAACAGCGGTAAGGTTGTGCGTATGAAAATTGTCATCAACCTTAAAAAGGGATGCAGTATGACCGTCCTCACCCATGCCGAGCATTGTCCAATCAAAAGACGGAGTATTATTTGTAAGAGAAAAGGTGTCAATTATTTCCTGCTGATATTGTTCTGCAGCTGTATCCGGTTCAAGTTCAGTTTTGATCCTGTGGATGTTGTTTGAGGGTATGTTAATTCTAGTTAACAACAGTTTCTGCGCCAACCCAAAATTGCTTTCAGAATGATCAGGTGCTACCGCTCTTTCATCGCCCCACCAAAGGTAAATGTTATGCCAGTTAATCAGATTTTTATATGTATGAGATGTGAGCATTTTAAATAAAAGGGCAGGGGTGTTTCCGCCGGATAAGGTGATGTGTTTAATCGTTTTTTCCTGTTCAGCCTTTTTAGATACATATACAAATCTGTTTGCTGCATACTCTGCAACAGCAACCGGGTTTTTAAGTATTATTATTTCCGGCGTAGGGTTATCCATATTCTATTATCAAGGAAAGATAGTTAAAGTTTATAGGAAATCTTTCTGTTTATTGATATCTTTTTAAGGTTGATATTTACATCATAAACCAGAATCTCAACGCCATTTTGTTTTGCTTTTTTTAACTCATTTCCATAAGCAGGATCAATATGATATTCCGGTGTGAATATCTCGGCATCCATCCTCTGTACAAGATAGAACATCACGCACCGGTTATTATTTTTCCTTAATTTCTGAAGCTCTTTAAGGTGTTTTAATCCTCTTTGTGTAACTGCATCCGGGAAGGATGCGACTTTCCCTCTTACCAGTGTACAGTTTTTAACTTCCACATAACAGCATTTACGTCTTTTCTTCTCAAGAAATATATCAATTCTTGAACTATTGCCAACGCTTTTTTCACGCGTAAACTTTGTATAACCTGAAAGCTCAGCGATATTCCCATCTTTAATAGTGTTAAAAACTAGCAGGTTTGGGATGTTAGTGTTTACCCCGACCAGGGATATAGGCATTTTTATGAGTTCCCAGGTATATTTAAGTTTTCTATTTGGATTGTCATGATATGAAAGGTAAACTTTACTTCCCGGTTCACTGCATTCAATCATTTGTCCGGAATTTGGACAGTGTGCGGTTACAATCTCACCATTATCAAGCTTTATATCTGCCAGAAAACGTTTGTAGCGTTTAATTAATACGCCCTCAATAAGTGTGGGCCAGTAAATGGATGTTTGAGATGACATTGTTTAATGATATAAATCTTGAAGAGGTAAGTGTTTGTATTAAACTTATTTGTTGATGCCGTATTCCTTCATTCTTCGCCATAAAGTGTTGTAGCCTATTTTTAAACGTTTTGCTGTTTTGGTAAGATGCCAAGAGCAGTCTTCAAGAACCATCTTAATGTGGCGTTCCTCAACCTCTTTGAGTGTTAAGTTAATAAGTTCCGATTTGTCCTGGAGGACCTCAGTGCTTGATTCTTCCAGTAGGATATCATTTGACTGGAGTTCGTCTTCCCGGGACAGGATCATTGCTCTTTCAATGGTGTTCTCAAGCTCTCTAACATTTCCCGGCCAAAAGTAGTGTTCAAGTTTTTGCTGAGCACTTTTTGAGATTTTAAGTTTTGGTCTGTTTGATATTTTTGAGAAGCGTGTTAGGAAAAAATCAGTAAGGGACAAGATGTCTTCCTTTCTTTCACGCAGAGGAGGAAGGTAAATAGGAATAACTCTAAGCCTGTAGTAGAGGTCTTTTCTGAAAATGTTATCTAACACCATTTTTTTCAGCTCACGGTTACTTGCAGCTAAAATCCTGACCTTTATAGGGATGTCCTTAGTGTCTCCTACACGGCGTATTTCATTTTCCTGAAGTACCCGAAGGAGTTTCACCTGGAAACTCTGAGTGGTCTCGCCTACCTCATCCAGGAAAATGGTTCCGTTATTGGCCTCTTCAAAGAGTCCTTTTTTAGTATTGTTTGCTCCGGTGAATGCGCCTCGGACATGACCGAACAACTCGCTCTCAAGCAGATTCTCAGGCATTGCTCCGCAGTTTATAGCAACAAACGGGCCTGATTTTCTTAAGCTGTTATTATGTATGGCTTTTGCGATGATCTCTTTTCCTGTTCCGCTTTCGCCCTCTATAAGAACGGTTGCATCACTGTCTGATATTCTGTTTACCATTTCAAGGATGTTTCTCATTTTTGGACTGACAGCAATAATATTTTTTAAAGAAATCTCTTTCTGAAGCTGTGACCTCAGGTTTTTGACTTCATTGGTCAGCTTTTGTTTTTCAAGGGCTTTTTGAATAACAAGATTAAGTTCGTCCGGATCAACTGGTTTTGTTATATAATTAAAAGCGCCTTTTTTCATGGCGTCCACAGCATCTTCAACACTGCCGTGTCCGGTAACCATTATGACCTCTGTTGAGGGAGACATCCTTTTTACTTTCTCAAGGATGTCAAAACCGGTAACCGTATCAATTCTTAAGTCAGTGATGATAATATTAAAGATATCTTTTTCAACTTGGTCTAAAGCTTCTTTACCTTCGGTTGTTGATAAGACGTTATAACCCGCATCAGTTAAATTCATTGTCAATAGGGTGCATAATGATTCATCGTCGTCTATTAAAAGTATTCTAGTATTGTTCATGACTATCGTTCCTTATCTGTTTTATGAAAAGCATTACTTTTTCTTTAATGGAAAGCGAAGGGTAAAAACTGTTCCTTTGTCAATTTCGCTTTTAACTTTAATTTTTCCGTGATGCTCTTCCATAATCCTTTGTGAGATCGCAAGCCCCAGTCCTGTCCCACCCTGAGTCATGGTAAAAAACGGAGTAAAAATTTTATTAATATTTTCTGGGGAAATACCGCTGCCTGTATCAGATATTTCAACACTTAAATACCGTGAGTTCATAAAGGTTTTTATTTTGATTGTTCCGGGTTTACTCATTGCTTTAAAACTGTTTGACAAAAGATTCCAAAAAACCTGTTTGACGCGGTCAATATCTGCCGGGATTTCAATGATTGAGGGGGCAAGTTCTGATATGATTTTATGCTTAGCTGACAATTCCGGGTTTTCTGCTGTAAGTTTTAAGATATCATTTAAAATAGTATTTATATTTACATTGTCTGTAATAAATTTATTTGGACGGGCATATGTTAGGAATTCGGTTAAAGATCGGTTAATTCTTTCAGATTCCTTTTTTAAAATATCACAAACAAGCTTTTTTTCATTCTCGCTCTTATCATGACGTCCCAGCAGTTTGATCCCTGCAATGATAGAGCCCATTGGATTTCTGATTTCATGGGCAAGGCCGGATGAAACTACGCCCAGAATCGCCAACCTGTCTTTTACCCGAACTTCTTCAACAAGTTTCTTTACCTGTTTTTCGAGCGAAAATGAGTGCTTCTTTATTTCCTCAACATTTCGTCTATGGCGAATATGTTCCCACATACCATTTATAAGAAGAGAAAGCTGTCTCACATCGGAATCATCATAGTTTAATTCCTTGTTTCCAACACCGGCAACAGCAACCACCTTGTTGCCGTCAAAGACTGGGATTGACATATGACGAATAAGGTGGACATGCCCTTTAGGGTAACCTTTCTTTTTGTTAAGATTTTGATAGTCATTATGAATAATCGGTCTTTTTTGACGGACACAGTCAACCCAGATGCCGGCTTGGTCAATGGGATAGTGGAATTTTTTTTCAGCTTCGCAGTATTTTAGGGTCTCCTTTGACCAGGAGTAAAGATTTAAACTTTTCTGGTCATCATTTATGAAATGCATGTAACCGATCTGACTGCCTGTCAGGCTGACACCTTTTTCCAGGGCAAAAGATGAAATCTCATCATCTGTTGCTTCGGTCATATTTTTAAGTTTTAACAGGGCTTCCAGCCGGGCCTCATTTAATCGCAGTTTCTCTTCAAACTGTTTGCGTCTGGTGATGTCGGTTACTATTCCAAGCATTCTATAGGCAACGCCGTTTTTGTCTCTAAGTACGTTTCCTGATTCTGCAACCCACCTTATGGTTCCATTTGGGCAGACGATCCTATGCTCAACTGAATAGCCTGTGTTCTCATAGATGCAGGAATTAATTGAAGCGATGACCATTTTCCTGTCATCAGGATGAACACATTCCAGAAATGCCTCGTAGGTTTTCTTAAACTGACCTTTTTTAAAACCAAAAATTGGCTCAATTTGTTCTGACCAGTGGAGGGAATTTGTTTTTATGTTTAAATCCCAACTCCCGAGATTTGCAGCCTGCTGCGCAAGATAGTAGCGTTCTTCACTGTTTCTGAGCTGGTTTTCCATCTGTTTAAGTTCAGTGATGTTCCGCATGATGATGAGTGCCGATGATTCTTTGTCCGGTCCGTTGGTTGGTGATTCAATAATGTCATAAAAGCCCCCATCTTTTTTAGAGTAGTGTTCCCACCTTGTGTTTTCTTTTTGATCAATAACCTGACTGCTTTTACAATTTAAACAGGGTGTGGGGGACTCATGAATAATCTGATAACATTTTTTATTGAGGACATTTCCAAATTTTTCCCAGGCAGTCCTGTTAATGAAGCGTATGTTATGGTTTTTGTTAATAACAAAGACTATGTCCTGCATGCTGTCCAGAATACTTGTAAGATTTTCTCTTTCCTTTAAAATTATTTCCTGGTTTTTTCTAATCTGAGAAGTCTTTTTCTCAACCTCTTCTTCCAGTCTTTCTGTATAATCCTCTATTTTTTTATTCAGCTGTTTCTGTTCTGTAATATCGCCTATTATTTCAACGGTTTCTTCACAGGACCCGTCTGAAAGCATAATGGGGTAGCATTTTACCTTGAAATATTTGTTGTCAACGGCAACTTCTCTATTCTTTTCAGAACCATCCTTCCGGACGGATGCAGAAACGCAATCCTTGCACGGTTCTTTTCCCCCCCAGAATTCAAAGCATTTTTTACCTTTGGTTATACCCAGGTGTTCCTGCATGGGAGTGTTTTCAAATACAACATTATATTTTCTATCCACTACACGGATGTATTCATTTACCGAGTTCAGGATAATCTCGTTCAAGTTTTCTGTTCTTTGAAGTTTTTTGTTTTTCATAAAAATATATTCGTTTATAATGTTAATAGACCACAATTTACTAACAATACTTCAAAATAGCAAATCTTTTCAAAGTGGAGATATTTTTTTCTAAATAGGTATAGTTATTTGTGTTTTTCGATTATTTTCCATACTAATTTTATTTTTATGAGGGTAATACATTTTTTAAACCTTTTCATTTTGAAATGTGGCTGTCTTAAATTGGAAAGATTATTAAAACTATTATTTGACCTTATAAATGATAAATGTTAACTACATGAAAAAACATTACTAATTAATTGATAAAAGTAAGACCATATTGGCATTTTAATTGCTGAAAATAAAAAAAGATTAAAAATTTATAGGAGAATTCAAATGACTGAAATTATCACTTTTAATGAGGCTCTAGATGCAGCCATAAAGAAAGAGGAAGCTGCCGTAGAATTTTATAAAACAGCTTTGAAAATTGTTAAATATCCCGGTGCAAAGGATATGCTTAATAGTTTTGTTGAGGAGGAAAAAAGGCATGTTTTACTTCTCACAGAAGCTAAAGTGAGCAATGAAATGTCAGCTGTTGGCAAAACCAATCTACCTCCGGATCTGTCTATTACAAAATTTCTTGTTGATGAGAAGATAACGGAAAAAAGCACTCCCCAGGATGTAATGGTTGCGGCAATGAAAAATGAGGACAATGCTGTATCTCTTTATGCTCAGCAGGTTAAAGCTTTTAAAGGTTCTGAACTTGAATCGGTGTTTCAAAGCCTTATGAACATGGAAAAGGAACATAAGGAACATCTTGAGACAGAATATGAGAAACATTTTATGCCGGATAATTAATGAGTGGTTTAAAAAAACACCCATGCCCCGACTGTACCTTTTGCCAGTTTTGTTCTGAGACAAGGTGCAATGCTTGCAGAGGAAAAGGGTCAATTGCAAAAAAACTTACGATTAAAGAACAGATCGAAATTTTTGAAAGGTTAAATGCCGGTTCTAAAAAACTTGTAGGCCCAATTTATTATAAACAATGTAAAAGGTGTTCTGAATAATTTTATTGAAAGACTGCGTTCAAATCATTGTACAGAATGGCAATCAGTCTCGGAAGCCTTTGGAGAAATAATCCGTTTTGAGGAATTAACAAATTTCATAGACAGGATATTTCTGTCAGCCTTTATGCAAAAAACTTACGATATAATTGTTATTGGAAGTGGTGCAGGTTTAAATATTGCAAGAATTGCTTCGTCAAACGGTTTTAAAACAGCATTTATTGAAAAAGGCAGGCTGGGCGGTACCTGCCTGAACAGGGGTTGTATCCCGTCCAAGATGCTTATCTATCCGTCTGAAACAGCGGACAGAATAAGAGACGCTGCAAAGCTTGATATTTTAGTCAGCAATAAGGTTAGGGTTAATTTTAACAGGCTGATAAACAGGATTAATGAATATACCTCTGCAATTTCAAATGAGATTTTGACATCAGTTAAAAAAAAAGAAAATCTTGATTTCTACCATGACAATGCATGCTTTATTTCAGACCGGGTGATAAAGGTTGGAGGTGATGAGCTTAAAGCAGATAAGATATTTATCGGTACCGGCTCAAAACCATTAATACCGCATATAATTGGATTAAAAGATACTGGCTATATGACAAGTACCGATGCTTTGAACCGTGAAGAACTTCCCAAAAGTCTTATTGTGATTGGAGCCGGATATATTGCAGCAGAACTTGGTTATGCTTACAGGGCCTGCGGATGTGAAGTTGATTTTGTGGTAAGAAGCCGTTTTCTACGAAAAGAAGATGATGATATCTCAGAAGAATTTCAAAGGGTTTTTTCAAAAAACCATAATATTCATCAGGGATGGCATCCGGTTCAGGTGAGTAAAGCTGGTGAAATGCTTAACCTCGAATGTATAAATAATGATGGCGATAGGAAGATTTTGTCTTCTGAGTCCCTGTTGATTGCAATGGGGGTGATTCCTGAAACTGACGGTCTGGGTCTTGATAATACGGGGATTAAACTGGATGAGGAAGGGAACATTAAAGTTGATGACTGTTTAGGCACGGATGTGCCCGGTATTTTTGCTTTTGGAGACGTTGTTGGAAATTTCTTTTACAGACATACGGCAAACTACGAAGCAAAATATCTTTTAAATACTCAGATTTTGGGAAAATCAGAAAAACCAATTGATTATGGTCCGGTTCCGCATGCTGTTTTCAGCTGGCCTGAAATAGCCGGGGTGGGTTTAACAGAACAGCAGGTAGTGGATAGCGGTATTGATTATATAACTGGAAGTGCGCGTTATAAAGACAGCACCCCTGGAATTGCCCGTCAGTCAGATCACGGGCTGGTTAAAGTTATATTTAACTGCAACACGAAAGCTTTACTCGGTACACACATTGTGGGAGATGATGCTGCTACCATGATACATATGTTTATCGCATTTATGAAAATGGGCGGTACGCTGGATGATATCCTTGACACAATATTTATTCATCCTGCCTTGCCTGAGGTTGCAAAAGAAGCGGTTTTGGACGCAAGAGATAAGTTTTAACAGATAATGTGAAGGGTTGAAATAGTGTGAAAAAAATAAACTGGCAGATATCACTCGCTGTGCTGTTGATACTGCTTTCAACTGTACTATACTGTGTTCATTTTCAGATATTTGGAGATGCACACCATATATTTATTTATTTACTGGGTGATGTGGCTTTTGTACCCATTGAAGTTCTTTTGGTTACGGTCATAATTCATCAGCTTCTTGATGCCAGAGATAAAAAGGCCCTCTTAAAGAAAATGAATATGGTGATAGGGACCTTCTTTTCAGAAGTTGGAACAGATCTGTTAAAAATAATGTCTGAGTTTGACACGAAAGTCGAAATTATCAGCGAAAATTTAATTGTCAAGCCTGGCTGTACGGACAAAACCTTTAAACAAAAGAGTCTTGCAGTGAAAGCACATGAGGCTGAAATTACGATTAAAGGTGGTGATCTTCAAAAATTAAAAGATTATTTAATTGAAAATCGGGCTTTCCTGATGAGACTTCTTGAAAACCAGAACCTTCTTGAACACGATAGTTTTACCGACCTGTTGTGGGCCCTTTTTCACTTAACCGAGGAACTTGCGGTCAGAAAAGATTTGATGAATCTCTCTGAAAATGATACTCAGCATATTGAAGTTGATTTTAAGCGGGTTTATTTACTCTTGATTTCTGAATGGCTTGATTATATGAAACACTTAAAAAAGGAGTATCCTTTTCTTTTTTCATTTGCAATGCGTACAAATCCCTTTGACGTAACTGCGACGCCGATATTTAAGTAACCAGTTTTGGAAGAATTAAAATTTAAAACATTATCAAAATTATTATGGGAAAAGAGATGAGAAAAATTTTATTGTTTATGGTGTTTCTTGAAACAGTATTGACTTTAAATTTAGCTTATGCTGTGGGAGAAACTGTTCTTCTTTCTCCGGGTGACAAATTTCCAAACCTTACTTTTCCGGATCAGCTTGAAAAAAAGGATAAGAAATATCTGGGCATAAAAGCGCCATTTTTCAGTTTTATGCAAAAAGATAGTTTCAGTCTTGACGAGGTGGAAGCGGAACTTTTATTTATTGAATTTTTCAATAAGTACTGTACTTCATGTCAGCACCAAGCGCGGGTTAACAATGGAATTTATAAACATATAAATTCAGATAATGCTTTAAAGAACAGAGTTAAGTTTATTGGCATTGGAGTCGGGAACAGTAAAAGCGAGCTGGACTCTTTTAAAGTAGACAAAGCGATCCCATTTCCATTGATCCCTGACCCGGAATTTATTGGCTATGAAAAAATTGGGGATCCGGGCGGTACCCCATATATGCTTTTAGTAAAAAAAACAGATTCGAATTTTTTTGTTTTCTCTTCACATATGGGGCTTAATAAAGATAAGGGTTTCTTCGAAAAAGAGATAAAGGAAGCATTAATAACTGATGTGAGTGAGCTTGAAAAGATAAAGGAGGCAGGTGGTTTTAAAACTATTAAAAGAAAACTTGTTTTAAATATGTCAGAGGAAGAAATTATTAATATTGTGAAAGCAAGTATTTGTAAATCCGCTAAAAATAATCTCAACCCTGGAAAGATTAATACAACTAAATTAAATAAGTTTGACAATCTTTATGTGTCAAATTTTTATGTTAAGGATAAACAGGAAACTCTTTACTCTAAAATATTAAGCAGGAAACCGGTCTGTGATGTGTGTCACGGCATTCACTTTATTGTAACCTTTGATATTAATGGGTTTATTAGAGATATTGATATGATTCATCTTACCAAACTTTGGAATGATGAATGGACTGAAGAAGATATAAATAAAGTTAAGCATAAACTTGTTGGAACAAAGATCAGTGAAGAAATTCAATATAATTATGCGGTTGACGCAGTAACTACTGCCACTATGACCACCTCTCTGATTTACAACAGTATTAAACGAATGGCCCCTCTGGTCGAGAAGGTAAAGCAGTTGAAAGATTTTACCAAATGATTAAATTTAAAACCGAAGAAGAAAAACAGGTGGTGATGGACTGTCTTGAAGAAAATATGAATGAGGAGTACCGAGCAACACTTCAGTATATATGCCACCGGATATCGGCATTGGGGAAAAACAATATGATTGCTGAGGCGTTCAAGTCAGCAGCCTTGGATGAGATGGCTCATATCCTGTATTTTTCAGATATGATAACAAAATTGGGCGGAGATCCTAACTTTACAGACTGGGAAGTTGATAAGAGTACTGATCTGAAAATTATGCTTCAAAAAGATATTCAGCTGGAAGAAGAGGCTATAAAAAGATACTCAGAACAGCTTTCTAAATTAAAGCAATATCCTGGGCTGCATTCAATTATTGAAGGTGTTTTAGATGATGAAGAAAACCATCAAGAGACTTTTACTGATTTTATGAAACAGATAATTCCTGAGGGTTGAGAGACGCCCAAAACTGGAATGGATATATTTGATTGTAACAATAAAAAATAAACCCGAACAATAACATAGTATTTTAATAACGAGAAGGAGAAAAGAAAATGGGAAAGACAGAAGAAAATTTAAAAGCAGCATTTGCAGGAGAATCACAGGCAAGAAATAAATATACTTACTTTGCAAAAGTTGCCAGAAATGAAGGACTGCATTATATCGCTGAAATATTTGAAGAAACTGCGATGAATGAGATGCAGCATGCAAAAGATGAGTTTAAATTATTAAATGGCCTTGGTGACACGGTTACCAACCTGAAGACTGCCATTGACGGCGAAGACTATGAAACGATTAAGATGTACCCAACCTTTGCAAAAGAGGCTGAAAAAGAGGGAAACTCCGAAGCTGCAAGACTTTTTGAACAGATTGCAAAAGTAGAAGCACAGCATCGAGACCGGTATAAAAAACTCTTAGAAAGACTTGAAAACGGAACTCTTTATAAGCGGGATAAACCCGTCAAGTGGAAATGTCAGAAATGCGGATATGTTTATGAAGGAACTGAGCCGCCACCCAAGTGTCCGGCTTGTCAGCATCCGGCTGAGTACTATACTCCTGATAGCCTGTAATACTATTTATAAATTTTGACGGCTATCCTGTTTTAATTTATTCATAAAGCCGGATAGCCGTTATTTGAAAGGGGAAAAATGAAAAAGTGGAGATGCACAACATGCGGTTATATTCATCAGGGGGATTCTCCTCCTGATCCCTGCCCGAAATGCTTTATGAGCCAGTCGAAGAAACCAGGTAAGCTGTTTGTTGAAGTAAAAAAACAATAATATTTTAAATTTTGAGGTTTATTATAATGTCAAAAATATCATTAAAAGGTTCGCCCTTTAATACCATTGGTGAATTGCCGCTTTTAGGTGTTGATACCCCTGATTTTGAACTTGTCAAAACGGATCTTTCTTCTGTGAGAATATCTAGCTTTCAGGGCAAAAAAATTATTTTAAACATTTTCCCAAGTATTGATACCCCGGTATGTGCTGTGTCTGTCCGAAGATTTAATAAGGAAGCGGCTGGTCACATCAATACGGTTGTTTTATGTGTTTCAATGGACCTTCCGTTTGCGCAAGCTAGATTCTATGGTTCGGAAGGGCTTGATAATGTGATCATGCTTTCTGATTTTCGCACAGGGCAGTTTGGCCGGGATTATGGCGTCAGGATTATTGACGGTCCTTTTCAGGGCCTTTTGTCCAGGGCAGTGGTTGTGATTGATGAAGGGGCTAAAGTTCTTTATTCACAGCTGGTCGAAGAGCTCTCCCAAGAGCCTGATTATGAATTGGCTCTCTCATTTTTATAACAACAAGCAAGTAAAGAGGATCCCTCCGCTTGCTTGTTGCTGCATTATTTCCAGGATATTTTTGACTGTTCTTCAAGATTAGAGGGTACCGGTATCCTGATCGTAAGAATACCGTCTTTTAAAACTTTAAAAATTCTATTTTTTTCAATTCCCTGCGGGAACCTTACAACACTTTTAAATTTATCTCTATTGCTATCAGGTCTATGGTTATGGTTTTTTGCATTATTTACCAGGGCTTTCTTTTGCCCTTTAATTGTAAGGAAACCGTTTTTATAATTAATATCTATATCCTTTAAGCTAAATCCCGGAACGTCCAACTGGAGAAAATAATTACCGGCCTTTTCCTTTATGTCAATCTTTGGGGTCCATTTGTTGTTTTCCTCTGGTATGGAAAATTCCTGGTAAATATAATTCATATATTCATTCCAGTATAACAAGTTATCAAACGGGTGTATAGTTTTAACCATTGTTCTAGCCATTTTAATCCCCTTTTTGTTTTCTTTATTTATTCTCTACACTTTAAAAATAATCATTGTACTTAAATGGTCAAGAGTGTGATTTATTTCAATACGAATTCAAATCAATAATATATTGTGCGGTTAAGAATTATGGTGTCATGAAAGATTTTTAAATATATTTTCTACAGGCTTATTTTTTATTTTAATTACGGGATACACTAAGAAGAGATATGAAATAAATGGGAGTAAAACTCAAGATTTCAAAGCGCTTTAACTGTGTAACAGAAAAAAGATTAACTGATGATTAGGAAGTGGTCGTTCCTTGGGTTAATTCCCTGGGGCATAAAATAAAAGCTAATGAAGTAAAGGAATTGATTATAGTTCTAAATATTCTTCAAAGAAGGTATGATTAATTAAAAACTAATACTCGCCGAGCTCCTTTTTTTGCAGATACTTTTGATGGTATTCCTCGGCACGGTAAAAATCTTTGGCTTTATTAATTTCTGTTACGATTCTCCCATTAAATTTATCTTTAGCGTTATGTTCCTTTTTCGAACTCAAGGCAAATTCCTTCTGTTTATCGTTATGATAAAAGATTGCAGATCTGTATTGTGTTCCGAAATCAGGCCCCTGCCGGTTAAGGGTTGTGGGGTTATGTATTTGCCAAAAGATATCAAGCAGTTGTTCATAGGAGACCTGTTCAGGATTATATTCAATATGAACTACTTCCGCATGATTAGTGTTTTTCAAGCACACATCTTCATATGTCGGATTTTCTAAATCACCGCCCATGAAACCAACTGCTGTTGTGAGTACTCCCGGAACGGATTGATAAACTGCCTCCACGCCCCAGAAACAACCCGCAGCAAAAGTGGCCTGCTCTTTTAGACCTTTTGCATTTAACGGCATTTAATTATCCTCATTAAACAGCCCTAGGTATTTTGAATATCCTTCCTGAGCCATTTTATTAACCGGAACTAAACGAAGTGCAGCTGAGTTGATACAATAACGCTGACCTGTTGGTGCGGGCCCGTCATCAAAAACATGGCCAAGGTGCGCATTGCTTTTTTTGCCTCTTACTTCCGTTCTGGACATGCCGAGGCTTTTGTCAACTTTTTCAATGATATGGTCTTTATCAATAGGTTTTGTAAAACTTGGCCAGCCGGTACCTGAATTAAATTTATTTTTAGAAATAAAAAGAGGTTCGCCAGATATCACATCAACGTAGATTCCTTCCTGTTTATTATTCCAGTAGGCATTTTTAAAAGGAGGTTCCGTACCGTTGTCTATTGTTACATGGTACTGTTCTTCAGTTAGGATATTTTTAAGATACTCTTTATTATTTGTTTCATCCATGTAAAGATCTCCTTTTAGATACAGTTGTTCAAAAGCGTATAAGGGAAGTAAACATATCAATATAGCAGCAAAAAAAAATATAAAAAAAATGTATTTTTAAAATTAATTAATTTCATAATCTCAGTTTAAATTCAAAGGGGGTATTTTTTAAAGCATACCCCCTTTGATTATTTATTCAACCTTTACTTTGATTGATTTGGGTTCTTCTGCCTTTGGCGTTGGAAGAGTCAGTTCCAGTACGCCGTCATGATATTTTGCTTTAATTTCTTTTTCTGTCAGTCCTTCAGGAATTTTGAAACTTCTTTGAAAGTTACCGTAAGTTCTTTCAATTCTGTGATAGTTATTTTTATTCTCCTTCTGTTCGCTTTTGCGTTCGCCTTTCAGAGTGAGATAACCGTTTTCAACAGTTACTTTTATATCTTCTTTTTTCACTCCTGGGAGATCAGCCTTTAAAACGTACTCTTTTTCCCTGTGTTCAATATCAACTGCAGGATACCAGGTGCTACTTAAATTTTCTCTGGTAAAACTTTCATCAAAGAACTTTTCAAAATCGTCATACCATGTGGTAAGCCCTTCAAAAGGACTACGACTTTTAAATAATGTAAGTGCCATAATTAACACCTCCTTTTTTATAATTTGTATTATTTTCAATAATAAAATAATCATTAAAGAAATTGAGTCAAGACATTTAGAAAGATATATTTATTTAAACTTCTAAAATAATTACAATATATCAAATTAGATGATCTGGTTGATTAAAATGAAAATATTATGAGTTGCGATAATGAGTTAAATAGACTATGAGTAGAAAAGAACCTGTAAGAGTTTTTTTAACATACTAAAATATTAGGTGTTGGGAATGGTTTTTCGGCATGCGTTTTGATATATTTTAGTTAAGACCTTTCAAGGTTGTCTGGAGGAATATGTCTTTAAGTTTTAGATCATATATACCAAATGGCTTTAATCTGGGACAGGAAGGCCGACCTCTGGTTTCAGAACAGCACCAGAGTTCCCGAGAGGGAATCTTTATTTCAGGTGATCTAGCCGGACATCCCACCTTAAAGACCTCGATCCGAGACGGATATAAAACTATACAGGCTCTGACAGAATGGCTTAAAAAAAACAACAATTTAGGTTTGAATGAATATGATGTGGTTATCTGCGGAGCAGGAGCTTCGGGTATTGCCGCAGCTTTTGAGTCAAAGGAACTTAATCTGAAATATGTGGTGCTTGAAAAAAACAGGCCGGCCAATACTATTTTGAATTTTCCAGAAAATAAAAAAATACTGGCAAGGCAGGAAAAAGTAATGCTTGAAACAAAACTCTGGCTGGACAACTGTACCAAAGAAGAGCTGCTTGATAAATGGTCAGTTCAGCTTAAAGAAGAAAAGATAAATATTTTAGCAAAAAAAGAAATTGTTTCTATTGAGAACATTAAAACCGGATTTTGTGTAAAGACAAAAGATAAATCTGAATATTCCTGCGGTGCTGTGGTTCTTTCAATTGGAAGGAATGGAAATCCGAGACGATTAAATATTAGGGGTGAGGATGCGAATCACGTTCATCACATGCTACTTCATCCAAAAGGTTACGAAAATAAAAAAATTATGGTGGTCGGGGGAGGAAACAGCGCTTTAGAAGCAGCATGTTCTCTTGCCGACAGCGGAGCTCACGTCAGCATATCTTATCGTCAGGAAGGTTTCTTCAGGGCAACACCGACAAATAAACGGGAAATGGCTGGTCATATAAAATCGGGTAAGATTATCGCATATTTATCATCTCAGGTTAAAGAAATATTTCCCAAGGGCCTTAAGCTTCAAACTAAGAATAAATCTCAAAACCTACCCTTTGACGAGGTTTTTGTACTTATTGGTTCGGAGCCGCCAAAGAAGCTTTTGTCTGACCTTGATGTTGGTTTTGAGAATTCCTGGTCAATAAAGAGAAGCTTAATTCTGTGTGCGTTTTTTCTTGCAGTCTGGATGTTTTATGCTTTTTCAAAATGGAGTGATGCTTCAAAACTTTCGGAGTTTCCATTCAGCCTTTTAGGTAAAGCATGGGAGGTTCTTCCTAAAGGATTAAATCCCGGGATAATAAAGACCTTAATTTATACCCTTGTTGTTTTGTTGTTTGGAATCCCCGCGCTTATGCGCTGGCATTTAAAACCCAGGCTTAAAAATTACCAGACCCTGCGATATCTGGTTATCTTTATTTCTCAGGGGTTTTTTCTATTTATCTTCCCTGAGTTTTTACTTAAAACCGTTGATTCAGTCAATTACTGGCGCTTTTACGCAGTTGTGATGCCTTTTCCGCTCATATATGAGACCTTCTTTTACAACCCGCCCTTAATTTGGGTTTTTATTTGTGCTATGGCTACTTTTTTAATTTTGCCAATCTTTGTCTACTGGCACGGCAAAAGGCTCTGTTCATGGTTGTGCGGCTGCGGGTGCCTTTCAGAGACTCTGGGTGACCGGTATCGCCATTATGCGCCTCAGGGCGATCTATCCAGAAAAATAGAAAATCCGATTATGTGGTTTATCCTGTTGTGGGCAGGTCTGTCTGCATTTCTATTTATTTTTATTAACAATGGTTCAGGCATAAAACCCTGGTATGTAGAATCATATATCTTTCTGGTTGATTTCTGGCTGGCATCGGTTCTGGGTGTTTCTTTATATTTTTTTTTGGGGAACCGTATCTGGTGCAGGTATTTTTGTCCTCTTGCTCATTATATGCGATTGCTGTCAGCGCTTTACAGTAAGTTTAGAATAAAACCTGCTGACCGATGTATTGTCTGCGGTGAATGTTCGCGTTACTGCCAGATGGGAATTGATGTTATGAAGTTCGCTTTAAAAGATGAATCTGTGAATAATCGTAATTCAAGCTGTAT
>JAHEEI010000044.1 GCA_024640785.1 Pseudomonadota bacterium
GAGTTGACCAAAAGATCTTTATACCCAAGAAAAACCCTTTCACATCACCTGCCGGAGAACTTGTTGTCGGTTGGACAGGTTCAAGGTACAATCATCCTGGCAAAAGAGGCCTTGATGACTTGCTTATACCTGCCTTGAAAAATCTTAAAGGCATAAAATTAAAAACAGCCGCAAGAGAGGACAAGTGGTACACTCAGGAGGAAATGGTCAATTTTTATCAAAAGCTTGACGCTTATATCTGTACCAGCAGAACCGAGGGTGGCCCCCATCCTCTGCTTGAGGCCTCATCCTGCGGAATTCCTGTAATTTCAACCAAAGTGGGGATTGCACCGAATTTGATAAAGAATAATATAAACGGAATCCTTATTGACAGGTCCATAAACTCAATCATTAAGGCTGTCACAATTTTACGGGATAATCCCGAACTTCGCCGCAATATGGCTATTCAGGCAAGAGAAGTCATTGAAGATTCCTGGACATGGGATATACAGGCACAAAACTATGTTCCTTTTTTTGAGAAAGGTCTTTCCTAGATGAGGTTAAAACAGCTTATTGTCAATGCTGATGATTTCAACTCCGATTCCGAAAAAAACAGGGGAATACTTGAGGCTTCAGTTAACGGCATTGTCACCACTACATCTGTTATTTCCAGCCTGCCGCTTGAGTCAGAAACAGTCTCAGCCTTAAAAAACTCGTTCAATGGCATCGGTATCCATTTAAATATAACAAAAGGCGCTCCACTCACCACAAATTCAGAAACACTGGTGGATATAAACGGACAATTCTTTGACAAACCAACGGCCTGGAAAAAAGCTCTTTCAAAATTTTACGACCCCAATGAGCTGTTTTCTGAGTTTTCTGCCCAGGTTGAAATGCTGCTTGATAATGGAATTGTCCCTGATCACATTGACAGCAATAATCATCTGCACATTTTCCCTATGTTAGCCGAAATCACCGCACAGATTGCAAAAAAATATAAGATAAAGTTTATCCGGATTCCAAAAGAGACCTTTTATTTCTCAGATATCAACTTCTCTAAAACCTTTTTTAAAAAATATTTTATATATTCATTGTCCCTCATAGCCAAAAAATTCTTTCTAAAAGCAGATCTTGGCTTTGCTGATCATTTTAACGGCATCGCTTATCCCTCCATGGTCAGCAGAGAATCTATAATTAAATTTATAAAGAATCTTCCTTCCGGAACAACAGAGCTCATGTGTCATCCCGGCTATGAATCTGACACTAATCCCTTTTCAAATTTAGACAGAAAAAAAGAAATGCTTTACCTAACAGAGGCTGAAATAGCTGCAGAGATTAAAAAGAATAACATTAGTCTTGTTTCTTTCAGTGAAATATCATGATAAGGAATCAATAAAGTGCGTATTGCTATAATCAGCCCATATACCCTTCCAGTAAAACGCGGAAACAGTATAACTGCAGAACGAATTAAAGAAGGCCTTATTAGGGAAGGAATGACTGCTTCAATTTTTGACTCGTGTAAAAACAGCTGCCAAGAGACAGCAGAGTTTAATCCTGATATAATCCACTGTCTCCACGGAACCCGTTCACAATTATTTATTTCAGAATTATATAATCATATTTTACCACCTCTGGTGACAACTCTCACCGGAACAGATTACAACAGCCCTGACAAATCAGGTTTTTTACCTGAAGAACTTTCTTATATGCTTCAAAAATCCTCAGCAATTATAACCTTTAACAGTTATGCAAAGGATTTTCTTCATGAGCTATTCCCTCTTTTTTCAAAAAAGATCCATGTCATTCCGCAGGCCGTTGAATTAATAATAAGAAATGAGAGCAGAAGTTCTACCAGAGATAAATATGGTTATGCCGAAAATGATATTATTATTCTCATGGCTGGAGGTATTCGCACAATTAAAAACCTGGATTATGCACTTGATGCCTGTTTTGAAATCGAAAAACAAAACCCTCATATAAAGCTAAGACTTGCCGGACCTATAATTGAACAGGACACGGCTGACCACATCCTCTGTAAAGGCAAAGAACTTAGATGTTTTTCATATCTTGGAGAGTTTTCCCAACATGAGACAAGACGCCTAATGTACTGTTCAGATATATTTTTAAATACATCCATTAGTGAAGGCATGTCCGGTGCAATTTTAGAAGCAATGGCTGAATCCCTGCCAGTTATTGCAACCAACAACACCGGTAATGCGTCACTTATAATTAATAATAAAAACGGTATTCTTGCTCCGCTTAACAGCCTAACTGCTTTGAAAGATAAAATACTCTGTCTTATAAAAGATAGAAATTTAAGAACCCAAATAGGGAAAGAGGGGAAGATGATGGTTGAGAAGAACCATTCAGCCGAACTGGAAATTGACCGGCTTTTAACTGTCTATAACAAAATACTTGGAAACAAAAACAACTCCAAGTAAACACAGAACTCCTTATATCCTAAAAAAAATTCCCGCCGAAACCCATTTTTGTTCAGACAGGGGCTTTTTCACATAACAACAATTAGAAAACAATATTTACCAAATTACCCTCTCAGAATATGACTGACTTCCGCAAGGTCATTCATCACCTTTTCTGCAACAGCAACTTCCAGAGAACCTGTTCCGCAGCTGGGAGTTAACAGACAGCGGTCACGTATGAGGCTCTCGGAAATTCCCTTGGATGCAAGATTTGACCAACATTCATTCAGTTTTAAAACCAAAGACTCAGGTGTTTCCGACAGTATTTTATCGGAGGTCGGCACGATTCCAAAAGCCAGCGCCCCGCCCTTTTCAAGAAAAGCCTTCATCTGCTCAGGATAAAGAGCAATGGTTTCACCATATTCATAGGCGTCAAAATTAATAATATCCACACCTGCATCGATCAGTATTGTCCAGTCCGTATTCCCGCAGCAATGCGTACCAATAATTGCCCCTTCCTTATGCAGAGCCTCTATAACTTCACTCATACAGCCGATCATTTCATTTCGCTGAACGCCGATATAGGTAGACGAACCAATAGCTGACAAAACCGGCTCGTCAACAAAACAGATCTGAACACAGCCCATACTTTCAAACCTTTTCAGCATCCAGCGGGCTTTCATAGTAATCCCCTTAACTATTACGTCACGAAAGATTTCATTATAATAAATATCCTTTTTTTTCTCATCTTTTACGCTTAAACCAAAGGTCACGGGTCCTGTAATCTGGGACTTAAAATATTTCATACTACTTCTGTCCGAATCAGCCAGGATCTCTTCCATTCGGTAAAGTCCGCGGCTGAATTCAGGCGAAATCCTGTAATAATCCAGATTTTCAGCAAGATAATTCTCATAGAAAGATTCAAATTCTTCTGAAAAATCACCGCTGGTGTCAATATGGATTGTCTTTTCTTCTTTATCCAGAATCACCCTGGGGATTCCTTCACAGTACTGAAAATCCATTAACTCTCGGTAATCTAAATTGGGCAATTGGGGCCAGAACGGAACTTCAGGGGTGGTCTTTAGTATCAATTCACAGGCAGCTTGTGTATCTTGATGCGGGTAACTTCCGATAGCAGTTGCAGTACACTGGGGGTTAAATTCCATTTAATTTTCCTTTATTATAATTTTAAACAAATGATGACTGGACATTTCATCGCTTTAATAATTTATGGATCTTGACGAGAACAGGGAGTTTAAATTACTCTAAGTAGCTGTCAAGACCCTATTTTTATATACCATACATAGCCTTGATATAATTTTATTATCTCATATTATAGAAAACACAAATATAGTGAAATTATGGAATTCTTACCTCCTAGCAGGTCATAACTGGCTTCCAAAACATAAAAAATTTACTTCTGATTCTTGTCCATATTCAACCTGCTGTACATCTCTGCAGTGTGTTTCAATTTTGACATTAAATCATCAGTAAAGCTGTTATATTTCAGTTTCCACTTCCAGTTATTAGTCACAGTCCCGGGTCTGTTCATCCTGAACTCTTCACCATATCCCAGCACATCCTGTGCAGGGATAATAACGAGATTAGCAACAGAAGAGTAAGCAAGTTTAATAAACTGCCAGTGAAAATCCCTGAAGTTTGTGGAATCTATATAATCAAGAATATACTGTCTCATTTTATCATCAATCTCTGAACCGTAAAACCAGCCGTTGGTGGTATTATTGTCGTGAGTACCCGTGTAAACAATGATATTCCTGTTCTTATAATTATGGGGAAGATAGTAATTATCATTACTAAAATCAAAAGCAAACTGTAAAACTTTCATCCCCGGTAAATTTACATCATCTCTTAACTTTTCAACTTCAGGGGTTATTTCTCCAAGATCCTCAGCTATAAGCGGGAGATCACCCAGCTTTTTCTTTAAAGCCTTAAAAAATGCAATTCCAGGACCTTTGACCCATTTACCCTTTACAGCAGTCACTTCATTAGCAGGAATTGACCAGTATGATTCAAGCGCCCTGAAATGATCTATCCTTACCAAATCCACAAACCTGTTAAGATGCTGTATACGATTGGCCCACCACTCCATAGTTGCTTTATTTAATTTGTTTTTGTCATCCCTCCATTCATATAGAGGATTGCCCCATCTCTGACCTGTAACGCTGAAATAGTCCGGAGGAACTCCAGAAACAGATTCAGGCTTACCGCTCTTTTTATCAAGCTGAAATATCTCAGGATGGACCCAGGCATCAGCCCCTTCAAAAGTGATATAGATCGGTATATCACCGATCAGTTTTATGCCAAGACTGTTACAGTATTCTTTCAATTCCGACCATTGAATGAAAAACAGGTATTGTACAAACTTGTAAAAATCAATGTTTGATTTAAGTTTTTCACGCCATTTTTTAATCGCTTCAGGCCTGCGCATAGCAATTGGTTTCTCCCAGTCAAGCCAGTAATCTGTTTTAAAGTGTTCTGCCAAAGCTGAAAACAGCGCATAATCATCCAGCCAGTATTTTGATTCCTTACAAAAAAACTCATAAGCCTTAATATCATCATCTTTTACAGTTTTAAAAAACAGGTCTGCAGCCTCCTTAAGCACTGGCACCTTATGTTTTACGACTTCATCGAAATTTACAAAATTGTCCTCTTTAAATACAAAAGGTTTAATATCAATTTCAAACCATTTCTTTTTAAGCTTATCAAGAGAGATGAGCAGAAAGTTCCCTGCAAAAGTTGACTTTGAAGCATAGGGTGAATATTCAAAGACCGGTGATACAGGAGTAAATGGGAGCACCTGCCAGTAGCTTTGCCCACCCTTTTGTAATTGTCGGGCAAAATGGAACGCTTCATCACCCAACGTTCCTATCCCGTAACTCCCCGGCAGACTCGTTATATGAAGAAGGACCCCGCTTGATCTTTTTATATCCATGGCTAACTCCCTTTGAAAAAATTATTCAAAAACTTATTATTGAATATATAAGAATATTTCAAGACAGTGTCAAGCAGCAAAAGTCAAGGATGCTAAAGTCTGTAAATCATCTCCAAACTGAAAGGAACCAATAAAAAAATCAAGAACTTTTACTGGAATTTAACACTCAAAAAACTAAATAAAGTGGGGTAAGCATTATTGCTTATAGTGAAGGAAAAAGTTCTTTTTTTCAAAGAGAGTATTCCGATACAGGTCAGATTCAAAATATTAGTAAGCGCCTGTATCCGGAAAAACATTTTGAATTCTATACATTAACGGTTCAAACTTTTCAAACTTGTCTGCACTGAACTCTAACTAAAATTCTTCTATCAGATCAACCTTTTCTTTTAAATTAAGCTTCTGAATAAAATGCGGCGACATTTCTAGAACATTAAGTTTTATATTAATTATTTTACGTAATATACTGAAATAACATCTATTAAAGTTAGTAAGCCTATAAAAGAGAGCAAAAATAGCTCCCCTATGTCATAATATTTTATGACAAGTGGTTAACTGCCTGGTGCGAGATACTTATGAATTGAATCTGCGGCAATTCTACCGGCACCCATGGCAAGAATTACGGTTGCCGAACCGGTAACAATATCACCGCCGGCCCATACTCCTTCCCTGCTGGTTTTTCCGGTCTCAGGGTCTGCAATAATATATCCCCATTTATTAAGATCAAGACCTTCCGCAGATTTGGTGAGAATCGGATTTGGACCCGCACCAACAGCTATAATGGCCAGATCACATTCAAGATCAAACTCAGAACCCTCAATGGGTACCGGCCTTCTCCTTCCTGAATTATCAGGTTCACCCAGTTCCATTTTTAACCCAGTCATTGAAGTAAGCCGCCCCTTTTCATTACCATTAAACTTAACCGGACTGGTTAAAAAATAAAATTCAACACCCTCTTCTTCTGCATGATGGACCTCTGCTGCCCTTGCAGGAACCTCCTGTCTTGAACGCCTATATACAATTCTAGATGATTCAGCTCCAAGACGAAGCGCTGTTCTTGCAGAATCCATGGCAACATTTCCCGCACCCAGAGTAATCACATTTTTACCCCTGATAACCGGAGTATCATATTCGGCTAGATATGCTTTCATCAAGTTTGAACGGGTCAGATATTCATTTGCAGACATTATCCCGATCAGATTTTCGCCGGGGACCTTTAAAAAAGTCGGCAGACCTGCACCCACCGCAACAAATACAGCTTCATATCCTTCTTCAAAGAGCTCTTCTAGGGTAACAGTTCTTCCCACAACCGAGTTACTCTCAACTTTAACCCCCAGCTTTTCAAGACCGGCAACTTCAGAAAAAACAATCTCTTTGGGCAACCTGAATTCCGGGATACCGTAAACAAGAACCCCTCCCGGCTTATGAAAGGCTTCAAAGATTGTCACCTCATGACCCTTTTGAATAAGATCAGAAGCAACTGTAAGTCCTGCTGGTCCAGAACCCACAACAGCAATTCTTTTACCGGTTGGCTGTTTCTTTTCAGGCTGCGGCGCTTTTCTATTTTTTCTTTCATAATCTGCCGCAAATCTTTCAAGGTTTCCGATAGCAACGGGTTCTCCTTTTATGCCAAGAACACATTTACCCTCACACTGAAGTTCCTGAGGGCATACCCTTCCGCACACAGCCGGAAGCCCGTTTTTTTCCCAAATCTTACTTATTGCCGCTGTAAAATCACCATCACTTATAAGTTTAATAAATCCCGGTATATCAACGCCTACCGGACATCCATTAACACATAACGGTTTTTTACACTGAATACATCTTGATGCCTCCTTTTGAGCTATTTCAGCTGACTGGCCCAACGGAACTTCCTCAAAATTTTTTGCCCGAATTGCAGGTTCCTGTTCAGGCATTGATTGTCTTGGCACTTTTTCTTTTATAACTTTTTTATCCGACATTTACTCCTCCAATTTAAGACCGCAGCCACTCTAAAAGTCTATCCCCTTAAAGCACACATATGTTCATCATAACTTCTTTTTTCATCTTCCTGATACGCCTGCAACCTATGCATCAATTCATCAAAATCCACTTCATGCCCGTCAAATTCAGGTCCGTCAACACAGGCAAATTTAGTCTCACCGCCAACAGTAACCCTGCACCCGCCGCACATCCCGGTACCGTCTATCATTATCGGATTAAGGCTGACCAGAGTTTTTACATTTTTTTCTTTTGTTACCTGACAGACAAATTTCATCATCGGAACCGGACCGATACCCACAACAAGTTTTACGTCTTCTTTCTCAAGCACCTCTCTTAAGACTTCCGTGACAAAGCCCTGATGACCGTAAGAACCATCATCCGTACACACATTAAGCTCATGAGAGGCTTCTTTCATCTTATCTTCAAGGATAAGCAGGGCCTTATTCCTGGCACCGATAATGCTAATAACATTATTTCCCATCTGTTTAAGTCCTCGGGTAATCGGATACAAGACTGCAACACCTGTTCCGCCACCCACACAAACAACAGTCCCCAGTTTTTCAAGGTGCGTTGCCTTCCCCAAAGGACCAATAACATCCTGAAACCCCTCTCCAACCATCAAGCCCTTAAATAACAGCGTTGATTTCCCCACGACCATATAAATAACTGTTATCGTGCCCTTTTCCGGGTCAGTATTGGCCATTGTCAGAGGAATTCTCTCTCCAGTTTCATTTGCTTTAAGGATCACAAACTGTCCCGGTTTTGCTTTTTTTGCAATAAGCGGGGCTTCGATCTCATTTAAGATCACATTGCCCTGTGACATTTCTTCACGTCTGACAATCTTAAACATTTAAAAACCTCCAGTTTGAACTTTATTGAACAACTCAAAACCCACCTTAATTAAAATGATAATAATAGCTTAAATAATATATTTTTTCAACCAAACTTATTATGAACAGACTATTTTTCTGCCGGAAAACACAAAGACCCTAAACATATACAGGTGCGGCCTGAAGCCAGGATCTTAAATTTAATTTTTGGGTTTTTAAACAGGACAAACTGCTTTTGGCTGTTAAGGAGCTTGATTTTGCAAAGACTCTTAAAAAAACTTAAAGAATTGAGCTTCCCTCAACTTTTTCATCAACAGGAATATTAAGGAGATTAAGAATAGTAGGAGCTATATCAATTAAACGAGGGTTTGATTTGCTCGCGTCAAACCCTCTTATGCATATGAAAGCATCCTGGCTCGTTGGAACACCTTCATAGCTGCTCTTACCCAGAAGACAATCCTGGTCAAGATCACTGCATAACTCATATCCAGGGCTTCCCTCTAACAGAAGATCCGGAGCCCGCTCAAAAAGGCTGCCCTGATAAAGGTCTTCTTTTCTTGAAATAGCGTTTATAATCGGCATTTCCGTGGAAGCGTCTTTAAGTGTTAATAACCCCTCTATAAGATATTGCCTCAAACTATTATATTCTTCACCCTGCTCAACACACCCATCCGGCATTACCCCTTTAAGGTTTATATATATTCTGCCGGAGTCCAGAGCAAAAACTTTTGTCCCTGTTGGATCAATATCATCAAACATTGCTTTCCCTTGCCCCCGCATCCTTAACAGTCCCTCTTTCCTAAACCAGGTATTCAAATAAACTGCGCCTTTTGAAGCTGCTGTAGCGTGATCTGAAATTAGAATAAACTCAGTATCATTACCTGTTTTATCCTCCAAGTCTCCAACCAAATCATCAACTTTTTTAAAATAATGAATAAAATTCGCATACCATTCTGAATCTGAGTCAGCATAATCATTCCACAAATAACGGTTAATGCGTCCTGTTCCGGAAATTACACCGAAAAAAAGGTTCCAGTCTACCCTGTCCATAAGATAATTAAATGTCTCACCCCGTTTTTTAAGCATATACAAAAGCTCTTCATAAACAATATTGCGGTCCATTGGATGTTCATTAAAATCAACATCTATTCTGTAGTCAATCTGCTCAAGAGCAGGATATATCTGGTTAGGAAACACCGCTTTTTTAAAATCAAGAGAAACAAAACCTGATATCAGTACACCTTTTATTTCTTTTGCAGGATATGTCTGAGGAACATTAACAGCCACTGTTGTTTTATTCGCAGCCGTTACATAATCCCATATTTGAGGTGAAACAATTTGAAGGGCATTTGGAAAATAAATACCATAGGCTTCACGACGCCTGTCCATATATCCAAAGATGCCGTGACTGGCAGGATTCACACCTGTGATGCAGGACGTCCAGGAAACAGGAGAAATAGAAGGAGTGGAGGACTTCAGCTTAGTTAAAGATCCATCCTCCATTAGTTTAGTTATATTAGGGATATGTCCATTATTACTCAGCTCTATAATCTGCTCATAAGCAACCCCGTCAAGACCTATCAACACGACAGGCCTTCGGGAAGGTTTCTTTTTTAACTTAAAAGAAGAAAACATATGTATTAATTCAGCACTTTGGATTCAGGCTTAAATTCAAAACAGCATGCAGCATTCCGGCCGCATGGTATTAAAACCGGACAAAACATCAGCCGGCTAGCTTCATTTTACCCCGCACCTCTTCCATCACCTCTTTTGCAGTTTCGCTGCATTTTGATGCCCCATCATTAAGGATATCAGAAATCTCATCGGGCCTTTTTTCAAGTTCCTGTGCTTTTGCCTGGATAGGAGCTAGTTCCTTCATTAAATTCTCAAAGAGTATTTTTTTACAGTCCACACATCCTCTTGAAGCAGATTTACACTGGTCAGCTACATCAGTCACAACATCATCAGGAGAAAAAGAGGTATGCATTGTATAAAGATTACATATTTTAGGATCACCCGGATCCTTAAGGCGCTTTCTGTTTTCATCCGTAACAGATGTTCTCAGTTTTTCCCAAATATCATCCGGTCTTTCAAGGATACCAATATCATTATTAAGCGATTTTGACATCTTGGCCTTACCATCAAGCCCCAGAATCTTCGGGGTGGAAGATAAAAGCCATTTGGGTTCAGGAAAAGTCTTACCGAATTTTCCGTTAAAACGCCTTGATATTCTTCGAGTAAACTCGACATGCTGAATCTGATCTTCACCCACGGGTACAGCCGTTGATTTATAAAGCATAATATCAGCAGCCTGAAGTACAGGATAATCAAGCAGACCTACATTTATGTTTTCACGATGTTGTTTTGACTTATCCTTAAACTGGGTCATCCGCTCCAGGTCACCAAGTGGAGTGATGCAGTTAAGTATCCAAGCAAGCTCAGTATGCTCGATTACCCTTGATTGGATAAAAAGTCTGCATTTTTCAGGGTTGAGACCGCAGGCAATCAGCGTTCGGGCCGCGTTCATTATGCTTTCTTGAAAAGACTCAACATCATAATCAATGGTTATGGCATGGTAATCAACAATGCTGAATACACAATCATATGCTTCCGTAAGAGCTACCCAGTTTTTAATTGCCCCAATGTAATTTCCAATATGAATTGTTCCAGTAGGCTGTATTCCGCTAAAAATTCGTCCTTTTGTCATTCATCTGCTTTCTATTGTACCTAAACGTTATAAGATCATATCATCAATTCCGCATTTCAAGTTCAGTTTTGAAAATGGCGGAAGTGCATGGGAATCGAACCCACCAGAGACGCTATTAACACCTCCCACTGGATTTGAAGTCCAGGAGTATCACCAGATACTACCCACTTCCACAAAGACTAACTACTTATCATTAAATCACTTTTAACTTTTTAGCTCTTTCTGTCAACTCGTTATTTTAATGCTGTCGTGAACCTCTAGACTTGGTAGCTAACATGTGTTCCTCTGTCGGGTTTGTGTACCGTTTAGCTGTTTTTGTATCCTTATGTCCGACAACTTGCATAATTGTAAAAGAGTTAATGCCAAAATAAGCCATTCTCTTGCAGAAGGTGTGCCGCAGGGCATGAAACCTTAATCCTTTTATCCCTGCCCTCTTATATGTATTTTCCCATGAATAGCTTATCTCTATAAACGATGTTCCATTCTGATTGCTAAAAACATATTCCCTGCATAAATAAGTATTTATAACTTTTTTGAAGAAATCAGTCAATTTATTAGTAAGATACATCTCCGATTATATCTTTTTTTTGTATCCTTTAAAGATATACCCCCAATATAACCAAAAGCCCTATCACTCTTCTTAAGCTTTAATATCTCCGACTTTCTCATACCCGAATTAATTGCCATAACCTAGCCCCCCCAGGTTGAATCACTTTTTGCGGCCAGGTCATTACTGCTAACAATATGAAATATTCTTGCAAAACATATTTTCACTACACAAAAGACTGCTTTCAAAAAAATCTAATAATTCTTGTAGTTTTACCGATTAAAAAAATATACAATCCCCAATTAAACCTAAAGGAGATTTAATCAATGGCAAGCATTCTAATTATTGATGACGATGAATCAATTCGCAGCTTTTTAAAAGAAAGACTTGTGTATGAAGGGTTTAACGTACTGACTGCCAGTGATGGTAAAGAAGGCATGAATCTGTTTAACAACAATCAGGTGGATCTTGTTATTACTGATATAATTATGCCGGATAAAAATGGATTTGAAATTATAATTGAGATGAAAAAGATACGCCCGGATATTAAAATAATTGCAATATCCGGCATAGGTCTTGGGATGATCAAGGCTTGTCTAAAAGCAGCCAAATTTTCTGGGGCTGAATATGCCTTTGCTAAACCTTTTGAAATGAGCAGTTTACTTACCGTTTTGTATAAATTGTTAAAGGAAGAGAAAACTTATCAAGCTTTCAATAATTCAGCCTTATAATTTTATATTAACTAGTTTTACCTAGAGAATGATAATAACAGGGTTGACGATGTAATTTTAAAGGCAGGATTTAAGATTTTTTTACATAACTATAAGCTATATTAAAAAACCCCCAAAGTCCAAATTACGTGCCAAAAATTCACCCCTTTTAATTGCCAACCTCCTCCTGACAAACTTTAACAATAGATATTTTTAAATAAAAAGAAGCCCTCCACAAAGCATACTGGAGGGCTTCTTCATCCCAACAACAAATCAACATTTATTTCTTCTGGTAATCTGGAATATAAATAAAGCGTGAGTGGAATTTTAGAAACCCATAAAATCTATAATTAGTGTTTTTAAAGAGAAAATATAAATCAGCTCATAAAAATTTGTCTTCCCCATAGAAATTCAAACCTCTAGTTGAGGCATTGGCATGCTATCACTAGTACGACATTTTACCATGTAGATTAAGAAAAAAAGCATATAAAGACACCTAAGACCGAGTTTTACTAGAACCCCTCTTTAGCCAGTTGTTCAAACAACTTCAATTTTTCTTTTGAAATATCTCTTGGTATCTCAACCGAAATAATCACATATTCATCACCTTTACCGCTTTTCCCAAAATGAGAAACACCTTGCCCTTTAAGCCTCATTTTCGTGTTGTTCTTTACACCCGGGGGAACTTTTATCTTCTTGGTGCCGTTTAAGGTCTGAACTTCCAGAGAGGTTCCAAGAACAGCCTCACTTATCTTTATCTTTTTTTGAAGAATTACGTCATCTCCATCCCGTTCAAAATCAGGGTGGTCTTTAACTGTTACCTTCAGATAAAGATCGCCTGACGGCATTCCGTTTGCACCCTGTCCGCCTTTACCGGCAAGCCGCAGTTTTTGTCCTTTTCTGATCCCTTTTGGGATCTTGACCTTAATCCCTTTTTTCTCTCCATCAAACATATATTCCAGGCTTTTCTCACAGCCTTCAACTGCTTCCATAAAGTCAATGGTAATGTCAAAACTTAGGTCTGGGCCTTTGGTGGGCTGTGGACGTCCAAAACCGCCGCCACCGAGCAGATCCTCCATATTTATCCCGCCGGGTCTGCCCCGTCCGCTGGATCTTCTGCCACCGCCGAAAATCTGACTGAAAATATCATTGCCGCTAAAACCCATCTCGCTGAAAATATCATTAAAATTTGAGCCGCGGAAAATATCTTCCTGGGAATATCTCTGGTGAAACCCTGTTGAACCAAACTGGTCATACTGGGCGCGTTTTTTCTTATCACTTAAAACCGCGTACGCTTCACTGATCTCTTTAAACCGGTCTTCTGCCTTACTATCTCCCGCATTCTTATCCGGATGATACTTGAACGCCAGCTTTTTATAGCTTTTTTTTATTTCAGCATCGGTAGCGGTCTTCGCCACCCCCAGAACTTTGTAATAATCTTTTTCTGCCATACAAACTCCTTACTAATCCTTTTGCAACAGTTAATTTTTAATCAGCCAAACAATACCTGCATGCCCCGCCATTTTGTCAGACAGTATTATTTATAAAGGTCTTTGATTAAATTATTCAAGTATTCATTAGGCGACTTGACTGCTTCTTCAGAAAAGACAAAAAGGTTTTTGCCAGTCTTGTCCTTTACCAGTTTGAGCCCGTGATAATATTTCAAGAAAAGCTCCTTAAGAATCGGCTTTATACTGTGACATTCATGAAGTACTGTCTTTATTATTACATTTATTGCCGAATCATCAAAATGAATCTCAATGGCATTAGTTTTTTTAAATTTTTTCTCAGCTTCGCGCACTTCTTTGACCACTTCAATTGCATCATCAAGAACCTTTTTGTAGTCTATGTATTTTTCAACCGCGATTTTAACAATATTATCTATGCAGATATCCTCTAAAAGAAACCGCCACTCATCGTCAAGCCTCTCCCTGGTTGAAAGAAGACGCTTTTTCAGTTTTGCTTCCTCATTCTCGATAAGCTGAAGATGCCGCTCTTCAATAGTTGACAAATCACTGGATTCTATCATACAGTTAAACTCAGAAACAGGGTCCGCCACAATATCCTCTGTCACAACCAGTTTCTTTATTTCCGTGGAGGGAAGACCTTTTTCAAATTTTAAAAGAACTCGCTCAATCGCACTCACCAGACCACGCGCGCCTGTTTTTTCTTCTGCCGCCATCTCGGCGATCTTCCTTAAGGCCCCGTCCTCAAACCGGATATCAATATCATAGGCCATAAAATCCAGCTTTTTACTGTTTATCACCGTACTGTTGGGATTTTTCAGTATCTCATACAAATCATCAACTGTTAGCTGCTCAAAAGTTGCAACTACCGGTACCCGTCCAATAAACTCCAGTTCGAAACCAAACTTGGCGAGATCTTCTGCCTTTATCTCATGCAAAAGTTTTGAAGTTTCCTGTTTCTCTTTTATCTTTGACGAAAACCCTATTTCCTTTGAGTGTAACCTTTTCTCAATAATCTCGACCAGGTCATTAAAGGCGCCGCTTACAATAAAAAGGATATTCTTTGTATTTACAACCCTCTTTTCTCTTTTGCCCGTCTTCCTGTAGTGCTCAACGGCTTCAATTTGCGACACCGGATCATGGGTCACGTTCAAGTCAACTTCTGTCTCCTCCATGGGTTTAAGAAGAGCCCGCTGCACACCTGTTCTGGACACATCAAGACCATGGATATTATTACTGCCTGCGATCTTGTCAATTTCATCTATATAAACAATGCCATACTGAGCTTTTTCAATATCACCATCAGCTTCTCTCACAAGGTCCCTTACAAGATCCTCAACATCTCCCCCAACATATCCTGTCTCACTGAACTTTGTCGCATCACCTTTTACAAAAGGAACACCGATTTTTTTAGCGATTAGTTTTATAAGAAAGGTTTTTCCCACACCGGTGGGGCCGATCATGATAATATTATTTTTTATGTTGTCAACAGACGAAGCTCTATCCTGACACTTTATCCGGTTAAAATGTGTGCATATCTTGGTTGCCAGTATCTCCTTTGCTTTCTCCTGTTTAATGACATACTCATCAAGATATGACTCAAGCTCAGCAGGTTTTAGGTTAAAATTAAATTTTTCAGAATCTTTTTCCTTTATGTTATCCTTAACATCTTTTTGTATTACAGCATGTTCCTGAGACATAAATGGAACCGAAAGGCGGATTCTGTTACCATATTTTTTGGTTAGGTAATCGTTTAATTCTTTTTCAAGGTCATCTGGACCGGGAAAATTGTCTTTACCCATAACTATCACTAATCCCTCTCATGGTAAATTAGAGTTAAATATAATATTAATTGATATTGTGTAACATTAGATACAATAATTTTAGCAGTTTATATTTAAAATTTAATCATTCTAAGTGCCAATGTCAACAAATGACTTGATATTTATTTGCAGATTTTGATAGTATATAATTTTATAATCAATCAGGGAAACCACTAATAAAATCAATAATTCTCAGGGAGCACTTTAAGAATGGCAAGATCAAAAAGAAAAAGCGTTAGAAAAAAACATATGCATGCGATGAAACTCAAAAGAAGAGCGAAGAATAAAAAAGCGGCTGCATAGATTTCATAGCTGTTTAAAATTTGATGTAAAAGTTTAGACTTGATCTAATAGACTTTGCAACAGAACTCAGACCACCTCTGACATCAATTCATAATTACTATTCATCAACCCTGAATATTAACAACTAACAAATTCATATTATCAGGAGTAATGTGAACTCTGAAGAGAATTAAGGGTATCGCACGTACTGTTGAATTTTCGGTTTGTTAAGGTTACTTGTGGTTATATAAGAAGACCGTTTTTCCCATCAAGAATTAAATCTGATTTGGTTAAGAAACCATAGTTCTAACAATTTAAAAGACTGAATCTGTCTCTATCAAATTGCCTGCCCACCCCGTTCACCTGTTCGAATCCGGATACACTCTTCAAGGGGCGTGATAAATATTTTTCCATCTCCGATCTTCCCATCACCGTGCCTTGCGGCAACTATGATAGTATTAACGGCAATCTCAACAAAGTCATCATTAACACCTATTTCAAGACGAACTTTTGGAATTAGGTTAGGAGCAACTTTCTGCCCCCGGTAAAGATCCTCATCTTCCTGCCGCCCATGGCCGGTTACCCGACTAACAGTGATCCTTCCAATTTCAGCTGCTATCAGGGATTCTCGTACCTGGTCAAGCTTGTCTGAGGGTATGATGGCAGTAATCATTTTCATAGCACTTAACGCCTCCTTTAATTTAGATTTATCAAACCGTAGCCATGTTCACTGTGCATGCTGTGGTCAAGACCGGACATTTCATCAGTTTCCTTCAAACGGAAGCCGACAGTTTTTTCGACCAGAACCACTAGCAGTAAAGTAGTTATCGCTGCAAAAACCATGGTTACTCCCACAGCCATCATCTGAACCCCGAGTTGCTGTGTGACCGACCAGGAGCCTCCAGCCTTTTCTGCAGCAGTCTCCATCCAACTAGCACGGATAAAAAATGTAAGAAATATGGCACCCACAATCCCTCCCATGCCATGGATTCCGAAAACATCCAAACTATCATCAAAGCCCGCTCTGTTTTTAAGAAGTATCATACCATAGCAAATCAGTGAAGCTAGAGCTCCCAGCACCATGGCACCTGCAGGCTGAACAACTCCAGCGGCCGGTGTAATGGCTACCAGCCCGGCAAGAATCCCTGAGGCAATACCAAGGCTTGTTGCCCTTTTGTGTTGTAAAGCTTCAATAAGTACCCATGTCAGAGCGCCACAAGCCGCCGAGATCTGTGTAACAGTCAGTGCTCTAGCAGTATCCAAGTTACTAGCCACAGCACTTCCAGCGTTGAAACCGAACCATCCGACCCACAACAGTCCTGCACCGCAAAGGGTCATCACCAAGTTATTCGGGCTCATTGCTGTTTTGGGGTAACCCCGTCTGGCTCCGAGATATAGCGCCCCAACCAATGCGCTAACACCTGCGGAAATATGAACAACAGTTCCTCCGGCAAAATCAATGGCACCATTAGCACCCATATTGAAAAAATAGCCGTCTTCTGCCCATACCCAATGACATAGAGGATTATAGACCAACAGACTCCAAAGGGCTATGAAGATACAATATCCACGAAACTGTATCCGCTCAGCAAACGCACCAGCAATCAGAGCAGGGGTGATAATGGCAAACTTGCCCTGGAACATGGCAAACACATACTCAGGAATTCCGGACTCAAGAATAGTCTCATCAATACCCCTAAGGAATAAATAATCACTGTTCCAGCCGATAATTCCAAACAGCACATTTTCTCCAAAGCTCAGTGCATAGCCACATATCGGCCAAAGCACACCTATGATTGCCATAGCTGCAAAACTGTGCATCATTGTTCCAAGTACATTTTTGGTTCGCACCAGCCCTCCGTAAAACATAGCTAGACCCGGTATCATCAACAAAACCAGTGCGGTGGATGTAAGCATCCAGGCTGTTATTCCAGAG
>JAHEEI010000045.1 GCA_024640785.1 Pseudomonadota bacterium
CATCATCAATAAAAATATAGACCGGTTTATCCGCCTTGCCCTGAACGATAATATGATCAATACCCGCCCGTTTCATAGCCGGACCAAAACGGCCGCCGCCATTGGCATCACCTAAAATACCAGTGAGTGGTGATTTTGTAGTCACGGTAAATCGTGCGGCACTGGGAGCAGCAGTACCGGACAAAGGTCCTGAAGCAAATATCAGTCTGTTTTCGGGGGACAGTGGTTCGACATGGGGGCCAGTTTCATCAAATAAAATACGGGAATTGATGCCCCGCCCCCCTACGTAATTCCGACGCATTGACTCGGACATGGGTTCTTTTTCAATTTTTCCGATGCTTAAATCGACCCGTAGTATGGTTCCGGTTCCTTTATCCATGATGCTCCCTCCAATCGTAGAATCAGCTAATGATTATAAGCTAATTGCTGAGGTTAGCTGAGGTTATTTTGGGGGAATCCCGGCCTCGCAGGGAACACCTGTCTGGCATAATCCGCAACCGGGATAGCCCTCTGCACTTTCATCCATAAGCTCGGCAATATGCATGATGCACATATCTTTATCATGGCCCTCTTTTGTAATGGCGCCGGCCGGACATCGATGAATGCACTTACCGCAGCTTTCAAACAAACAGTATTCCTGGTAATCATCATATGACCGTGGGGTGGGTTTTAATTTAAGATTAGTCACAACACTGCCGCACCGCATGGCAACGCCGGACCGGGTAATAAGACCTCGGGTCAGGGAAAAAGTGCCCAGCCCCGCAGCGTACGCCGCGTGTCTTTCTGACCAGTTGGAACAAAATCCGGATTTATCTGACTGGTAAACTCCAAATATTCCAGACAGCATGGGTGCCGCAGCAAGTCCCTGCTGCTTTGAGATAAGTGAAACCACATACTCCCGGAGCTGATTGTTGAACGCCTCCCCATGAATTCGGGTTTGTTCCCAATCCGCTGAAGGGCCCCGGATTTCTTTGCGGTTACTTTGACGGGTTGATTTGGAAATCGGAAGTATCCAGGAGATCACACTGGCTCCGTTCCAGTCAGAAGAATGCTGGGGAAACAATTTCGAAAGTATTTCAATCGGGGTGAGGTGAAAGTTCCCGATAATTTTTTTATACTCTTTAAACAGAGGGTCAACGGCATCGGCAAAGCCAACCAGTGGTTTTTCAAAATAAGGTCCTTCCTCAGGCTGTGACTTCCGGTTTCCCGGGCTTTCTGCCACAAAAAGCTCGATTCCCTGTTTTATTGATTCTTCCGAATTTTTTTTGAACGAGACCATGTTACAACCTTCTCTGTTAACAGAATAGTTAAAACATGTGTGCCTGAATAATCCCAAAATGCTTCTAATTAGTTTTTAATATATAGCTCTAAAGTTAATATTTTTACAACTATAAATTTTACGTCACCTCTCAATATAGTTTCAGCTGCCAGCAATTCACTGCAGCTTTGTTAATAATGCGTGCCCGAATATCTTTTTGTTGCAATCACCTGGAGCATCGCGTCTGAAAAGACAATTGTGCCTTCGGCAATTTGAACTAAGGTCAAACCCTCTGAAAAAAAGGCTTCAATTAAAGAAGCTGTCAATGCCTCAATCTATGAAATGGTGCCATATTCAAAAGGTTTAAGGCGTTTTACTGCAATACTTTATGGTATTTACATGCTCTTCTTGGTATAATTTTTAAAAAAATTAATCATTTTTGAAAAGAATAGAAATAAGTAAAAAGTTCTCAATTTGCATGTTTTACCTGATTCGGATTAATCTACATTACTGTAGCCAAACAAATCCAGATTCGTTAAAACTTTGTTTTTGGTAAATGAGAGAGGAAACAGACTCACCTTCTTTTATTTTATTTGGGAGAAAAATATGAAACCTTTTATTAAATGTATTTTTTTATGTGCAATGATTCTTTTTTCAGGATGTGCTTTTAAGGAGCAGGTGCGCCTAGATATAGACAAGTTTATTCAGGATCAGGCCTCATATGCTGATAAGGATGTTATAATCACAGCGACTCTTGAAGATATTATATCGCGCTATAATCTTTACCTTGGGAAAAAGGTTGAGGTTTCTGCGCCGTTTACTTATTATGGATCAGAACAATTCTGGACATGGTATATTCGGCTTCAAAAAGGAGAAAATACGCTCCGCTGTTATACCCATTATTATAGAATAAAACCACAAAGCAGAGCGACCAATCTGCTTTTGAAGGCAAAGAATAAAAAAGAGCCCATTACTGTCCTTGGTTTTTTATATAGAGATGGCCTGGATATAAAAGAGTTTTTCTATGATGGCCTCAGGGTGAGACCTGAAAGTTTTTGGGTGAAACCCGCAAACTATTTGCGCTGGTGATAAATAATTAACCTAAGTTAATTTCTCGCATTCCTCCTCTTTAACTCATTTTAAATGTATAAAATAATATATAAATAATAAATAAAGGTCGAATATTGTTTAAAAATTCGGCTTAAAATAAGATGCTCCACCTCCTATTAATAATAGAATAATACCTAGAGAAATCTGGAGGTCTGGACGGTTTTCAATTTTTTTCAAAGTTTTATACTGTCATTATAACAAGATCCTGAAACAATTAGTTTATTGACATACAGATGAATGCCGCCTAACCGATACAAAACCTTTGCATATATTCATAAACATGATATTAAAATAATAATAGTATTTTCTAACTTGGTTGTCATACCTTTAACACTTAAAGTGATGCACACAAAAAGAAAGGACTTAGAGATGAAGAATTTATGCAGAACAATCGTCTTTGGAACAGCTATGGCATTCATACTGGTTGCAGCGGGAAGTTTTTACAATGAAGCCGGGTGCGGAGAACACCCAACATCCGAACATCCAAAAGCCGTAGAGCCCAAGGCTGAAAGTCCAAAGGTCACAGAGCCCAAGGCCGAGTCTCCACCTCCGGAAGATCCCGAGGCTGATGAGCATTCAACTATAGAACACCCCAAGGCCGAACATCCCAAAACCGAAGAATCCAAGGGCAGCCAACCCTCTTCGGAGCATCCGGAATGAGGATTGAAACCTTAAAGCCTCCCTGGATATGCGCCACAATATGCAGCAGATTAATGGCCATAATTGCGGTGTTTGCCCTCTCTACAGGTTATTTCGGGGAAGGCCTGGCGGATACAGCGGGAACCTCATCCGCGGCTGTTTCAACCGTTGTTACGGCTGACATTCAAGCCGGCATCGAACGGCACATTGAGGAACAGGTGCGTCTGGGTAACGGTTACCTGTGCTTGATGTTCAAAGACCGCGAACTCCGGCTTAAACTGGTAAAGGTCCACACCGAGTATCTTGCGAACCTCGGATCCAGCCGGCATTTTGCGTGTGTGGATTTAGCGGACGTTAGCGGGGATGTGTACGACGTTGATTTCTTCCTCACGGGCGAGCCCGGTTCCATGACGGTTACGGAAACAACTGTCCACAAAATAAACGGGCAACCCTATTACGCCTGGGAACAGAAAAAAGACAAGACATGGCACAGGATACCCCTTGAACGCGCAGCAGAATCGCATTTCGGCGTCATACGCGGACGCGACAGCTTCGAGTTCAAGTATTGGGCGAAACTCCCGGAGCTAAAGGCCCCGGCGCGCATGTGGATCCCTTTGCCTGAAACGGACAGGTTCCAGTCGGTTGAAATTATTTCTCTTCACATCACAGGTGAAAAGCGTATTGTGTATGACAAAGAAAATGTCAACCGCGTGCTGATCCTGGATCTCGCGCCTGAAGACAGCGGTAAGACGATCGACATCCGCTTCGCTGTGCGTCGATCCGAGAAAGCCGCTTATACAGCGCCAAAACCCGGAGAGTCTGACCTGGAGCCTGACAAACTCGTGCCCATCACCACAGAGATTCGCACAACGGCTCGCAAGGTGGTTGACGGCAAAAAGGAAGATCTCGTGCGGGCACGGGCGCTTTACGATCATGTCATTGACCGTATGCGCTACATAAAAACCGGCGAAGGGTGGGGCAAGGGTGATGCAGTCTACGCCTGCAGCGTTCGCACTGGCAATTGCACGGATTACCATGCCTATTTCATTTCCCTGGCCCGGTCAGTCGGCATTCCCGCGCGCTTTGCAATCGGAGCCGCCATTCCTTCAGACCGGAACGACGGCGGCATAAGCGGCTATCACTGCTGGGTGGAGTTTTATGCCGATGGCAAGTGGTGGCCCGTGGATATCAGCGAAGCCGACAAGTACACGTCACTTTCGACCTACTATTTTGGCCACCATCCGGCCAATCGATTTGAATTCAGCCGCAACCGTGATCTGGAAGTGGATCCGCTACCTGCATCCGGACCGATCAATTTTCTCGCTTATCCGATACTGGAAGTAGAGGGAAAACCGGTCAAGGCTGATGTTGTCTTTTCATTCAAGAGAACGGCTCAGCCTTGAAACGAATGTCCTCCTTTGCAAATATGTTCTTTTTCGCTTGATGATTCCGGAAAAAGTTCTGGACTGCGGAGAAGATCATAATTTCAGGCGACTGCATAGTAGTTTCAATAACATGACACCGTGGCAATCTTACCTGACAAAACAACCGGAATCACTAACTCAGAAGGGTTGAGCAAGAAGGGGGAATGTCACCAGGTATAGATAGTAACGATGAAACTTAATTTATTCCCCATTAACCTAATTTATCATGAGACTTTGGTCAATCCATCCCGTTTATTTGGATGCAAAAGGATTGGTGGCGCTGTGGAGAGAAGGGCTGCTTGCCCAGAAGGTTCTTCTGAACCTTACAAAAGGATATAAGCACCACCCTCAGTTAAAGCGCTTTAAAGAAACATCAAATCCAATGGAAACAATAGCCGCTTATTTGTTTGGCGTTATCGCGGAGGCCGATAAAAGAGAGTACGCCTTTAACAGAGGTAAGATCTATGGGAAATATGTTAAAGCCATAGTGACGGTGACACATGAACAGGTATCCTATGAGTTTGAGCACCTGTTGGCCAAACTAAAGAATCGGAATCTTGATCAATATCAAAAACTTAAAAGGGTGGAAAAAATAAAAGTTCATCCGTTGTTTAAAAAAGTGAATGGACCCGTGGAATCCTGGGAAAAGCGCCCCAAAAGAAACTCATGAAAAAGACAGCTACGGATCCTGGCAGCAGTGGAAGGTTAAATGTGGTTTCGAAGCTTTAGCTCAATAGGGTGAGGGTTTAGATAAACCTGATGTTTTAAATAGGGTTGATCATATTTACGGACATAGTGGTTGAGCAGTGTAATTGGAACAATCAGCGGCACCTGTTCTTCGTGATACTGTTCAATAATTTCCAGAAGTTCTGTTTTTTCATCAGGAGTAAGGTTCTTTTTAAAGTAGCCCATGATGTGCTGAAGCACATTGGTGTGCTTTTTAACCGTTGCTTTCCGGTGAAGGGCATTCATGAGTAATGCGTGATAGCTGGATATCGCTGGTTTCACCCCTTTGCTTTTTGACTCGGCAACAAGTTTACCCAGTTGACGGTAGATAGACGGACTGTGAGACAAAAGCAGCAGCTTATGGCGGGTATGGAAATCTATCAGGTTAGATTGCGTACTGTTCCCGGACATTTGTTCCTGCCAGCGCTTATAGACAAAAATTCTTTCAATGAAATTTTCTCTGAGGGAAGGGTCATTCAGCCGACCTTCCTCTTCCACAGGAATAAGCGGAAAATGATCCATGAAAGCTCTTGCAAACAAACCGGTCCCCCGTTTTGTGGGAATCCCGGTTTCTTTATCATAGACCTTTACCCGTTCCATGCCGCTGCTGGGAGATTTGCTTTTAAAAATAAATCCGCAAAGCCTTTCCTTTTCAAGTTCTCGAACACGTTTATGTGCCCAGGACTGCATTTTCAAAGTACAGTCCTTTTGGGTTTGGGTTGTTATCATTTGGGGGTTGTCCGGATTGCCGACCAACCGTAATGTTTCCCGGGGAATACCCATGCCGCATTCCACTTCCGGGCAGACAGGAAAATAGTTTAGGTAGAGGCCTAAAGTATGCACAAGGTACCGGTCTAGACTGTGGTTCCCATCATAGCGGACAGGGTCTCCAAGAAGGCACCGGCTTATACCCACGCTGATTTTCTGCATTGTTCAAACCCCGGTTTAAAACTTTTATTTATTCGGCATGGGATTGCAGAGATTTTTCTCCGAGTGTGCAACCCGTCCGCAGTTAAAACAGATAAATAGGGGTTCGCGTTTGAATTCCCGAATCTCATCGAATTTTCCCTGGCTCGCCAGAACACAGATATGACCCGGATGCTCTCCCTTGCAGATATGTTCTTTTTCGTTCATAGACTTTCTCCTGAAAAGAAATATCCTTGAATTTATTAGCTGAAAAGACCCATTATTTATATATAACATATAAATCTTATTTTGAAAAATTGCTATTTTATTTTTTTGTATTATATAAACAGATAGTAATCCTAAAATTAATTCTGCTGGGAGGGGTAAAAATGGACAAAAAAATAATTATAACCGGGGGCAGCGGTTTTATCGGGCAGGCCCTGTGTGCGGAACTAAATACCTTAGGCTATGAAGTGATTGTGCTGAGCAGACGACCGGAGCAACGAAAATTGAATGAAAGCAGCCGTACCCGTATGGTCTACTGGGATCCCGGTGATCCTGAAACCTGGTTTTCCCATGCATCCGGTGCTTTTGCAATTGTTAATCTTGCTGGAGATAATATCGCGTCGTCTTTACGCTGGACAGCCGCTAAAAAAAAACGGCTTCTTCAATCCCGTTTGGCAGCAGGCAAATCCGTCTCTGAGGCTATCTTGCGATTAAACCAAAAACCCAGAGTACTCATTCAGGCGTCTGCGATCGGTTATTACGGAAACCGCCAGAGTGAGATACTTACGGAGGCTTCCGGCCCGGGAGAAGGCTTTCTGGCTGATTTGGCTGAAAAGTGGGAGGGCTGTGTCGACCCGGTTCGCCGGCAGGGAGTCAGATGTGCAACCATCCGCACCGGTATCGTTCTTGGAAGGGGCGGCGGGTTTCTGGAAAGAGTCGTGTTTCCGTTTAAGCTGGGTTTGGGCGGACACCTCGGGAACGGACAGCAGTGGGTATCATGGATCCATCTAGCAGATGAAATCAGCGCCATCCGTTTTTTGATTGAGCATGAGACTCTGGAAGGCGCTTTTAACCTTACTGGTCCCAATCCTTTAGTGGCCCGTGATTTTTTTAAAAATCTGGGACTCGTTCTGGGAAGACCTTCTTGGCTTCACCCGCCGGCATTTATGCTTCGGCTGATGATGGGAGAACTGGCCAGCGAGCTGCTTCTTTCCGGACAGCGGGTACTGCCCGACAGACTGACTTGTTTAGGATACAGGTTTAAATATCCCGATGCTTATTCAGCGCTGCAGTCGATTTTGGAAAAGGTTTAGAATTAAGAGTATGGCACGTTATGTTGAATTTAAGTTTCTTTAAGGTTACTCGTAGTTATGTGTAACGAATCAAAAACGAGTAGAATTAAGCTGCTCCATGCGTTTATTTATTGAAACGGTTATTTTTTTCGGACAAAATCACCCGGTTTAAACTTTCTATCAAAGAAATCCTGATCTGGACCATAAAGACGAATCAAACTAAACCAACCTTTATTAGGAATAGTTTTTATCCAATTCTTCTTACCCTCTGGTTGTTCTGGGGCGAAGTAAAGCGTTACGGATCCATCTTTGTTGTAGTCAAGATCATTCAATGAGTTGAGGGATGGATAAGTTTGTCCTGCAGGCAGGCCAGAAGCCGTATCAAAATCATAAGCTGTTAGCGACCAGAATAACTTGGCAGGAACATTAGCCGGTATGGTTATCTCATAGGTATTGCTACCATCAAGATAATTCCCATCAGAATCCTTATAAGCACCAGCATATTTAGCACCTAAACCCACTACCGAGCTGATCATCCCGGAACTGATTGAGTAATGGTTGATGAACATATGTGCTTTAGCGTTAACATCGATGTGATTTGTATCTCGCCATGCAAATTCTTCATTGAGCAATACATGCATGAAATCCTTTAGCTCAGTTTTGCCATGCGCAACCCATTGTCGGTCAGACCACCAAAGCCCTTTTTCTTCTCGATCAGAGTTAGCTGCAATATTCTTCGCCATTCTCCACGCTGTTTTTGCCGCTAAGCCTAACAACTCTCTCTCTCGTTTTGTAGGATTGAACTCTTGTCCTTTTTTAATTCCCAGTGAAGCAAGTACACCATGCATATAGGGGTCTTTCTCATCAATATTATCGGATTGAATGAATCGATTTAGCATTTCGAAGTAAGACGCATCATGCGCAAATAATGCATTCGCTTTTACATCGGAAAGATGTGGATATTTCATCGGCTTGGCTTCACCTTCAAGCGGATAAATTTTTACCCCTTCGATAGCAGCTATGCCGGGGGACAGATCATCAATAGACTGGAAAAAGCCACGAAGGAAAATAAATACACCATTGGTTTTACTACGATAAACAAAATACTCTTTTTCGTTAACCTCTCCTTGATAGTCATCGGGAAGAATTAAGTATTTACCACCTTTGCCTCGATCAGGGCCTGGGATACCAATATCTGCCAAAAACTGACGGCCATCAATGTTAGGGCCGACCAAAGGTCGATGCCAAAAGTCATCGAGCAAGCCCTGAATATTTTCAGGCGCTTCGAGTACCAGCGGACCGGATTGACTTAAATCTGCAAAGCCCAAACCATAAATTACATCTGAGTTCGGTGTAGTGATAATTGTATTCGGCTTCAGACGCTTCTCGAACACATTCATTACATTATAACCTGGTTCAGATGCCTTGGATAAACCTTCCTTCATAGCGTACATATTTACCGCAGGCAGCGCCCATAAATACGTCTGCACAGCACGTTGAAAAAACAGTTCCTCGTCTAAGACCAATGTTGTTTCAGCGGTAGGATAATCGTTATGAAAAGGGGCCTCTGCTAATTCAGTAAAGCGATCAATCGCTTTATTAGAAACAGTGGCAATTTCCTCATGAGGTTTTTTGTCCACGCAACCAAGAAAGGCAAGTGCAAGCACTATAGTTGACATCAAAATTAACTTATTCATCTGTTCTCTCCATTAATACTAAAATTTGTTGGCTATTATTTTAACTTATATATTTGTAGACGCTATGTTTTGTTAGGTTGTTAGTTTTTGAAGCAAAATAATGATTATATTTATAATTTTTTTAAAAATCTATCTTCTATAATAATCAGTAACCTTAATTTATAATAATATAAAATATAGTCAATAAAAATTATCTTTTCAAGAGGTTAAGCATCTTTTTATCTGGAATTATAAGCATATAAAAGGTTGGTCGAAGGATGATTTTTAAAAGTAATACAATTAGGCAAGCTGAAATTAAGATTACTTATGGTATCCTTAACAATTCAGAGGGCTTCAAAAGTGAACATATTCAATAATAATATTGAATATTTTACTTCACAATTACTGCACAATTGATGGCGCCTATCATAAAAAAATACTTGGCAAGACGCTATGTGATTGATTTTTTTGGAGCCGGCAGACAGAGTTGAACCGCCGATCTAATGATTAAAACAATTCCTTTACCCTCTAAACATTTTTAGACCAGGGATAGAATATATAACTTATTTATATAACTATTACAAAAGCTGCCAAGTGCCACCCACGCTTTCACACATTATCACTTCAACAATTCTTTTTTAATTTTCGGAACCAGCTGAAGAGCATCAGCTACGAACTGTTCTTTGGTTTTGTTGACCCTTGCATCCTTGGGGCCTTCCTGGACTGCGACCTGATAGTAGGCCAAAACATTTCCGCCGGCATTTTTGACCAGATTCTTATTCCCTGCCGTGAATTGATCCGGCATGGGTACATTGGTCGTTGTTATAATCACCACTTTTTTCCGGTTCAACTTATTGTTCTTCAAAAAAGCTCGAATAACCGGGACAGGCATTGGTCCCCAGGTGGGTACTCCGATGATAATGGATGAATAGGCGGACATATCAACCGACTTTGGTTGAATATCCGGTTCTTCACCTTTTTCGGTGGGTATCTTGCTGACATCCTTTATTTCAATAATATCCGCATTCAAAGGTTTTTGAAGGGCCTGGCACACAGCCCGCGTATTGCCGGTCTTTGAATAAAAAAGGATTAAGGTATCGGGACCCGTATTGTTTTGCGCATATAATGACACAACGTTCATCAATAAAAATCCCAAAACATATCCCGTAATTTTTGACCAGTTTGAGGTGCTGTAAGTCTTCATTCTTCTTTCCTTATTTAGGTTTTGTAAGTTCATTGTTTTTACCTGACTGCTTTTTAATCCACATACTTGGCAGGCCATTAGTATTGACCTTTATACAGCCCTTTTCTCTGTTTTAAACATATGTTTTTATTTGTAAAAGTATAAAAAATAAGAAATACTATGTCAATGAAATAGGGAAAGTCGGAATATCGGCTCTGGCTTGAAAAAAGTAAGGCTCCGCATCGATTCCGTCTGTTAAAGAAAATTAGACCAGCACTTCCCTGAATATCCGGTTCGCTTTATTCATCCCGATAATCTTTGCGATCATTTTCCTAGAGCCGTCCTTTTCAATGATATCCTGGCAGTATCTATTCTGGGCTTTTTTGATGGACTCAAGGCGTGGCGCATCCAATATCTTTTCAGCCTTTGAAAACAGACCAAGAAATACTTTTAAATAATCAAGCGAACAGTTCTTCACTGCATCAGCATATTTTGCATTTGGCATGGAATAGATCGTGGCATCGTTTTGGTAGGGCACCATCCATTCGGGCATCTCTTTTTGGGGCAAATAACGGTACTTATCAGTCACGGCTTTTAAAGGATCGATATATTTTTTCAGATACTCCGGATCAGATGAAAGCGGCATAAAATTAATATAGGCCACCATCTTTTTCTTCATCTCGGTAATATCAAAAATAAATATGGGCAGATCGAAACAGGGATCGGGATAAATCGAAATCCCCAGCATATCAAAGGAAAAAAGGGGGATTTTGATGCGCATGGAATAGACTTTCCGGACACCCTGACCTGTCCAGTTATTGCACAGCAGTTCGAACAGGCCGAAGGGATATCTTGTTTTTGAAAGCTTCGGAGGAAGGGTAAGAGGTTTGAGAGGGATTACCTTTTCAATACTTGTTAAGGCTTCAGAATAGACACGATCCATGGAAAAGCTTTCAAATAATTAAACAAAAAGACTAAAAACTTCCTTCGTCATTTTCTTTGTTCGAACTAAAGAATTGTATCGGTCGCAGCATTTATCGGTGAATTAAACGATGACCCTGTAAAAAAACAACCTATAAAAGGATTAAATAACCTGGGCCAGAAATATCACGATCATAGTAGCCGCAATAATCACCTTCCCGAAGGCTCCCCCTAAAAACCCCACTAGGGTGCCCACTCCAATCTTTAGCGATGAGCGAAAATCCTTGCCTGCTATCGTCTCGAAAATAATAGCGCCGATAAAAGGACCGATAATAATCCCGAAAACCCCTCCGCTGAATAGTCCAACCACTCCGCCAATCAAAGCACCGATCACTCCCCATTTGTCTGCGCCAAACTTCTTCGCCCCGATCATTGAAGCCAGATAATCCAAAAGCTGGCTTAAAATCGCAAACACGCAAAGAACCGCGATAACTGTCCAGCTAATAACCGTAAAATCGGTATACCAAGCATAAACCAGCGCACCGATCAGCACCAGAAAAGGCCCCGGCAGAATAGGAACAATACATCCGATCAGTCCGGCAATCATTAACGCAGCTGTAAGAATTATGATAAGCGTTGTTACCAATTTCTACTCCAGGAACATTTATCGTTAAGCTCAAACATGCAAATAAAGACCGCGACCTTAATTTGGTCCTCAAAGGGAACCTTTGAGAATCAGCTCCCCATCAAACCCTATTATCCCATCTCTCCGATAACAATATCCTCAGATACATCATTAAGCTTAACTAAAATCTCTTTGCCGATCAGGTCATCATCACCGTTAAAAATAACCGGGATATAGTTTCTGGAAAAACCCCTTAAGGCACCTGTCTTTTTATCGTGTTTGGCCTCAACCAGAACTGGGAGGGACTGATCTATAAAAGTTTTATAAAACTTTTCTTTCTTCTCATCTGAAAGCGCACGCAGAATCTTTACCCGTTGTTTTTTTACTGGTTCAGACAGCTGTCCGTCAAATTCTGCCGCCGGGGTGCCTTCTCTCTGCGAATAGGGAAATACATGCAGATAAGCTGCTGGAATCTGTTTTAGAAATTCAAGGGTATTATTGAAATGCGCATCTGTCTCTCCGGGAAATCCCACAATCACATCAATTCCCATATTTAAACCCGGAACAGCTGAAAAAAGTTTTTCTGTCAAACCGCTAAACAAAGACGGAGAATAGGGTCTTCTCATCTTCTTCAAAATCTCAGGGTCACCACTCTGAAGGGGAATGTGAACATGGGGGCAGATTATCTTTGAGTTTGAAATAAAGGAAATCAGCTCCTCTGAAAATTCTCCCGGCTCAAAAGAGCTCAGACGGATACGCATGGTAGAAAACATATCCTCTTTTTCAATCTGCTTTAAAACCTCGAGAATGTTTACAGCCGGATCAAGGTCAAAACCGTAAGCCCCCAGATGTATACCGGTAAGCACAACCTCCAGATAACCCTGATCAGAAAAGGCCTGGAGCCTTGAGATAAGTTTTTCCTTTGGCAGGCTTCTGCTCTTACCCCTTACAGATGGGACGATGCAGTAAGAGCAGGATGAATTGCATCCGTCCTGAATCTTTAAGAATGCCCTTGTCCTATCAACAAACAGCGGATTGGCAGGGGTAGAGAAAGTCTTTTCAAGTAGAATATCAGACACCTGTTGTTTCGCCTGACCATTACTTAAAAGTTTTTTTACATATTTTCCAATATCTTTTTTCTCACTGTTTCCAAATACAGACACCCTTTTTGAAACAGCCATTAAGTCTTTAACAGATTTCTGTGCATAACAGCCCACAGCGATAACCTGACAATCCGGAGAAACCCTTAAATATTTTCGCAACAACCGTCGTGACTGTGCCTCTGTTTTTTTAGTTACCACACAAGTATTAACGATATATACATCAGCCTTTTTTGAAGACGACACTATTTTATATCCGCAGTTTCTCAGGGACTCTTCCATCGCGGCTGAGTCACACTGGTTAACTTTGCAGCCCAAGGTTGAAACAGATATTTTTATTTTATTGCTATTCATAGAAACTGCGCTCTTTGCTCGTTCCAAAGAAAAGTAAATAATAAAAAGATCTTTCTACTCAAAACCTTCGGGTTATTAAAGATACCTATTATGAAAATAAAATTGCAGTATCAAATCAAATTATTATCACTTGGTTTTTTCTGACAAATATATAAAATATTCTTTTATTCAAAATACAATATTTATTCATAACAGTAAATGTCATTATTTAAAATTTATTTATCTTTGTTTACCCCACGGATCCTTTTAAAGGGTTTTGCAAGGAAAAATATGCAAAGTTAATATTTTTATTTTAGAAAACTGCCCATGTATCCAAATAGAAAAACCTGCTTGCAGATGATGGACCATTATGACATGCTTCCAAACATCAAGGATCACTCCATTCTGGTTGCAGATCTGGCCATTATAATCGGCTGTGAACTTAACAAAACCGGCTCAGAGCTTGATCTTGACCTGATTGAGGCTGCCGCGCTTTTACATGACATCACCAAAACTGAAAGCCTTAAAACAGGTGAGGACCACAGCAAATCAGGCGGGAAGCTTTTAAGAGCTCTGGGATATCAAAGAATAGCTGCAATAGTTGAACAGCATGTACTTCCCGACAAAATTGAAGAGAATGTCTCAGAAGAAGAGGTGGTCTGTTACGCTGACAAAAGGACACTTCATGATAAAATTGTAACCCTTAATGAAAGATTTGAATATCTTCTTGAAAGATACGGAAAAGACGAAAAATCCATCGTTTTTGTTAATGAAACCAGATTAAAACTGCTTATAATTGAAAAAAGGATTATAGATAACAGTACTTTTTCAGAATTTAATATAAATAATATTATAGTTTAATATTTATTTTATTCTGCTTGACAATCATTTTTATTTTTATAAAATAAATTAAAAATGCTTACTTAAAGTTCATTTTGCGTATTAGGAGAAAAAATGGAGATTAAAGAACTGGTTACCAGAATTGTCAAAGAGCTTGTTGAGTACCCTGATGAAGTTGCAGTGTCAGAAGTTAAAAGCGAAACCACATCGGTTTTTGAACTGAAAGTCAACACCGGAGATATCGGCAAGGTCATCGGTAAGCAGGGCCGGACAGCAAAAGCCATCAGAAATATTCTGGGTTCGGTGTCTGCAAAGCTCAATAAGAGATTTATCCTCGAAATACTTGAGTAACAGCCTCTCCTTGAAAATAATAAATTCTATAAAACCCTGCGTTTTTTAAAAAACGTTCCATACCTCCTATCATTTGCCTGACATCATCATATCTCGACTTCTGCAGTAAAATCCTGTTATGATTGACATGAAAAGCCCATTAACATATAATTATTAGTTACTCTTAATAATTTCTAAATTTAAAAGATAATGATTTGCATACCCATAGTATCTCAAACAACTGAAGACGCTATTAAAGATATGGCAAGGGCCGAAGAAATTGCCGATCTTACTGAAATCAGGGCGGATTATATTAAGAATCTTGACCTTGAAAAAATACTTGCCGCCAGAACCAAGCCCGTCATCGTAACCATCACCTCGAAAAATGAAAACGGCAGATTTGAAGGGACTGAAAAAGAAAGAACAGCCCTGTTAAGGCAGGCAGTTGACCTTGGTGCGGATTACATTGATATCAGCATAAAATGCCCGGAACTTTCTGACCTGATCAAATACTGTAAAGACACAAAATCGATCGTTTCCTATCACAACTATGATGAAACGTCTGGAAATCTTCAGGAAATATCTCAAAAAATTGAAAGAGCAGGCGCTGATATTATCAAGATAGCAACCTTTGCCAAAAAATTAAGTGATAATCTTAAAATTTTTGAGCTGATCAGAAGAAGCTCAAAAGACATAATCGCCATATGTATGGGTGAGCTGGGAGAGATATCAAGAATACTGGCGCCCATTTACGGTTCCTACCTTACCTTTGGCAGCCTTGAAATTGGGAGCGAATCTGCTCCGGGCCAGATCCCGGCACATATTTTAAGGGATGTCTACAGGGTAAATGAGGTTGAGCAGGGCTTTGATGTTTACGGCCTGATTGGAAACCCGGTTAATAAAAGCAGGGGATACCTGCTTTTTAACCCGCTGTTTAAATATTACAACATAAACGGTATTTACCTTAACTTCCGGGTTGAAGACATTGATGACTTCACCCGCTATTTTCAGGGTTTATTAACCGGATTCAGTATCACCATGCCCTTTAAGGAGGCACTGTTTCATATCTTAAATGACATTACCCCAGAGGCAGAAAAGATCGGCGCCATAAACACCATTGTGAAAGACAGGGGGAAGATCACCGGGCATAACACCGATATTGCAGGCATCATAAACCCTTTGATTGAAAAAGTCCCCTTAAAAGGTAAGACGGTCACCCTGTTGGGCGCGGGCGGCGCAGCAAGAGCCGCGGCTGTGGGCATCATGGCAAAAGACGGAAAACTGACTATTTTGAACCGGACAGTTTCAAAAGCGGAAAGACTGGCTAAAGATTTAGGCTGTGATTTCGGACCCCTCTCTGACTTTGAAAGCATAAAGACCGATATCCTGATTAATATGACATCGGTTGGCATGATGCCGGATATTGACCTGACACCCGTTGATACAACGCTTGTAAAAAACATGGTTGTCTTTGACGGTATATATAACCCAGAAAAAACAAAGCTTTTAATCGAAGCGGAAAAGAACGGCTGTACCATCATCCCCGGCACTGAAATGTTCCTCCATCAGGCCGCGGAACAGTTTAAGCTCTGGACAGGCATAGACCCTGATCTGGATGTGATTAAAAATATACTTAAATAACTTTTCAGGTAACATAATTTCCCTCGCCTTTCGGGCGAAAACCAAAAAAGAGATAATCCTAAATGGAACTTAAAGTACAACATACCAGCGCGCTTTCGGGTGAAATCATAATTCCGTCTTCAAAGTCCCATACCATAAGAGCGGTGATCATTGCCTCACTTGCACAGGGCAGGTCAAAACTTTTAAACCCGCTTTTTTCAGAGGACACCAAATCCGCAATCCAGGCTTGTGAAAGTCTGGGCGCAAAAATAGAGCAGAAACCAGACAGCCTTATAATAGAAGGTTTTGGAAGTTCGCCTGCTAAACCCTCCACAGTGATTGATATGCTGAACTCGGGAACATCCACTAACCTGATCATGGGAATTCTGGGAGGACTTGGGATAGAGGCAGAAATAACCGGAGATGAATCACTTCAAACACGCCCGGTAAAACCTTTGGCAGTTGCTCTTGAAATGCTAGGCTGCAAAATCGATTTTACTGAAGAAAACGGCTGTCCACCCCTGAAGATTTCAGGCCGGATAAAGGGCGGCAAAACAACTTTAGAAGCAAGCAAATCCTCTCAGTATGTTTCAAGCTTACTAATTGCCTGTCCTCTGGCAGAACAGGATACTGAAATTTTCGTTGAGAATCCAACCGAACTGCCATATATTGAAATGACAGTTAAATGGCTTGATGAGCAGAACATTAAATATGAAAGAAACGGGTATAATTATTTCAAAATATCCGGGAACCAAAAGTACAAGTCCTTTGAAAAATCAATACCTGGGGACTGGTCCTCAGCTGCTTTCCCGATATGCGCCGCAGCAATTACCAAATCTGATGTTCTAATAAAAGGTGTCGACATAAATGATGTCCAGGGAGACAAAAGCATCATAGAATATCTGAAGAACATGGAATCGGACATCCGTATAGAAGAAAACGGGATCAGAATTAAAGGCGGGAAACTTCAGGGAAAAGAACTTGATATTAATGCCACCCCGGATGCATTACCCGCTCTTTCGGTTGTGGGTTGCCTGGCAGAAGGTGAAACAAGACTTGTAAATGTTGCCCAGGCCAGGGTCAAAGAAACAGACCGAATAAAGGTAATGGCCGATGAACTCAAAAAAATGGGCGCTTTAATAGAAGAACTTCCTGACGGGCTGATAATTAAAAAAAGCAGCCTTGAAGGAACAAAACTGTGCGGTCACCATGACCACCGGGTGGTTATGGCCCTGTCCATAGCTGCCATGGCATCAGATAATGAATCAATAATTGATACGGCTGAAGCCGTATCCGTAACATATCCAAATTATGTAAATACGATGCGTAAATTAGGAGCAAATATTACATTAATAGAGGAGGTCAAATAAAATGCTCGGAAATACTTTTGGTAGACTATTTAGAATCACAGCATGCGGTGAAAGTTACGGTATCGGCAAAGGCAGCGGCCTTTCTGTTATCGTTGACGGCGTTCCCCCGGGGCTTCAGCTTTCAGACGCACTGATACAGGAAGAGATGGACAAGAGAAGGC
>JAHEEI010000046.1 GCA_024640785.1 Pseudomonadota bacterium
CTGTTTGACCGGCAAGCTCAAGGGAAAGGAAAACATTTTCAAAAACAGTCAGAGTAGGTAAAAGATTAAAAAATTGGAAAACAAATCCCAAGCGAGTGCGCCTTATCATTGTTCTGCCTGCCTCACCGAGTTCCTCGAGGTTCTGTCCATCGATAGCTATCGTCCCCCGTGTAGGCCTGTCAAGCCCTGCCAAAAGGTTGAGCAGAGTTGTCTTTCCGGATCCGCTCTTTCCAAAGACGGCGACCAGTTTTCCCGAGGGTATTTTCAACGTTAAATCGCGCAGTGCGGTAAACTCTTTTCCGCTGTTGTCACGATACACCTTCCAGACCTTATTCATGCTGATACAATGTGGCATCGATATTCTCTTCTTCCCAAAATTGCCCGAAAACGGAAGTGCTTTTTGTCGTTCACTTCACAATGAAGGATTTCGGCAACCTAAAGGGCTACCGGCGAATAGTCAATGGATTTAGATTCCGAACAGGGCTATGTCAGACTTTTCGAAGCCTCGCCCTCAAAAGTTCTGCTGTGATTTGTAACCAGCCCATAATAGCCATCCACCGTTAGCGAATCTCCTGTATGTATAAATTCAGTTGCCTGCGAGATCCCCGTAACGCAGGGAATGCCATACTCCCGTGCTATGATTGCTCCATGGATTAACATACCGCCTCGTCTTTCAACGATAGCACTTGCCAAGGGTATGATAAAGGTCATCGTTGGGTCTATGGCGTCACACACAACGATTTCACCCTTTTTTATGCGAAAAAGGTCATCATGCGAACGGACAACGTGTGCTTTCCCCCGGGCAATACCTTTGCCGGCAGGCTGACCTCGAAGTTGCCGGGCCTGTATATGTATCTTTTTCTGTTTCACGCAATTTTCTTCCCGTGGCTGCGGCAGGTAATCAGGGAAATTCAGCGCCGTAATTACTTCTTCCGGATTCAAACAGGCATCTTTGTTTCTGCAGCGAATGCCGAGTCTGCGCCGGGATTCCTGCATGGCCGTAGATAGATTTGCTTCAACCTTCCCCAGGTAGATATTGTCATCGTCGCGCAACCGATAGCTTTTTTGAGCGATAGCAAGAAGCTGGCGTGCGTAGTCTTTATCTTCCTGAGGAAATGCAGCAATAAAGGCTTTCACTTTTTCTCGTTGCCGCGATTTCTTTTTCCGCGTTGGGGTTCCCGTCTTTCCGGACATTTCCTGCAACATGCGTATTATTTTCTTTTTAGCTTGCTCGCCTTTATCGTCATCACCCGTTGCGCCCCTCAGCTCTTGTATCAATTGATCAACTTCTATCCGCAGGTTAGCCTCCGTGATTTCTCCCCGGTCGTCAATGCTCTGCGGGTGTGTGTTCATATAGCGACAGATCGTGTCCATGCGCCTATTGCGCTCAAGGCATTTCATGTCGGCCGGTGCAATGGTTTCAATAAATTCATACGGGTCTTCCGGAGACATCATGTCGTTATAGATCGTGGCAAAAAGCCGAACGCCGTGTGCAAACGGGATGCATTCATTCCAATAAACATCCTTCCACTTAGCATAGGCATTTTTTCTTTTTTCTAGTTCTTTTGAAAGTGCATCGTCTGGGAGTGCACTCAAATCAACTGCCGCGGTGTCCGATGCTTCCGTATCCATTTGGGGTAGAATTTCGTTTTCAATACGGTTTGCCAAGCCCTGTAAATTATTCAGGCTCCTGCGCAAACTCAAGTACCACCCTTTTTCATCTTTTTCCTTTGTTGTTATGGGCCGGCTTTGCAGTACATACAGATCATCCCCTTTGATTGTCCACTCAATATCCTGCGGAGCTGCAAACAGGTTTTCCAACTTCTGCATTACAGTATAAATTTCGTCAACCTGATTGTTGTTGAGTGACAGTGTGTCCGTTGCGCCGGTTTGGAAAATCCTCACCCCGTTAGAAACAGGCAGTGCCCGGCGATCATGACGTGCCTTCACCAAAGAAATGATTTTGCCAGTTGTGCGATCTATAAAAAAACGGTCAGGTTCGATGTCACCATCTACCAAACCTTTATTAAGGCCATACACACTTTCAACAACCGCCTGACTACTGTTGTTGGGGTCAACACAAAACGCGATGCCAGAGGCCTTGCCGATTATCATCTCCTGTATTATAACAGCCATGGCGCTTTTGTCTATTTCCAATGAAAGCTCATTACGGTACAAAAGTGCAGCATCCGACCACAAAGAAGACCATACTAATTGTACGCACTGAATGACTTTTTCCGGATAGCTTATGTTGACAAAGGATTCATGCATTCCTGCAAATGAAGCTCCGGGGCTGTCTTCACCAAGAGAAGAAGAGCGTATTGCAATCGGCCTGCCTGCAAAAAATGCGGTTACCTGCTTGAAAATTAGTTGCTGCAGTTCCTGAGGCATAGCCGTTTTTGTAAACATGTTTCTTATTCTTAGAGAAGCATCCCAAATCTCTTCCCAGCGCATATCTTCAAAGCGCTTTCTGCCGAGTTCTAACGCAATTTTCTGGTCAATGCCTGTGTCATGTATAAAGGCATCATAGGCCTTCCGTGTGATACATATCCCGTGAGGGACGCGCAGTCCCTCTGCCATCATTATGCCCAGTGCCGCTGCTTTATTGCCAACAACGCTTCGATTGAAACCACAGGCTTCACGTAAAGGAATAATAAACGTGTTCATTTCACCGTATATTCCAAAACATTTTGAAAATGATCCACCAGTATATACTTTGCAATAGTGACCCTTATTAACGAACAGTTAGGGCTAGTTACGAATTCTTTTAGATATGGATGTTTGTTGAGATAGAGCGTCAGGTAGTCATTTTCCAACGCGCCGTCAAGTTCCTGGGCTCTGCCCAAAACGGTCAAAGCCTTCGCGTCGCGAAAATCATTGACCTGGTTCAGCCGGCTGTCAATAAGCATCGAGACCTTGGATGTTTTCTTAATATTTTTATATTTACGCGTATCTCGAGTGGTTGCAAAAATTAATTCTTTACAATCATCTGATGTCGCGTATCCCACCAATGTAGCATAGGGGTATTCACTGCCATGCGTTGCAAGGACACCACAATTCTGCGCCTGTAAAAGGAATCGTATCTGTTCAAATATTTTTTCATTATCTAACATTGTCATATTCCCTTCCTGAAAGACAATAACTGTGATCTTAATTTCTTGACTGCTAATTCCTTAGCCTTTGCTTCAACTTCAACCGTAATAGGCAAGCCTCGCCAGCACTCGGGAAAATCCTGTATATTAATGAAGTCATGATGCAAGTTCGGCCTTGCCCTTTCCCATCCGAACTTAGGGCTTGAGACATGAAATAACGGTTCCCTGTTCCAGGTCTTAAGCGCCGCTTCAGTAACCTGCTCGACAGAAAGCCCCTCCTTTAAACAGCGGTGATGATGCACGTCATATACAAAAGGAACTCCGTTTGTTTTGCAAAAACCCAAAAGATCTTTCGGGGTATAAACGCGGTCATCATTCTCAATTGCCAACCTTTTATAAACGCTTTTTGGAAGTTTCTGCAGTTCGTATGACAATCTTTTTAGCGCTGCATTTTTGTCTCCATAGGCACCGCCGGCATGAATAATGATGACATCGGCACCCACCCACTCACTGACCTCTGCCTGATATTCAAGCTCCTGTATCGATTTTCTGGTAACTTCCTTGTGCGGTGAGCTTAACAGCACAAACTGGTCCGGATGAAATGTCAGGCGAATCCCGGATGCTTTAGCCCGCCGCCCACATAATTTAAATGTACCTTCTATTTCCTTTGCTTGCGGTAGCTTCTTAATGTCATAGCCGAAATCAGGGTGGGTCTTCAGGGGCAGGATCCGGCTGTTTATGCGAAACGATCCAATATTGTTTTTGCTGCAATAATCAATGGCGGATAAAAGAGATTGCGCATTCTGCAAACATAAATTTTTAATTTTAGCAGTTTTTTTTTCAGGTGACAAACCTCCAACATACCGGGCGGTAGTGGTGTAAAACCTGATCTGTTCGTTTAAAAACTTGCAACACAATCCCAACCTTATCATATTTTTTTATATCATATTTAAAGAGCAATTGCATACTAAAGTAAGGCTTAATATAACATACCTGGAAAAGCTTTTTAAAAAACCGGTGCTGCACAAAAAGATATGTAATTATGGGGATACTTAAATTATTCAAGAAGTTTTATTTAGCATTCCCATCATTCCGTCTATTTTGGAAGAAAAACCGTGCCGGTAAATTTGTGATTAAAAGCTTAGCAGGCCCATTTTACCTGCAAAATGGGCCTGCTGTAGAAATATCCGGCAGTTAAAATTTTTGCAAACAAAACATCAGACCGTCCGTCTACCGTCGGTTAATTTGGAAATTCGATATATTTTGAAGTTATTACGAATACTTAAGTTAAAGGAAAAGGGTTCGACTCCCCCCGAACGTACCCCTGAAAATAAAAAACTTTTCCTCTTTTCATGTTATTAATAGTACTATATGCTTTTTTTAACTCAGTAAAAGTTAAAGGTATTATCGCTTATGTTGACTTTTGATGTGTGCTGAAATGTTAAGAATATCTGAAATAATCTTAATTTCTTCAACCTGCATGATTTTTACCTTTTAAGACCCTTTCCCCAGAATCATATAGCTGTACTACTCATTTTCTCCAGATTAATAATTTTTGTTTGACACTTCTTTTGTTACGTAGATAGTCTATAAGGCTATAGTGACGAACTGATCAACTTTTATATGGTCCGTAAACAGGGAAGGTTACACCCGGGATGTAATTTTATCTAGGATATCCGGGTTTATTATGTGATAGTTTGTCTAGATCAATAAATTTGAGTAACTAAGAATTGCTAAAATCCAACATATTTTGAAATAAAAGGCCTGCAGGATTTTGATAATCCCTGGGCTTTTTATGGAGAAATAAAACCCTGACAGACCATGTGCACGAAAGGAGATCGTTATGACCAATAAATTGTATGTTGGTAATTTGACCGAAGATATTATTGAAGAAGACCTGCTGGATAATTTTGGGGATTTTGGAACATGTTTATCAGCTAGAATTATCAAGCACAAAGATTCGAGCCGTTCAAAATGTTTTGCCTTTGTTGAGATGGCTACTGAAGTCGAAGCCCTAAACGCTATAAAGAAGTGTAAAGGTGTTGAACTCGACGGGCAAAAGCTTGTTGTTACCCTGGCCCGACCTCAAAAACATGAAAAAAAGGATTAACATAGGGGGGTATTTAATGTTACTGCTTATAATATAAAGTTTTTCTGAAATTGAATTTTCATATTATTATCGCTTATGTTGACTTTTATAACCGTTAAAGATTAAGACTATCCGGAGTAACTTGATCAACATTTGGTTAACAAACTGTAGAAAACATCTCTCACTTTACCCCAATATAGTTCTATCTACATCGTCTGGTTAAATAATTTTATGTTTTTAAAATTGTTTTACTTTTGGTTTACACTATTCTCCCTGGACATACCTGTAGGTCTAATTCAAGGGGATCAAAATTTCCCGAGATAATTCTCTTAAGAGTTCGAGTCTCTCCGTCGGCACCAGAAACAAGAAGGGGTTATCCGTGAGGGAGAGCTCCTTTTTGTATAACTTCTGATAATATGATTTTAAGGGAGAGGCTGGTTTTTCAAACACATCAGGACTGTGAATGCTGCAGCAGGTTTAAATAATTTTCCATATCAAAATCAATTAACTCCATGCCGATGGCATAATTAAACAGATTTCCTTTTTTGAGTTTGCGGGACCATTTGACAACGCCCTGGGCTGCGGTGGATCTTGGTGCCGTCTCAACGCTTACACAAAGCTTTTGACCGATACGGACCTTTTCGAGATTAAGCAGAAACCCAAGCCCCTTCTCGCTGAAATCCATGAGAATGCAGTCCCCGGCATTGTCTGTTTCAATGTTGGCACTGGTCTGAATTGAGGAACGTTCCTGTTTTCTGCTGTCCCAGCTTATCATTTGTCCGCTCCATTCCCTGGCTTGGTTGCTGATTTTGTTAGTATCTGATTTTCTTAGTATTAATATCATATGTTATTTAATAAAATTATTTTCGGACAATATTTTTTTTTCTAAACAGAAAATTTATTTTTTACTAAAAAAAGTACCCTCCTTCAATGGCTTACAGATAAACAGCAAGAAGCGCACAGGCACGATAATTAATTTGGCAGTCAATAAAAAATAATTTGTTAAAAACAAAAAATCGGGTTGCCTAAAACTGAATTTTTTCTATGCTGTTAACAAAACGCTTTCCAAAATTTCTGCCGCCTTTGCTTCTAAGGTAGAGATTTACCTTTTCAGCAAATTATGTTATTTACTATAGTTAACCTGTGCCGACATGGAAAAACGCTAATCAAAGAGAAAAAGATGCGCATACAAATACTTTCACCTCTTAACAGCCCAGATGAAGTGCTGTTCTTAATAGAACAGGGTGCTGGCGCATTTTACTGTGGTCTTATGCCTGCAAAGTGGCGCCAAAACTATACTGTTACCGCCTCTCTTAACCGGAGACAGGAAGACAACCCCATTATCTGCACCAGCCCACATATGACCACTTTTGAAGAACTTGAGAAAAGCGTGCGCTTGGCAAAAAAACGTTCTGTGCCTGTTTTTCTAACCTTAAATGAGCACTATTACAGCAATCCGCAGTATGCGTTCCTCACTAAATATGTTGAAAGCGCCTTAAAAGCAGGCGTGACCGGTTTTATTGTGGGTGATATTGGTATGATGATCACCATCCTTGAAATGGACAAGTCCGCCAAGATCCATGTAAGTACTGCGGGAACGGCCTTTAATTCTGAATCTGTCCTTTTTTACCGTGATCTTGGCGCCTCCAGAGTTATTCTTCCAAGACATCTGTCTTTAGAGGAAATCGGGGAGATTGCGGAAAACTCAAAAGATATTGAACTTGAGGCCTTTATCCTTAACTCAAGATGTGCAAATGTTGACGGATTCTGTACTTTCCAGCACGGGCTGGCAGACTTTATCCCAGAACAAGATCAAAAGAAAAACTTTGAAAATGCATGCATGGTCCTTTATAACATAAGCGCTGATGTCAGGGGGGTAAGCGAAGAGGAAGCAGAAGAAATTCTGGAAAAAAAGATCTCGTGGGAAAGACAGCACTTTTGGTCTGCAATGCACATAGATGACCGACCCTGTGGAGCCTGTGCTCTTTATGATTTTGAGGAGATGGGCCTTGCCGGAGTAAAGATTGTGGGCAGACAGAACAAAACAGAGAAAAAGATAAAAGATGTAAAGTTCTTAAACAAGCTTAAGAAATATATTAAAGAGGAAAAACCAAGCAAACAGGAATACCGAAAATACTGCAAAGAAATTTACCAGCAGATGTATGACAGTCCCTGCCTTATTTTTAAGTGCTACTATCCATCTGTAATGGAAATAAGCTAAACCCTGTGCGGAATAAGCTTTAGTTAATATTTAATCGAAAGTGAAATGAAACGAGTGTTGAGGGGTAAATAAAAATGGAGCCCTCATATTTTAAAGCCTATAAAGACAAAAGCCTTGAGCAAAAGATAAGCACTGCTTTAATGAGACTTGAATCCTGCGAACTCTGCCCCAGAAAATGCCGGGTCAACCGCATAGAAAATGAAAAGGGCGTTTGTCAGACCGGGCGACATGCGCTGGTGGCAAGTTTTTCCCCTCACTTTGGAGAAGAAGCGTCACTGGTTGGAAGATATGGATCCGGAACTATTTTTTTTAACGGCTGCAACCTTATGTGTTCTTTTTGCCAGAACTATGATATCAGCCATGAAATTAACGGGGAAGAAATAGACGCTTCTACACTGTCTGATATCATGCTATCTCTGCAGAAGCAGAAGGTTCACAACATTAACTTTGTCAGTCCATCCCATGTTATTTCCCAAATACTGGAGGCCCTTCCCACTGCTATTGAAAAAGGCTTAAACCTTCCTCTCGTATATAATTCCGGAGGCTATGACTGTGCTGACACTTTAAAACTTCTCGATGGAATCTTTGATATCTATATGCCTGATTTTAAATTTTCCAGGGACCTTCCCGCAACCTTTTACTGTAAAACCCCGGACTATCCTTTGATCGTTAAAAACGCCCTGAAAGAGATGCACAGACAGGTGGGAGATCTGGTGTTTGACGAGAATCACCGTGCGGCAAAAGGTCTGATTGTGAGGCACCTTGTTATGCCTGAACATGTTGCTGGAACAAAAGATGCCATGAACTTTCTTGCAAATGAAATCTCAAAAAATACCTATGTAAATATAATGGACCAGTATCAACCCTGCGGAGACATAAGCGACTTCCCTGAAATTGCCCGTAGAATAACTCCTGAAGAACTTCAGGAAGCACTTGATGAAGCCAAGGCAGAAGGCCTTGCAAGACTTGACAACCGCAAAAGAGATTTTCTTTTTCAGTGGAGATAAACTTTGATTCAGTCTCCAGTCTAACAGCATACTGTGACTTTCGGATGTTTTATTACTCATTTAATCATTACCTTAAAGACCGTTTTGGCGAAAGGGTCCAGAAAATCCCCCTTGATGCGGGCATGACCTGTCCGAACAGAGACGGCACCAAAGGTGTGGGCGGCTGTGTTTACTGTGACTCAAGAGGTTCGGGTAATGAGGGAAGCAAAAAACATACTGACATTAACGCCCAAGTTGTTGCGGGAATGAACTTTCTTTCAAAACACCATAGAGCCAAAAAGTTTATTGCCTATTTCCAGTCATACAGCAACACCTATGCTTCTGCTGAAAGGCTGAGGGAACTCTATGACCAGGCAGTTTCTGTTCCGGGCGTGGTGGGGCTATCTGTTGCCACCCGACCTGACTGCTTAACAGAAGAAGTTCTTTCGATTATTTCCAGTTATAGTGACAAACTGATGGTATGGCTGGAACTCGGAATGCAGACCTCCTGTGATGCAACCCTAAAGCGTATTAATCGGGGCCACACCTATAAAGAGTTTGTGGCCGGTTTTAAGCTTGCCAGAAAGTACCCTGTTCAAATTTGTGTTCATGCAATTATCGGACTTCCAGGCGAATCTAAAAAAGAAATGCTTGTTACGGCAAAAGAACTCACAGAACTTAAACCTGAAGGCGTGAAGATACATTCTCTTTACGTTTCAAAAAACACAGAACTTGAAAACATGTATCACAGGAAAGAGTTTGTTCCTCTTTCACAGGAGGCTTTTGTAAATATTGCCTGTGATTATCTTGAACTCCTTCCAGAAAAAACTGTGGTTCACCGCCTGACTGGAGATCCTGACCCGGATGAACTTGTTGCTCCGCAGTGGACCCTTGACAAGAACCACACACTTAAGTTAATAAAAGAAGAACTGAACAGAAGACACTTCAGGCAAAGAAAGCTGTAGATATTGTTATTTAAAACTGCTTTTGTCTGGGGCTTTACACTTAATTCTGCCTGAGAAACAGCCTTAATAAAAAGCTTTGTTGCCTTACCCTCAGGACCTGTGATATAATTTTAAATTAACTACCTAAAAGGAGAAAACAATGGCGGATACAGACCAGAATCAGGAACAAGAACTTGTTTTTGACAAAAGCAACCTTTATAACGAAAAGACCTATACAGATCTTAAAACAGGTTCAATAAAACAGCTTATCCCGGTTAAAGCAGACGGCTCGAAAGATGAAAGCCGCACCTCCATGTTCATGGGACAGACACAGGTGATGTCTCCTTCTGGACCGCTTCCAATCCAGTGTATGATAGAAGCAAACAACCTTGAAGAGGCCGCTGTTAACTTTCCAGGAGCTATAAACGCCACAGTGGAAAGAATTATTGAAGAAGCTAAAAAGGCAAGGCTGGAAGAAGCCTCCCGCATCGTTGTTCCCGGACAGGACGCAGGAAGCAAGATCATTACTTAGAGCCTGCTGCATTTTTACAGAAAATAGACGCCCTGAGCCCCTGCAAAAGGCTGGGGTGTTTCTTGTTTTTAGTAAATACTTTCATTCACCGGCATCTTCTTTTCCCCTTGTTTTTTTCTTTTTGAAGCTCTATATCAAACTATAGATAAATTTAATGCTTTGAAGGGTAATTTTTATGGATATGTTAGAACTTATCAAATCCCGCAGGTCTATCCGGAGGTTTGAAAAAAGAATGCCTGAAAAAGAGCTTATTATGAAATGCCTTGAAGCCGCAACCTGGGCGCCAAGTGCCACCAATCAGCAACCCTGGGAATTTATTGTTCTTACCGGAACAGCGCTTGAAAAAGTAAATTTGATTAATCAGGAAAACTTTGCGGAACGAATGCAGTCCCTGGATCCTTTCAGCGGGCTGCCGGAAGAGTATGGAAAACGTCAGCAGGATATTTTCAGGGCAAATATCGAGGCAGCGGAAAAAGACGGGTTTGATCCTAAAGACTATCTTGAAAAAACCCTGCGTTTTTGTGACGCACCCGCTGCAGTATATTTTGTTACTCACAAAAGAGATGACAACCAGTACGTTTTGAGTAATGCTGCAGCGATTGAAAATTTCCTTCTTGCTGCAACCGCCCAGGGGCTGGGTACCTGCTGGCTTTCGGTGGTTATTGTGTGTCAGCAGGACGTCAAAGAACATCTGCGTATTTCACCGGAAAAAGAACTTATTGCCGGAATAGCTGTGGGTTATCCAGCGACAGATTCTGCCTTTAACACCTTTGATCGGACTCGGGTTCCGGCGGATCAAATTACAATCTGGCTTGAGTGAAGGCGAAATATGTATTTCGGAATAAAAGTTCAATCGGGCTGGAGCTTCACTTAAATCAAAAAAGCATCACAGTGATTTACATTGCTGGTCTTGCTGCCTGTCTGCTTGGCTTTAACATCTTTGGGATAAAAGACGCGGTCCGGGGTGTTGATCTTAATCCGGAAGAGATTCAAAGAGCGTTTGAAGAAATAAAAAATGCCGGAGCAAAGATAGTAGAAAGTTCTTTTATATTGGAGAACTAACTAATTGTGGAATTTGGAGTACAAAAATAAACCTGAAAAGCCTTAATTAGAAATTATTATGGTGACGGAAAAAACATACAGATTGGTGGCTATTTGTGCTTCAGGCCTTGAAGGGCTTGTGGCGGAAGAAATCTCTTTGTTTAAAGCAGTACATGTAAAGACCCTGCAGGGGGCGGTAAGTTTTGAAGCTCCGCTTGAAACTGCATACAGCCTATGTCTCTGGTCAAGGTTTGCAAGCCGAATTCTTTTAAACCTGTTAGAGTTTGATGCTCCTTATACAGACAGCCTGTATAAGGAAGCCGGCAAAATCAAGTGGGATGAGCACCTTGGTCTTAATTCTTCTTTTGCCGTAGACTGCACTGCGGTTAATTCACAGTTAGGAAACAGTAAGTTTGCCGCGCTTCGAATTAAAGATGCTGTAGCAGACTGGTTCCGGAAACGGTATAATGAAAGACCCGGAGTAGAGACCCACCGACCAGATGTCAGAATCAGCCTATTTTTAAATGGTGAAAAAGCAACCATAAGTATTGATCTTTCCGGAGAGAGCCTGCATCGCAGAGGTTACCGGAGCGCATCCGGCAAAGCGCCGCTTAAAGAATCTCTGGCAGCGGCAATTGTTCATCTTTCCGGATGGAATAAAGACCTAAGATCCAGAACCATGTTCCTTGATCCGATGTGCGGTTCGGGCACGCTTCTAATTGAAGCGGCGCTTATTTACGGAGACGTAGCTCCCGGTCTGGGAAGAAATTATTTTGGCTTTTTGAAATGGAAAGGGCATGACAATAAAACTTGGAACCGCCTTGTGTCTGATGCAATTAAAAGAGAAGAAAACGGGCAGAACAAACCCTGGCCAAGAATTCTTGGTTATGATTATGACCGCAGTACCGTCAGGGCTGCTATTGAAAACATTGAAAAGGCCGGACTTACCGGCAGGGTTCATGCGGAAACCCAAGAGATTGCTGTTCTCGAAAATCCGATCATAAATCCAAGAAAAGATGAATCAGGAATTTTTGTGGTAAACCCCCCTTACGGTGAGAGACTGGCTGAAATAAGTGAGGCAAAGTATCTTTACAAATGTATCGGCCGGAAATTAAAAGAAAAATTTTCCGGATGGCAGGCCTCAATATTTACAGCTAATCCTGACCTTGCGGATGTTTTCGATCTAAAGTCAAAAAAAAGGCTTAAACTCTATAACGGTCCAATTGCCTGTCAGCTGCTGTGCTTTGAGCTTCAGGAAGAAAAAAAAGATCAAAAGGAAACCATCTGGAACCTGCGCGAAAGGCCTTCTCAGGAAGAGGCAAAGGACTTTTTTAATCGGCTGCGAAAGAATTTAAAGCCTTTGTTAAAAATAGCAAAAAAGGAAGGCGTTTCCTGCTTTCGTATCTATGATGCGGACATGCCGGAATATAATATGGCCATTGATCTTTACGGCTATTGGGTGCATGTTCAGGAATATGCACCGCCGAAAACAGTTGAGCCGGAGAAAGCGGCTAAACGGCTCAAAGATGCGGTAATGGTTATTCAGGATCTTCTCGGGGTTAAAAGAAACAGGATCTTTGTAAAGGTCCGGCAACAGCAGAAGGGGAAGAACCAGTATCAGAAGAAAGCGGATAAAGGCAGGCTTTATGAAGTTAGAGAGGGGAGCTACCGCTTTTTGATTAACATGACAGACTATCTGGATACGGGTCTTTTTCTGGACCACCGCATTACTCGGAAAAGAATACAGGAAAACGCAGAAAAAAAACGTTTTCTTAATCTTTACGGATATACCGGAACAGCAACGGTGTATGCGGCTATGGGAGGAGCAAACCAGATGACTACAGTAGACCTGTCCCCAGTTTATCTAAGCTGGACAAAAAACAATATGGCCTTAAACGGATTCGGCAGTCAAAACCACAGGGCCATACGAGCAGACTGCATGAAATGGCTTTCAGAGTCAAAAGAGAAGTTTGATCTTATTTTTGTTGATCCCCCTACTTTTTCAAATTCGAAAAGCATGGACATTGTTTTTGATGTGCAAAAGGACCATGCGGAGCTTATTCATCGTGCTATGAAACGGCTTGAAAAAGACGGGCTTCTCATCTTTTCTACCAATTTCAAACGCTTTAAACTGGACAGCACAAAGCTTGGAAAGTTTAAGGTTAAAGATATCACCCCGGAAACCATCCCCTTTGATTTTGAACGGAACCCGCAGGCACATCTTTGCTGGGAAATAAGATGGCAATGAAAATGAGTCGAGTGTTCCAGTAAAATACAAACCCCAGAAATAAGGCTTGTTCCGTCATGCTTTAATAGTTTCTTTAAATACCTTAAAGCATCTGTGCAGCTATCATAGGAGAAGTTAAGACCTCGTTCACAAGAAACACAAGCTTCCAATTTTATCAATTGACTTGTCGTGCCTCTGCTGATATCTTCTAAGAATAATAGAATCCGCTCACCTTAAATAACAAAAATGGCTCTGCAAAACAAATTGTTTACCATTCTTTGCTTGCTGCTGCTCTCGGGTTTCTTTTCATCTTCTGAAGTCGCATTTTTTTCTCTTAGCAAGACAAAACTTAAGCGAAGAAAATTAAAAAGATCTCCTGGGTTCAAATATGTTTATTTACTGCTTAAAGACCCTGTCAAGTTTCTCACAACAGTTTTAATTGGAAATGAACTGGTAAATATTTCAATTTCCGTTTTAACCGCAACAATTGTCTATTCAATTTTAAGCCAGCATATTGACAGCACCTCTGTTTCTCTTTGTTCCGTAATAATAACTGTTCCAGCCCTGTTACTGTTTGGTGAAATACTACCAAAAACAATCGCTGTAAAGTTCCCGGAAAATGTGGCCAGAATTAATTCTTTTGTAATTTATCTTTTTTCGATCCTCATCACTCCGGTACAGTACGTCCTGAACAAAACAGCAAAAAGCTTTGTAAGTCTATTTGTAAGAGATCCTTCCCTTCACGAAATAGACACGGCCGATATGGACGAAGACACCTTCAAGTCAATGGTTGACACGGGAAGTAGACATGGCAACATAGAGCCTTCTGAGAGAGACATGATCCACAGAGTTTTTCGGCTGGATGATATTGAAATATCCAGAATAATGACCCCTAAGGATAAAATAATTTCTTTTGCAGATTCCTGCACTGAAAAGGAATTCCTGGATATTATAAAAATTGAAAAGCATTCCCGTTACCCTGTCTACAGCAAAACGATTGACAATATTATTGGCTTTATCCATGCAAAGGATCTTCTTCGAATTAAACCTAAAAAGATGGATTTTCCCATACGTTCACTGATTCGCAAACCAGTTCTTGCCGATACTGACAACAATGCTTTATCAGTCTTTTTGCTACTTAAAAAAAACAAGACTCATATAGCTGTAGTAAAAGACAGAAATGAAAAAACAGCAGGAATTATTACCATGGAAGATATCCTTGAAGAACTGTTCGGTGAAATCATGGATGAAACAGACATGGAGAATAAAAATGGTGCTTGAATTCCTGGTTGGCATATTTATTATTATTTTCTGTATTCTATGTGAAGGTTTCTTTTCCGGCACAGAAACTGCCTTTGTATCCTTGGATCGCGCAAAGATAAAAACCCTTGCAGATAAAGGAGATAAGAGCGCCTCGGGAATAAATTCTTTTCTACAAAAACCCGAAATCTTTTTTTCAACCACACTTCTTGGCACAAACCTTTCAGTTGTAATCAGCAATACCATTGCCACAATTATGGTTATTACATACCTTGGAGAACGCTTTGAATATTTAACCATATTTATTATGACCCCCTTACTTCTCGTTTTTGGTGAAATAGTGCCAAAAACTGTTTACCGTTATCATGCAGAGCAAATATCCCCTCACCTTGTTGCTCCGCTTAAGGTTGTAGCCGGCATCTTAAAGCCATTTGTTTTTCTTCTTTCTGAAATAACAGAATTTTTTGTGAAATTTTTTAGAATGGATCGCGCACAAACATATCCTCTCACAACAAGGGAAGACCTTGCTAACTACCTTGATCTGTGGAATATCAACAACAGGCTTAAAATAGTCGAAAAAAAAATGATTGAGCGAATATTTGATTTTTCAGAAACACTTGCAGAGGACATCATGATACCGCTTGTTAACATTAAGGCGCTGGAAGATACCGATTCAATTGAAGAAGCTATTATTAAAGCGAGAAGAACGGGACATTCAAGAATACCCGTATATTCAGAGGAAGCATACAACATTATCGGCATCGTGCTTGCCTATGACCTTATAACAATACAGGATAAATCCCTGTCGATCAAAGACATCATGCGGCCGGCACGTTATGTTCCAGATTCAGTCCCGGTTGACAAACTGCTTAAGCAGCTCAGGACTGAAGGAAACAGTATTGCTGTAGTGGTTGACGAGTACGGCGGCACAACAGGAATTGTAACCGTGGAGGACATCCTGGAGGAAGTTGTCGGTGAGATATACGATGAACATGATAAAGAAAAAACAAGCATAATAAAAACAGGTGAAAACAGATACCTGGTAGACGCATTAACTGAAATTGAGCGTTTAAATGAATACTTTAAAATTGAACTTCCAAAAGAAGACTATGAAACGGTATCGGGTTTTTTACTAAAAAAGATGGAAAAAATTCCCGAAATCTCTGAGACTTTTAAGTTTGGCGACCTCCTTTTTATAATAAAAGAAACGGATACCCGCTCGATTAAAAAGGTAATTATTGTTTTTCCAGACCCTAAAAAAGAAGAACCAACAGCTTAAAACCCAAACAATTCGCTGAATTATTCAACAGATTGCTACTGTTTTAAGGTTTTATTCTACTCATAAATATAACTTTTGGTGGTTTTATTATTATGTTGCAATTCGTAACAGAATATACTAGAGATTATAACAAGAAACATTAGAAGCTTACGGAGAATAAAAAATGACCAGTTTGAAAGAATATATCCCGACAATAAAAATTGTCTTGGCTCTGTTTTTATTAATCGTTGTCGTTATTGTAGCCATTCAAAACAGCGGGTCAATTTCTTTCAGCTTTTTAATCTGGTCTACACCTCCGGTAAACACTTCTCTTGTTCTTTTTGCAACACTTTTTTCAGGCATTATTATCGGCATGGTCTTGTCTTTTATCAATGTCCGGAAAAGAAAAAAATCTTCCGACTATTAACTTAATAACACAATAATTCTGACGGAGGTTAACAAATGTCTATTTTAGCACTGATCATCTCTATAATTGCTCTTATTTTTGCTTATAAAGCGTATCAGCTTAGCGGAGGAACGGCTGAAGAACTAAAAACAAAAATTGATGATCTGGGAATCTCAACAGAAAATTTAAGAAAAAAGTCTGCTGATGCTGTTAACCGCTTTGAAAAAATCTTAAGGGGTGAGAAAAAAGAAGAGGATACCTGCGAAGAAGCTGAAATAATAGAGCCACAGGAAGAGGCGGGCGAAACGGATAAGGACTAACAGCGCTGACGAGACAAAAGGATAACGGCGCGTCCCAATTATACTTTAATCATCTTTCCGGCTTTAGGACTAAACATCCAAGCGGAGGAATATTAAGGAATAAAGAACAGGGTTGATTATCCCAAGACACCGGCTCAGAACGAATACCGCCGCAGTTACCAATATTGCTCCCCCAGAACAATTCCGAGTCACTGTTTAGAACTTCTTTGAAATGCGCTTCAAAAGGCGCCCCCACCCTGAACCTATACCTGGGCACAGGGGTAAAGTTAAATACAAAAACAAGGACATTCTCCTGATCCCGAGCTTTTCTCATAAAGGAGATTATGCCGCTTTCCGCGTCACTAAAACTAATCCAGGCAAAACCGGAATGATCAAAATCAAGTTCATACATGGCAGGCTCTTTACGGTAAAGAAGATTTAAAGCTTTAACATAATCCTTCAACTTGCGGTGTCTGTCGTACTCCAGAAGGTTCCAGTCCAGACTTCTGTTGTGGTCCCACTCAGACCACTGGCCAATATCTATCCCCATAAAAAGATGCTTCTTCCCCGGATGTCCAAACATATATCCCAGCAGGAGCCTCATATTGGCAAATTTCTGCCAGTCATCGCCCGGCATTTTAGCAAGCAGCGCTCCCTTACCATGAACAACCTCATCATGTGAAAAGGGAAGAATAAAATTTTCATGGAAAGTATAAAGCAGCGCAAAGGTAAGCATATCATGATGATAAACCCGGTAAACCGGATCCTTTGTCATGTACTGGAGGATATCATGCATCCACCCCATATTCCATTTCATTGCAAAACCCAGCCCCCCCAGATAGGTGGGTCTTGAAACAGCTGGCCAGGAAGTCGACTCCTCCGCGATCATCAAAACACCTGGAAAGTACTTGTAGACAATTTCATTTAACCTTTTTAAAAAATTAACAGCTTCAAGGTTCTCCCTTCCCCCGTATGCATTGGGTGCCCATTCTCCTTCTTTCCTTGAGTAGTCAAGATAAAGCATTGATGCCACCGCATCTACACGCAAACCATCAATATGGTACTTTTCCAGCCAGAAAAGGGCATTTGAAATAAGAAAGTTT
>JAHEEI010000187.1 GCA_024640785.1 Pseudomonadota bacterium
CCCCAATACCCAAAACCCCTTTTGAGCTTTCCTGCAAAACTTCAACATCAACCTCATTCCTTGCAACCCCCAGTTCTTCGCAGGCGCTGATAGTAGCTTCAGATACGGTTTTTCCTTCTTTTTCTAATACTATTCCCATACTATCCTCCTTGTAAGCCCGCCACTTTTCGATTTACGTATACCTGTTGAGCGATTGAAAGTATATTGCTCACTGTCCAGTAAAGTACCAAGCCTGAAGGTAGATTCCAAAATAAAAATACAAAAATTATTGGCATATACTGCATCAATTTCATTTGAAGCTGCATCTGATCCCCTCCCATAGCTGTGCTCATAGGAGTCATTTTCTGTGACAGGAACCACGCAGCGCCCATTATAATCGGTAACAATCTGAACGGAATATCGATATAAGGGATCATAAACAGCATATCAGGCTGAGACAAATCCGGAATCCATAGGAAAGGACTGTGCCTTAAATCAATAGAGTGGCGTAAGATATCATAAATCGCTATAAAGACAGGAAACTGAATTAATAACGGCAGGCAGCCGCCCAATTGGCTAAGCGGGTTAATCCCATGCTTTGAGTAAAGAGCCATTAACTCAGAATTCTGTTTTGCTTTATCATCTTTGTACTTCTCTTTAAGGGCGTCCATCTCAGGCTTAATTTTTTCAGTTTTTAAAGCCATTTTTTTCATGGAAACCATAGACTTGGCTGTAAGCGGGAAGAATAATGCTCTGATTATAATAGTTATTACAATGATAGATATACCGTAATTGTGGAAGTAGCTGTTGAGCCACTCCAGAAACTTGAGCATGGGGCGGGCAAGAAACCCGAACCAGCCATAGTTGATAGCCTCGTCCAGATCATATCCGATCGGCTTAAGATAGATTGCTTCTAACGGCCCAATATACACTTCCCAGGTTTTTAATGAGCTTTTACCGGACGGAATTGAGCTTGCAGGATATGAAAACTGGGAAAATACTTCTCCTTCTTTGCCTGATGGCGTTAATTTAATTACTGTCTCTGCTCCGGTCTGGGGAAGGAATGAGGACATGAAATATTTTTCTGAATAGCCAAACCAATTTATAACACCTTTATACTGCTCAGTTTCATCAGGCTCGCTGTCAACTCTCTCCACACTGTCAGACACCTGAGCTATGAAGGCTTTACTATCTCCTCCGGATCTGCCTTCCGCTATAAGCTGGCCCAGCCAGTTTACTAAAACCTTCTCCTGAATTAAGTCGCCGCTGGAATTTTTGATTTCAAATCTTTGTTTTACTAAATAAGTACTCGAATCAAGCTCAAAAATATTATTAACTCTGATCCCCTCTGGCGAGGTCCAGGTGAAATCAAGCTCTACGGTAGCGCCTTCAGATACATTTACATTACTCCCACCGCTAAACCGGTAAGGAATAAACTCAGGGACATCTATCCCCTTAATTAATAATTGCGCATTAAATCCGGGGTTAACATCGCTGTACAGATTGACTAGCTCCTTCCCGTCCCCGTTGGCGCTTGCTTTGTAGTTTTTCAGCTCCCATGAAACAAATCTGGCTCCAGCCGTATCTATTATGCCTTTATATAAGGGCGCATCAACTGTGACAAGCGTTCCTTTGGGAGCCGTATCGGCTTCTTTAAAAGGATCCGGTTCAGTATCAAAGTTATCAAAATCTGTAGCGGGAGTAGCTTGGTTCGCGGACGGAGTAGTTGTTGATTGAGCTGAAGTTGAATTCTGTTCCTGGGTTTCTGGCGGGGGGCTACTGAAGAAATAGGCGTGGCCTATCATTATCAGAAAGGCTATTACTAAAAAAATAATCCAATTTAATCTGTTTTCCATCCTCTATCCTTTACTTGACCGGATCATATCCTCCGTCACATAACGGGTGACATCTACCAATCCTTTTGAGAGTAAGCCACAAACCTTTAACAAATCCGTATTTGTTAAACGCATCCAGAGCATACTCGGAACAACTCGGATAGAATCTGCAAGAATTAGGCAGGAGAGGAGAAATCAGATATTTATAAGCCTTGATAAGTTTAGTTGCAAAATATACCAAATAATTTGTCTTCATGACAAAATTGACCTTATATTATCCTGAATCTCTCTTTTAGCATTAGAATAGTTAAGGTCTTCGCAACCCTTTTTAGCTAAAAAAACAACATCCAGTGAATCAAAGAGAGATTTATTATTCCTGAAAACTTCTCTAACTACCCTTTTAATCCTGTTCCGCTTTACCGCGGAACGCACATTCTTCTTACTTACGACTATTCCGGTTCTGCTGTATCCAAGTGAGTTCTGAACATAAAGAATATCGAAATGCCTGCTTCTGAGCCTATTGCTCTTTCTAAAGATTTCCTCATACTGTGAGGATTTCCTGATTTTCAATTCTTTTGGAAATGAATAATTCAAATGCAGGATCATTTCTTGTGGCGTTGAACCGTAAGACTATGTCTACCTTTTGCAATACGTCTTTTAAGAGCACGCCTTCCGCCAGTGGTACTATTTCTCTCGCGAAAACCGTGCGTTCTTAATCTCTTCTTAACGTGAGGTTGATATGTTCTCTTCATTTCTTTTACGACCTTTTCCAAATAAACCCATATATTTTGAGAACCTAAAATTAACACGAAACTATATGATGGTCAAGGAAAACGTCTGGATATAAAAGATATGCTTAGACAGTCAACAGTGAAGTGAATTCATATCTAGACAGGATTTACTTACCGCTGTGTGTCTGGTCGACAGTGCCAAGTGTCACGAATATTCCATTTTGAGACTTTGGAGATATTGAACTATCTTCTTAACATTCATTTCGCATCTGCGAAGAAACCCCTTGACAACCCCAGCTTCATGCATATAGTATACAGCTCGAATAAATATTTATGGTATTTCACAATATATAGGCAATAGTTAATTTCGACTGATTTCGCATTGGCAATAGTGAATCAGGCAGTTGGAAAAAAAGACCGATTGAAAAGATATTAGCAAGAACTGCTTCATACATGAGTATCTTGAATTAAGTTAAGGTCTGGGAGTAAATAAATGTTTACGGCTAAATATAATAGTATTAAGTTTTCTTTTTTGGGGATTCTTAAAGTTTCACTGATTTTGCTTTTTTTTGGCATCGCCGCCGCATTAGTTTTTAAATCAAACAATACTTCAGCTTACAGTGTTTCAAGTATATCCAGTCTATTCAGCGGTGTGTCTGAAATTAACCAGTTAAATACTCATCTGGAAGAAGCAATTCCATCCGCAGACCTGAATAAACTGAACATACAGGATATATCACCCGAAGAGGCAGAAATATTTCTATTTATATTGAGATTGTCCAATTCAATTACACCGCCCGAAGCACGCAAACTTGCGAAAGTCATTGTAGATGAGTGCAGTACCTATGAGCTGGACCCGTTTCTCATACTTGCAGTAATTCAAACGGAAAGCAATTTCACACCAAAAGCAGTCTCACCCAGAGGTGCAATCGGATTAATGCAGGTAATGCCCAAGACAGGTGAATATGTGGCAAAGGATAAAGGAATTTCATATAAAGGGATAAGCTCCTTATATGACCCTTTCTTGAACGTTAAGCTCGGTATTCACTATCTTTCCTTTCTAGCCGATCAGTTTGATAGTGTCGAGAACGCTCTGGCTGCGTATAATTACGGCCCCTCAAAATTTGCCAACAGCAAAACCCTGGCCAACAATACCCCCAAGTACGTAAAGAAAGTTCTCAATTTCAAGAGCTTCCTTGAAGAAGAAAGTATCCTGCTTGCCAAGAACAGCTAGAATATAAATTGTTACTCGATTGAACATCAGTTTGATGATATGTTCATTATATGAAATTTGGAGTAGCAGTTCCTAACTACGGCAAATACGCCGCTAAAACCGAGATAGTTAAAATGGCTCAAATAGCAGAAGAGCTGGGCTTCGACTCTATCTGGGTAAGTGAACATGTGATAATTCCCGAAACTCATAAGGGCTTTGGCTATGTTTTCTACGATCCTTTTATTACTCTCTCGTATATAGCTGCTCAAACCAGAAAAATTAAATTAGGCACAAGCGTAATAGTGCTCCCCTATAGAAATCCCGTTGTTTTGGCCAAAATGATTTCAACACTGGATAATTTATCAGAAGGGAGAATTATCCTTGGAGTGGGAACGGGATGGATTAAAGACGAATTTGATGCACTGGGAATCGCATATGAGAAAAGAGGGGAGGTAACAGATGAGATACAGAAAGTTCTAAAAATACTATGGACCGATGATAATCCGAGTTTTAAAGGGAAGCATTACAACTTTTCCAATATCAAATTTCTCCCTAAACCCGTACAAAAGCCTCACCCTGTACTTTGGGTAGGAGGCGGCACAAAAAAGGCTATAGAGCGTTCTGTAGAGTATGGACAGGGATGGCACCCCGTGGGACTTACACCTGAGGAACTTAGAGAGAAGATACCCTACTTAAACAGCTTACTCGAAAATCATAAGAATCCAGATTTTGAAGTTTCGCTCAGAAGAACAATAGAAATTACAAACAAGGATCTCAGCCAAGAAGAAATATTAAGAGGATCAGTTGAAAAAATAGTCAGAGGTATCAAAGAGTATAAAAGGATTGGAGTAGATCAATTGTTATTGCACTTTCTTAGCGGCACATCAGAAGGTGTTTTAAATTCAATGAAAATATTTTATCAAGAAATTAAACCCC
>JAHEEI010000047.1 GCA_024640785.1 Pseudomonadota bacterium
ACGCAAACCATCAATATGGTACTTTTCCAGCCAGAAAAGGGCATTTGAAATAAGAAAGTTTCTTGTTTCGTTTCTGCCAAAGTTAAAAACAAGGGTGCCCCAGTCCGGATGTTTTCCTTTTTTTGGATCTTCATATTCATAAAGGCAAGTACCGTCAAAATTCGCCAATGCGTAACTGTCTGTTGGGAAATGGGCGGGAACCCAGTCAAGCAGGACCCCGATGCCGTTCTGATGAAACTTATCAACAAGCGCCATAAGATCTTCAGGGTTTCCATATCTTGCGGTTGGACTAAAATATCCGGTTACCTGGTAGCCCCATGAAGGATCATAAGGATGTGACGCAAGGGGCATAAACTGTACATGGGTATATCCCATTTCAAGCACATATTCTACCAGCTGGTCCGCTGCTTCTAGGTAGGTCAGAAACCTGTTTCCTTCTTCTATCTTTCTCTTCCATGAACCGAGGTGCACCTCATAGATTGAGAGGGGCTTTCCAAGCTGGTCTGTGGTATCCCGGCTTTTCATCCACGCTTTGTCATGCCATGAGAATTCTTTTATGGTATGCGTTACTGAAGCGGTTTTAGGCCGAATCTCTGAACAAAGCGCATACGGATCCGCTTTAACAATAATATTTCCCCCCTTGGATTTAAGCTCATACTTATAAAGAGCTCCCTCCTTGATCCCGGGAATAAACAGTTCCCATACTCCGGTACTTCCTCTTACCCGCATGACATGTTTTCGTCCATCCCAACCGTTAAAATCACCAACAATACTCACTCTTACTGCATTTGGAGCCCAGACCGCAAATAAAAAACCGGTTGTGCCGTTTAAAGCCGTCTTATGCGCACCCAAACGGTCATACACTTTGTGATTGTTGCCCTCTGAAATGAGGTGCAGATCATAATCGGAAAGAACAGGGGGGTAAGAATAGGGGTCCAGAAAAACCTTTCTGCTTCCATTCTTGTCAAAAAGCTCAAAGCTGTAGGCAAAAAAATCTTTTGCCCCTTCAAAAACTGCTTCAAAAAACCCTTCATTCTGAATAAGGGTCATCTCTCTTTTGTCAAAATGTTTATCCTTGGGAATGATATAAAGATTCTTCGCATCAGGACAGTATGCTCTCACAGCAAGTGCATTTTTGTTTTTTATTTTAACAGAATGCATGCCAAGAATACTGAAAGGATCATGATGCTCCGCATTTACAATTTTTTTTATTAAATAAGAAGAAACCGTTGCTTTCATAATATTTGTATAACACTTTATTTAATTTTCCACATCAATTTTTTAAAAATTTAAATTTTATTATACAAACTTTTTCTTGAAACTTATCCAAAAAAACCGGTGTGCTCTGATGAACTAAAAGGACGTATAAAAAGATAAATTGTTTGAAGAAAAGATTTTAAATCAAACGACTAAAAACAACCGCTTTTAACTTCGACGAAAAAACCCGAACTTGAAAAAGCCCGGGGTGGTTTAAAAATATTCATAAAGTTAAGTGCGTTTAATGGCTTTTGCCTATTGCCTGCCCTATTTTTATTCTCGTTTCTGCGCGCGTTAAGGCTTCCCTTGCCCTTTTCATATCCATGGCAGCATCGTTTGATGCAAGGATCTTGTTTGCACGATCCTTTGCGGCCGTTGCACGGTTAAGATCTATCTGGTCATCAATTTCTGCAGCCTGCGTAACAATTTTTATTCCGGAATGTGAGATCATAAAAAATCCGCGCCGCACAAATACATTAAACTCTTTCCCTGAAACATCTCGGACCATAAGAACACCCCCGAAAAGAGTCCCAAGAAGTGGGGCGTGTCCCGGCAGTACACCAATAGGCCCGGAGCCTGAGGGAACCGTTGCAAAAGTAATTGTGCTATCCAGTAGAACTCTCTCTGGTGTTATCAGCTCAATTTTCAGTTCTTTTTTTTTATCCATCTTATGCCTGGAGTCCTCTGCCCTTTTCTACGGCTTCATCAATTGTACCCACCATATAAAAAGCCTGTTCAGGCAGAGCATCATGCTGACCGGACAATATTTCCTTAAACCCTCTGATCGTCTCATTTAAAGGAACATATTTTCCTGGAGTTCCGGAGAAAGCCTCTGCGACAAAGAACGGTTGGGAAAGAAAACGCTGCATCTTTCTGGCACGGGCAACTGTGATTTTATCTTCATCGGAAAGCTCTTCCATACCCAAAATTGCAATAATGTCCTGAAGTTCCTTATACTTCTGAAGAACCGCCTGTACATTACGGGCGGTTTCATAATGTTCTTCACCAAGGATCAGCGGATCAAGAATACGCGAACTTGAATCAAGAGGGTCAACCGCAGGATAAATACCCAGTTCAGCAAGAGAGCGGGAAAGAACTGTTGTGGCATCAAGATGGGTAAAGGTAGTTGCCGGAGCCGGATCTGTCAGGTCGTCTGCGGGAACATAAACAGCCTGAATTGAAGTTATAGATCCGTTTTTGGTTGAGGTGATTCTTTCCTGAAGGTCACCCATCTCGTTTGCAAGTGTGGGCTGATAACCAACAGCTGAAGGCATGCGGCCGAGAAGCGCTGACACTTCTGCGCCCGCCTGAGTAAAGCGGAAAATGTTATCAACAAACAAGAGCACATCCAGCCCCTTTTCATCCCTGAAATACTCAGCTGAAGCAAGAGCAGAAAGAGCAACGCGAAGGCGCGCTCCGGGAGGCTCATTCATCTGTCCAAAGGTCATTGCGGTCTTGCTGATAACGCCGGACTCTTTCATTTCAAGCCAGAGGTCATTTCCTTCACGGGTTCTTTCACCCACACCGGCGAAACAGGAGATGCCGCCGTATTCCGTTGCTATATTTCTGATAAGTTCCATAATCAAAACCGTCTTGCCAACACCTGCTCCACCAAAGAGACCTACTTTTCCGCCTTTTGAATATGGGGCTAGGAGGTCAACAACCTTTATTCCGGTTTCAAAGAGATCTATAGACGTTTTCTGCTCTTCCATTGTTGGCGGGCGCCTGTGAATCGGATATCTTTTTTCGGTCTTAACCTCTCCAAGCTCATCAATGGGTTCTCCCAACAGGTTAAAAACTCTTCCCAGCGTCTCTTCGCCCACAGGAACGGTTATGGGCCCATCTGTATCCTGGACAGGCATTCCTCTTATCAGGCCATCCGTTGATGACATTGAAATCGTCCTGACTGTGTTGTCGCCAAGATGCTGCGCTACCTCCAAAGTCAGGTCTATATTTTCAGCTTCATCAACTATTTTTAACGCATTGTATATCGAAGGAAGATCCTCCGATGGAAACTGGACATCAACAACAGGCCCTATTACCTGGGCTACTTTTCCTGTTCTCAACTGTTTACACCTCCAACTACAATTAAAATTATTTTTTGCGGGATGTTAGCCCTTAAGCGCTTCAACCCCGCCTATGATATCTATAAGTTCTGTGGTAATGCTTGCCTGACGCGCCTTATTATAGGTCAGGTTAAGTTCCTGAATCACCTCTTCTGCATTGTCATTCGCATTCCGCATGGAAACCATTCTGGCTGCATATTCACTTGCAAGAGACTCTACAATACTGTGGTACAAGCGTGTTTCAAGATATTTTGGAACAAGCGCATTCATCACTTCATCAAAACTTGGTTCAATAAGAAAATCAGCTGACAGCTTCAGAAGGGACTTCATCTCTTCCTCTTTAAGCGAAGGAACGGGAAGATACTGAACTGTTGTCGGGACATATTTTAAAACGTTCTCAAACTTGCTGTAAAGCAAGTATACCATATCTGCCTGCCTTGAAAGAAAGGCCTCTTCTAGCAGGGCTCTTACGTTCACCATCTCCAGTGCGATCTCATCACCCCAGGGCACATTAAATGTCTTTAATATAGAGTAGCCCCTGCGGCTTACCGCATCATGCCCCTTTGCCCCTATCGTTAGAAAAGTAATCTCTTTGTCTTCATTTTCTTCTATAAAGCCTTTAACCGCATTTATCACATTTGCATTGAAAGTTCCGCACAGACCTCTGTCCGAGGTAACCACCACAAGAAGAATTCTTTTCACCTCTTCCCGAGGAGAAAGAAGCGGATGGCTTAATTCCTCAGCAGATGCACAAAGCGCCTGCATCATCTGCTGCATATTATCCACATACGGGCGCGAATTCTGTGCCTGGGTTCGTACCCTGTTCAGCTTGACCGCAGAAACCATTTCCATGGCTTTTGTGATCTGCTGGGTCGATTTAATACCCTTTATTCTTCTTAATATCTCTCGGGTTGATCCTGCCATATGTTATCAATATCCGTCTATGAAAAATCTTTTAGAAATTCCTGACACAGACGACGGATCTCTTCGGCTTCATCAGCGGAAATCTCACCTGTATCCTTTATCGCAGCCCTTATATTCGGATGGGACTGGGCAATGAACTTTAAGAACTCTTTTTCAAATTTGCCAACCCTGTCAACCGGAACCTCATCAATGAGCCCCTGACCTACAACAAATATCGTGATGACCTGGTCCTCCATGGAAACAGGTTCATACTGTGACTGCTTTAACACTTCAATCAGCCGCTCACCCCGATTCAGTTGTGCCTGGGTAGATTTGTCAAGCTCTGAGCCAAACTTTGTAAAAGCCTCCAGCTCACGGTACTGGGCCAGATCAAGACGAAGCGATCCGGCAACTTTTTTCATTGCCTTTTTCTGTGCATTGCCACCCACTCGTGAAACAGAAAGACCCGCGTTTATGGCCGGCCGGACTCCGGAATAAAACAGGTCACTTTCAAGATATATCTGGCCGTCAGTAATCGAAATAACATTTGTTGGGATATAGGCTGAAAAGTCACCGGCCTGGGTTTCAACAATAGGCAGAGCAGTCAACGATCCGCCGCCCAGCTTGTCATTGAGCTTTGCGGCACGCTCCAGCAACCGTGAATGCAGGTTAAAGATATCACCGGGGAAAGCCTCCCGTCCCGGAGGACGTCTGAGGAGAAGAGAAACCTGCCTGTATGCCACAGCATGTTTCCAGAGATCATCATAAATAATAAGCGCATGCCTTCCGCTGTCCCTGAATTCCTCTCCCATGGCACATCCGGAAAAAGGCGAGATGTATTGCATTGGCGCGGGATCACTCGCACTAGCGCTTACAATAACCGTATATTTCATGGCATCATATTTCTCAAGTGTCTCCTGAACCCTTAGAACCGTTGACTGTTTCTGGCCGATAGCAACATAGATACAGTAAACCGGCTTGCCTGCATCAAAATATTCTTTCTGGTTTATAATTGCATCAATTGTAATCGCTGTTTTTCCTGTCTGCCTGTCACCGATAATAAGCTCGCGCTGTCCGCGGCCAATCGGTATCATGGAATCAACCGCTTTAATACCTGTCTGAAGCGGCTCTTTAACCGGCTGTCTTTCAACAACATTGGGAGCAGGGTATTCTATGGTGCGCATCTTATCTGTTGTGATCGGACCTTTTCCGTCAATGGGGTCACCAATCGCATTAACAACCCGTCCGAGAAGAGCGTCTCCCACAGGAACAGAAATAACCCGTCCTGTAGACTTAACCGTCTGGCCTGCTTTTATCTTACGGGTGTCCCCCAGAAGCACAGCACCCACAGAATCTTCTTCGAGGTTCAGCGCGATCCCATAAACACCTTCTTCAAACTCCAGAAGCTCTGAAGCTTTACACTTATCCAGACCATATATTCGTGCAACACCGTCTCCTATCTGAAGAACAGTACCCACACTCTCCATTTTGAGGTCTTTTTCATAATTTCCGATCTCTTTACGAATTACCGATGTTATTTCTTCTGCCTTTAGTTCCAAGACTCTTAACTCCTTTGGTTTCGTTGCCAGAAGCAACTGATTTCATTTATCCCGTGCTTTCAAGCAGCTTTTTATGCAGTTTATCAAGTCTGCCCTTAACACTGCCATCAATTATATAACTGCCCAGAAAGACCTGCAAACCGCCGATAAGCTTTTCATCAATTTCGCATTCGAGCTCGACCTTCTTGTCAAGTTTCTGTTCAAGCAGTCTTAAAATACTTTTTGCCTGCTGCTTTGAAAGCTCCTTTGCGGATCTTACTTTTGCGCTCACAATTCCTTTAAGCTGACCTGCAGCAGTTTTGTACTCTTCATAAAGTAAAGAGAGAATTCTTTCGCGTTTTTTATCTACGACATAGTCAAAAAAATGTTTTAAAAGTTCAGGGGCGCTCTCTCCCAGAAGCCCCCGCAACAGTCTTTTTTTATTCCCGCGGGGCACCGTGGGATGGAAAATAATATCCGGTATCTCCCTGTTTTCCCGAAAAATCCGGTCAAAATCTTTCAAAATCTTTTCAACCGGTTCAACACAGTCCGACCCTACTGAGGCCTGAAGCAAACCCTTCACGTAACGACTGGTTACACGTCTGATCATTTAAAAGACACCCCGCCGATTCTTTTGATGGCATTATCCGTCAAGTCCTCTGCCGCTTTCCGGTCAACCGTCTTTTCAATAATTTCCTTTGCTATCTCCATTGAAAGCTCAACAACCTCTGTGCGGAGCTCAGACAGAACCCGGCTCTTTTCCAGCTCTATTTCAGAAAGGCCTTTTTCTTTGATCTGGTCAGCTTCCTGACGGGTTTTTTCAACTATTTCCTGACCAGCCTTTTCCGCATTTTCCACAGCTTTCTGAACGATTGACTCCGCCTCTTTCTTGGCTTCCTGAAGCCTTTTTTCATATTCCGCCTTCAGTTCATTGGCCGCATCACGCGTATTTTCGTTTTCTTCATACGCCTTCCTGATTTCATCTCCTCTCTGCTGGATCATACCCAGAATCCTGCCCCAAAGAAACTTTTTGAGCAGTAAAAAGAGGAGGATAAAACCAAAAAGCTGTATGCCAACCAGCGTAAAATTCAGACCCAGTTGTTGAACTAATGCATCCATATGCTTTTATATCTCTTGTGTTGTTTGTTATTAATGACCAGCTGCAGCCTTAAACATCTCAAGCGCCTGTTCTGGGGAGGGCAGCTTACCCATAAGAATAATACCAATAACAAGCGCATAGATTGTCAGTGCCTCAATCAGTGCCGCACCGATAATCAGAGTCGTGCGAAGATTTCCAGCTGCTTCAGGCTGACGTGCAGTTCCCTCCAGAGCTGACGAAACCGCCTTACCGATACCCGCTCCACCGCCAAGAGCTGCCATCCCGATTGCAATACCGATAGCCAAACCAATTAAACCGAAATAAAGCATAATAACTACCTCCTTTAAAAAACCGTTTTTTATAATATATTAGTTGACTCAAAAATCTAATACTACTTAGTGAGACTCGTGTTCTTCGATGGCCAAACTCAAATAAATTGTTGAAAGCAGGGTAAAAACAACTGCTTGGATAGTACTGAATAACAATGCCATAAAAACCATGACCAGATGAATCGGAATTGGAATAACCCCGAAAATAAACGGGGTCAACCCAACCAGCAGAGCAAGGGTCAGGTCCTCACCTGTAAGATTTCCAAAAAGTCTTATTGAAAGGGAAGCAGGACGGGCCACCTCTCCAATCAGGTGTATCGGCAGCATCAAGGGAGACAGCCACAGCGGGTCAAAAAAATGTTTAAAATATTTAATGCCGTGAACCCTGATTCCTTCGATGTTATACATGAAAAAGACAGCTATAGCCAATGCCAGCGTTGTATTAATGGTATTTGTCGGCGAATGCATCATGGGAACAAGTCCCCAGAAATTCATAATAATAATATAAAGAAAAACCGTGCCCAGAAAAGGCAAGTAGCGTGCCGTGTTTTTGCCAAGCATTTCATACAGAAAATTGTATAAGGCCTCCACAACAACTTCCAGGAAGGCCTGAGAACCCCGTGGTATTTTTTCCATCTTCCGGGTTGCCCAAAGAGAAAAACCAACCAGCAAAAGACCAACCATAAAAGACATGATTATTGGCATCCACTGATGGGGGGTAAACCCGAAGTAGGTGTGATGCATATCAATACCGGTAAAGTCAAGAAATGACGGCAACTCCAGAATAATTTCCTTTGCTGCTTCTGCTTTTTCTCCGTGGGATTCTGCGCTCATTTTAAAATCTATCTAGTTTTTATATGTTCTTATTAATCCTGTAATTAATATTACGAACTGTGTTACTCCGATTCCACCAATCAGAGCAAATAAATTTATTGGAAAAAGCTTAAAGGTGCACCAGAGACCAATACCCAAAAGTGGAAACTTTACAATAAAAACACTTAATGACAGAAACCTTAAAAAAGGCTTTGCAGCTTTACGTTCCTTTTCCCTGATAAAGATGTTTATTGACCACCACGTTAATAAAAAAAACAGGAGGCTAACAATGGAGCCTGCCATTAAGCCGTTCGTTACTGACTGGTCACCATACAACAACGAAAAAAGGATGATCAGCCCCGAGAGAACTAGAGATAAAAAAAAATTCTTTTTGGAGTATCCAGGGTCAGCGTCATATTTTTTGGTTATTAATTTTATTACCCTTAACGCTTATTCTCTTTTTTTACCACTTACTTCTCTCACAGACTGAAGAAACTTTATAAAAGCCCCGATTATAAACATTACCAGCAAAAGAAGCATAAACCATGGTTCTGTACCTAGCTTTCTATCAATATATGAGCCCGCGTAGTAACCCATAAAAATTGCTGCCGCCATTATAAAGCCGAAACTTCCGACCTGGTATAAAGCACCTAGAGAGCCTGAAAGATTCTTTTTTTTTAACTGCTTATGGTTTCGCAACATAGAACCAAAAATAATAAAATGATTAATCTACTAGGAAAATATAATTTTGTCAAGAAGTCTCTAGAGATAGATCCTGTTTTTAATGCCTGACAAAAACCTTGACCCGGAAACGTCTGACAATATTTTCTTTTGGACTTTCCTGCTTGGCTGTAGTTTTCTTCTTTTTCTGATGCGCCAAAAAAACATTATTAAAAAGAGAGGATAACATATAGTAATTTAAGGTTTTTTTATTCAAACAAAAAAATAATATTTAAAAGAAATTGTTTCCCAACGGACCATTAACTGTTACAGGTTTTTTAAATCAAGGGCTTTAGCGGTACAATCAGGATCGGCCAGATGTGTTTAATTTTGACTATAAAAGGAGTAACAGTTATTAACAGCTTCGACCTTTTGGAAGGCTTCGGAAGTTGTATCTCAAAAGTTTTGTCTAAAAAGGATGGTTTAAAAAACTAAAAACTTAACTGCCGTCTTCTTTTGCTTCTTAGACTCTGTAACCAAACTCCAAGAATAAATCCTATAAGGATTGCAGAAACGCCTGCCATAAACCACTTTATTTTTGTCTGATTTTTAAGCTCCTTATTTTCTGACATTGTATCTGAGAGTTTTTGACTGTTCGCTTCCAACTGATTTTCCAGCTCTTTTTGTTCTCTTTTCAGCTTTAAAAAGTTTGCTGAACCGGACTTTAAGTCCTGATAATTTTTCTCAAGCGCTTTAAGGGTTTCTTCCTGTTCCTTGTTAGTCTTTTTAAGGATTTTTACAGACTCAATAAGTTCCAGCATCTTTCTTTCAGAACCGCTTCCTTTTTCTTTTAACATTTTCAGCTTATCTTTATATTCCTTTATTAAAATAGCTTTTGGCGTTTCACTGGTTAAGAACCTCTTAAGCATCCAGCCCTCTTTCCCGCTAGCTGTCTTTATAAAGGCATAGTCTTCTTCGTAGTTAACAACCTCTACCTCCTGATCTGCTTTTACTACAGAAATAACACGGTATTTCGGACTGCTTCCTGATCGGACAACAACTTCAAGCCTGTCTGAAACATACATTTTTTCAGCAGCAGCATAAGCAACATTCGAAAACAATAATATTATAGTAAGAAATAAGACCAGTGTATTTTTTTTCATGAAAAAAGCTCCGATATCAATATATTTTATTTTCTGTAATATTTAATATTTGTATAATTTATTTTTATTCAAAAGGCAATCTTTATAAAAGCGGGGGGCTCAAAGAAAACACAAAAAATCGTATTTTAATTTATAACCTCTTGTGATATAATAAAATTTTTAAAAAAATTATTTTTATGGTTAATAATGTCTCCATTAATAAAAATAAAAAAACACTTTTTGCCTTTTCTTTTGTTTTCAATAGCTGTTTTTATAAGCTGTTCTGTTGTTGTTTCTGTTTTTCATAATGATACCCTTAAACACGAAACGCACCCCATTAATAACAGCCCGGTATGTCCGTGGATAAATGAAGGCAAGTTCTTCAACCGTAACACGGCAACTGACAACTCTCTTGCCTGCACACCTTTTGTCTCCTTTTTTACAACTTTTTGCATCTTTACCACCTGCTTTTTACTGACAGGAAAAAAAAAAGAAAAAAACCTTCCGATTAATCGCTTTTTTCTAGGGTCAACACTTATCACCCGGGCACCGCCTGCAAAATAATCTCTCGAAACTATCCTGTTATTAAACCCCGATAAAATAATAACAAACTTATAATCTAATCATATAAGGAGGAAAACGTGAGCCAGAAAAAACTGCTCTTTCTAATTATCTTGATCTTTTTCTTTAGAACTAACGCTTCTGCAGCAGATTACGCAAGCAAAGCAGAGCTGGAAAAGATGAAAAAAGAGGTGGCTGAACTGAAAGCTCTGGTGGGTGAGCTGAAAAATGTGATAACTTCACAGAATGAAGCCCTCAAGGAACTTAAAGAACACGAAGACGAAGATGAGCCTGTCGCTGAAACCGCGGGCAGGGACCATGATGAGGATGAACATGTCGCTGAAACCGCGGGCAAAGACCATGATAAGGATGAAGATGATCACGGTCTTGAAAGTCTTATTTCAAAGATCAAACCTCAGATTGAGATTGCCGGTGATTTTGTAGCAAATCTTTCCGATGACGACGACTTGAGCACCGAAGAAGACCGCTTTAGCCTTCGCAGTGTCGATATTGCTTTTTCCGGCGAAATTGATGGCGTTGGACATGGCTATATAGATCTTGCTTACCATGACGATGATGTAACTATTGAAGAAGCTACGCTTGACCTTTATGACCTGCTTCCCTTTGGCACCGATGTCCGCCTTGGAAAGTTCAGGGTAAGCTACGGTCTTTTAAATACGGTTCATCCCCATGCCCTTCCCCAGGTAGATTATCCGGCGATCTATCGTGCATACTTTGGCGATGAAGGCTATATTGATGAAGGTGTTGGCATTGCCGGATCTTTCCCCTCCCTTTGGGGCGCTGATTTTGACTATACCCTTCAGGTTCTAAATGGAAACCGACATGAACATGACGGGGAAGAACATGAGGAAGAAGGACTCGATGAGGAATACGGAGGACTAAAAGAGTATGATGATCTTGTATATGCCGCAAAGCTAAACAACACCATCATACCTTCTGAAAACATGAACATCAGATGGGGTCTGTCCGCTCTGACCGGAAAATTTGAAAATGATAGTGATTCTCCGCGGTTCTACTACCAGGGTGCGGACCTGACCTTTAAGTACAGCCCGTTTGAAGAAAAATATAAGGTGATTCGCTGGCAGACAGAAATCATTACCAGCCAGATCGAAGAAGGCTCAAGCTGGGAAAGGACTTATGGTCTTTACAGTTTCATTGATTACAAGTTTGCGCCAAAATGGCTGGTTGGCGGCCGTTACGACTATCTTGAACTGCCGATGCGTTCAAGCGACCACCAGACAGAGCTTTCCGCATACCTGACCCATGAGTACACGAAAAACAACCAGATCCGGCTCCAGTTTAAAAATACAGACAGAAATTATGACAAAGAAACAAATGAAATTTTTCTGCAGTGGATATTTTTGCTGGGCAACGGAGGACACGACCATTAATAAGCGTTTATTAAAAAAGAGCGGGATTTTTTCCCGCTCTTTTTTAATGTTTTATAGATATTAGTAGCTTCCGCGAAAGCAGTAACAGAATTTCTTTATATCTCCAGCTAAAAAACATATTTTCCTGTTTTTTAAGCCCCTGTTTAGAAGCTACTGCGGGACAACTAAGTTCCGAAACTTTTCACAGTTGCGGCCTTCCCGACTTTAGCAACCGCCAGCATAACCTTCCTGTTCATTCTGCTGGTAAAATCCGGATTAACATATTCAAAGCTGATGGTTCCGTCTGACGGCAGCATTAAGATTAATGCCGTCTTCAGCAAATATCTCTAGCGTTTCAGAGTCAATCTTTATAAAAGTAAAGTCTTCAATGAAGCCAAAAAAAATATTATTTTAATTTATAATTCACCTTTTCCCAAAAATAAGTTTCGGTAACATCCTCAGATACTTTCCGGAATAAGTCAGCTTCAGCGCTCGTAACGGCTTGCCTTTCAGGGCCAGAGAGTAGTATTGAGCGGCCAGCAGATAATGTTTTGCTCGGTAATATTTGCGAAAAAGAGCTAGGCTCCGAATATAATAATAATTCTCCTTATAGACCATTAATTCAGCTGGAATTTTATTTTCATCAAAAAGATAGTCGACCATTTTGAAACCTGCGTGGTCGATAGCATTCAGGTCAGTACGCAAACTGTCAGAATGGCGATGAATCCTGACCAAAGGAATATCGATGGATATGCATGGATAGTTGGCAAAAACCTGCGAAAAAACGACTACATCCTCAGAATTCCCTAAGCCCGGCGGGTATCTGATATTATCAAAAACCTCTTTTTTAATTACAGCCGCACCATTCGTTGTATTAATCTTTTTATTGATGTAATCCAGAAAACACTTTTTTCTGCTCTCAGGTAATGGTTTGAGCTTGCATAACTTTTCTTCACCGGAATCACGGCTGGTATAGTGTCCCCCCAACAGCATGCCTACCTGCTCGTTTTCGGAAAGTTTCTTTCTGATTTCAGGTAAAACATCCGGCAACATTTCATCATCAGCATCCAAAAAAATTAAATACTCTCCCCGACTTTCGTCAATCCCTCGATTACGAGCAACCGAAACCCCTTGGTTTTCCTGCTCGATATAACGACAGCGGCCTGCGAATTTCAAAATATAAGGCTGAACAACATCCGCGGTGTTATCCGTTGAACCATCATTGATTATCACTCCTTCATAATCCTCACCGGGTTGGTGAAAAACCGAATCCAAGGCCCGGACTAACCTGTGGCCGTAATTATAAGCTGGAATTATAAAAGAAAATTTCATTTAGAGTTTTTAGGTTTAACGTTAGAGGTTTATAAGAAAAGACTGCTAATTCGCCCCTTGGAAACCCTCTTCTTACCTTGAAAAGTTTTCTTCCAGAGAGCGGAGCAAATGATAGAAGTCTCCGTTTAAGTCAATGTTTCTATTGCGAACCGTAAGAGTCTCAGGATCTATCAGCTCGGAAAAGGGAATGCCGTCTATCTCAAGATCGTCTCGAACCGTAACCATCTCCCCCAAACGACCGTTTTCAAACAGGCGGTAGGCCCCCACGCCAAGCTGGGAGGTCAAAAGCGCATCATATAAAGAGGCGGGGTTCTGACGGGTTTCATATCCTGCGAGCTGAGATTTAAAACTCTTTTTCTTTCCAGTTTTTTTCAGATAAAGTTTTTCAAGTTCCTTTGCAAGCTGCTCACCGATCTTTGCTTCGGCCAGTCTCAGGTTTCCAAACCGGTCTTTTTCCATTTTTGATTTTTCTTCTTCTGGCAGTTTGTCAGCCAGGCCTTCCGCAATACAAAAGATTCCATACCCCTTTCCTTCTTTTTCCCGTTTTAAAACAACATCATCCATAAGGTGAAGAGCAAGTTTCTTTAAGCTGAAAGAAACACCGCCTTCAAAATCTTCGGGTATTATTGCTTGGGTGCCACGGGCAAAAATACTGGCTGCTGCCGTATACCATCCGGCCTTTCTTCCCATCAGCTCCACAACATGATAACAGTTTGTAACCTTTGCATCATCATACAGTCCGCGGACGTTTCTGCCCGCAGCTTCAGCCGCAGTAAAAAAACCAAAGGTCCAGGGTATACCGTAGTAGTCATTGTCAATGGTCTTGGGAACATGGATAACAGCACCCTGAAAAAGCAGGTTTTTATTTTCATTAAGTCTTCTCTGTGCGATCTCATAAATGTAGTTTGCTGTTTTTAAGGTATCATCGCCCCCGATTGAGATAAGTACCCCTATCCTCAAATATTCAAAAATTTCCAGAACATTCATCAGTGTTCTTGTTTTTTCCGCATCGTTTAAGTCTTCCGGCTTGTGAATATCCTTGCCGGGGTTTGCACGCGCTGTTCTGAGGATAAAAGCACTGGTATCAATAGCCTGTGAAGTAATTTTCTTATCTATTTCAATATAATGAACATTTTTCTCTATTTTTTCTATTGAGGTTTGATTTAAAAATTCATAACCATTTATAAAACCAATTACCTGAATTCCCCGGTCAAGAAACTGCTTTGCTGCACCCGCAAGCACCCTGTTTCCACCCGGTGCCGGCCCGCCGGAATGAAGAATAGCTGCTTTGAGTTTTTTTGAACGCATTCTGGCAATTGCCGGGGTGGTCTCTTCAATAAATGTTCTTGGAATACGGCTCATTTTATCCTCTAAATTTTTTGTTGTGTTTGGTATTTTTTCCCGTTTTAATCTTAGAGCGCTTATCTAGCTAAAATAAAGATTACTTCATTAACATTAATTAATACTATTTACCATAAAATATAAATCAAAAATTTTTTTGGCTATTGCTACCAAAACATCTTGGGAGGTCTGCTCTCAAAATCTGGGCAGTTAGTCCAGGTTATAGTCGTCAAGCTCAAAAATCAGTATGCCCCGTCCTGTACACATTATAACTTATATTTAAAATAAAACGAATAAACAGTATTTAAGTCTGCCCTTTTTTCAAAACAAAAAACACCTGTTTAAGCCTACCGGACAGCGCTGGAAAGTCTGTCGAGACCCTCCCTGACCCTTTGTTTTTTCTTGACTTTTTAGTATAAAAGGTTTTAAATGTTCATTCTTGTTAATCTTATAGAAAAAAACTTAATCTCGGTTGGAGGAATAAATATGAGCAGCAGGCCAGAACTTGAAAAATTAACCGTTGTAAAATTAAGAGAAGTAGCTCACGAATACCCGGAAATTGTCGGTGCAACGGGCATGAAAAAAGAAGAGCTTATAAAGGCAATCCTCCAGGCAAGGGGAGAGCCTGTTGAAAAAGAGAAAAAGAAGGACCTGGTTCTTATTTCTCATATAAAAAAAGAGATCAAAGAATTAAAATCGGAACAAGCAAAAGCCTTAACAAATAAGGACAGCAAAAAAGCCTCTGTTTTAAGAAAAAAGATCTCAAAGCTCAAAAAACAGACCCGGTTGCTGGCTAAAGACAACAAAGCAGCTGCAGCCGCGGCTGCAGCTGCAGAGAAAAAAGAATAATGAAAGAAAGAATCAGCCAAGATATCAAAAAAGCCTTGAAGGCAAAAGAAGTGTTAAGGCTTTCCACCCTTAGAATGGCACTGGCAGATTTTCAGAAAAAAGAAAAAGAAAAGGGTGTGCCTGTTAAGGGCGAAGAAGCTATCCAGATCATTCAAAGTATGATCAGGAAAAGAAAAGATTCTGTGGAACAGTACCGAAAGGCCCAAAGAGAAGAACTGGCCCAGAAAGAAGAACAGGAAATAACCATATTAACTGAATACCTGCCTGAACAGATAAGCGAAGAACAGATCAGGGAACTGGTAATAAAAACCATTTCAGAGCTAGGTGTCACTGGCCCTAAAGAAATGGGAAGGGTAATGGGTTCTCTGGTCAAGCAGCTTTCAGGAAAGACTGACGGTGGAACCATAAGCCGTATCGTAAAAGAGGAACTTCAAAAACTTGCGTGATGAAAAAAAGTAAAATAAAAATAGATTCACAGTTTTGTAAAAGCTGCCGGTTTTGTATTGAAAACTGTCCAAAGGGTGCTATTGTTCTCTCGGAAAAACTCAATACAAAAGGATATGTTGTTTCTGAATTCTTAACTGACAAGAACTGTACCGGATGCGCAACCTGCGCACTTGTCTGTCCGGAGGCAGCAATTGAGGTGTATCGTGACTAAACAGCTCATGTCTGGAACGCATGCCATTGGAGAAGCCGCTATTCAGGCGGGCTGTACCTGTTATTTCGGTTATCCCATAACACCGCAGAACGAGCTGCCCGAGTACATGTCCGTCCGTCTTGCAGAAGTCAAAAACGGTGTGTTTATTCAGGCAGAAAGTGAACTTGCTGCCATAAACATGGTGCTGGGCGCAAGCGTTGCCGGTGCCCGGGCCATGACCTCTTCAAGCAGCCCGGGGATCAGCCTGAAGCAGGAAGGTATCTCTTTTCTGGCAGGATCAGAACTCCCAGCGGTTATTGTAAATATCGTCCGTGGCGGACCCGGCCTGGGGAATATCGCGCCGGCACAATCTGATTATTTTCAGGCCACCCGCGGAGGAGGTCACGGAGACTACCGGACCCCCGTTTTTGCACCGGCCTCTGTACAGGAAATGGCCGATATGACCTATGCCGCCTTTGATGTTGCCGACAAATACAGAACGCCGGTTATGCTCCTGGGCGATGGAATGCTAGGACAGCTCATGGAGCCGGTGATAATCCCGAAAAAAAAGAAAATCCTTCCCGAAAGAAAATATGCTCTTACTGGTGCACAGGGGAGACCCAGCAGGCTGATAAAGTCCCTGATTCTTGATACCAAGGAGATGGAAGACCACAACTGGAAGCTGATGAGAAAATACCAGCGCATTGCGCTTAAGGAAACACGTTATGAAAACTACCTCATGGAAGACGCAGACATGGCTGTTATCGCATACGGAACATCAGCCCGTATTGCAAAGGGAGCAATCAAACGCTTGCGCCAGGAAGATAAGAATATAAAGGTTGGGCTTATTCGTCCAATCACCCTGTGGCCTTTCCCTTCTGAAGCTCTTCAGAATGCGGCAAAACAGACCCGTGATTTTTTTGTATTTGAAATGAGTGCCGGTCAGATGGTAGAAGATGTCCGGCTGGCCCTTGAAGGATCACGGCCGATTCATTTTTATGGAAGACCCGGCGGAATCGTGCCGACAGCAGCAGAACTGGCCCGAAGCATTGCCCGTCACTACTATCAGTCAAAAAGGAAACAAAAAAGATGAGAAGGGTTTATTCAAGGCCAAAATCCCTAAGAAAAGTTTCCATGCACTATTGCCCTGGATGCGGACATAGTATTATTCACCGGCTTATTGCTGAGCTCATCGACGAGATGAAACTGCGTGAAAAATCTGTTTGCGTTCCACCCGCAGGATGTGCGGTGCTGGCCTATAACTATCTTGATATAGATATGGTTGAAGCGCCCCACGGCCGGGCAACGGCTGTTGCAACCGGGGTTAAGCGCGTGCTGCCAAAAAATCTGGTGTTCTCCTATCAGGGTGACGGTGACTTGGCTGCAATCGGAACAGCAGAAG
>JAHEEI010000188.1 GCA_024640785.1 Pseudomonadota bacterium
GGTTTCTTTTGAGGGTCAGGCTGATGCATCATACCCTTATAACCGGTTCCTGTGGTGCGTGGCTTATTGGTATAGATTCTCGGAATAAGAACGATTCGGTCTTTGACTTTATCCTGCAGGCCTGCAAGCCGTGAAATATATTCACATACAGCATCCTCATTATCAGCAGAGCAGGGACCGATAATCAGTATAAATTTATCGTTTCTCCGCTCAAATATGTCACGGATAAGCTGATCCCTTTCATTTTTAATCTGTGCCAGTTTGTCTGACAATGGGATTTCTGACCGGATTTCATTAGGTAATGGTATTTCGTGTAATTGTTGGAAGCTGATGACTATGTCTCCTGAAGTACTTTTGTTGATTATTTATAATTTAATTAAATATTATAAGTTACCAAAATATAATTGTCAACTTTTGGTAAAGTGTGTTCTGCATTAAAAGTTTTAAGTTCTGCAGTATCATTCACTGTTTTAATTTGGTCTAAATTAAGGTTATTCCAAAATATTGGTGGGCGTTTTTAAGTAAATCCAAAATCATAGCTTTTATCTCACTTGCTATATTTTGTTGGATCCGGAAGATTCGCATCCTCAAAGCCGCCTTTTCTGTTTTCACAAAAGAAACATTCACCGCAGCTGGTTCCGTCATCGCTCATCTCATTGCAGCTGGGATAGGTCATGCTGTAATCCACTCCCAGTTCTTTTCCGCGAAGGATGATGTCAGATGTTGAGCTGTTCATACAGGGTGACCAGACGTTTAATTTTCGAATTTTACCGTCTTTTTTGAGGGCAACATTTGCGAGTTTTTCAAAAGTGTGGACGAATGCCGGGCGGCAGTCGGGATTATCGCCGTATTCAATTGAGTTTATCCCAATGAATATATCGCCTGCTTTAATTACTTCTGCCCAAGACAGGGCAAAAGAGAGATACAGGTTGTTGCGTGCAGGGACATAGGGAGAGTTCTTTAGGTCATCAGGCAGTATTTGTGCGATATCGATCTTTATAATCTTGTGTTCTTTAACTCCGTATTCTTTAGTGACTTTTGAGGCTGCATCAAGCTTTACCCTGTTTTTTTGACCATAATCAAAGCTCAGGGCATAAAGTTCAAACTCTCGGCTCCTTGCAACGGCAAGAGCTGTAGTAGAGTGAATTCCGCCATTGACTATTACGATACCTTTTTTCATCTTTTCTCCTTTATTTTCTGAACAGGTAATTAATAAAATAAAATTCTGTATTTTTTGTTAATAGTTTATCTTAACTAAAATGAATAATTGTATTTTTGGCCATATGACACTGAAGCTGAAGGGCACGTGACTTTAAGTCCTTTGATTTAAAAGCTTAACTAAATACTCTTTTTTCAAGAAACGTGGTCTGGTTTAGTGCTGTTCAAGAATTAACTACAACCCCTTGGTTAGTTCCTAAATAAAATTTTTCATCTGCAATCTAAAGAAAACCAAAAAACACTCGGAACATGGCTTGTCTCATTATCTTTGCAACTCGAATCGATCCAAACTGAAGCTATGCAGAAATAATTATCCTTTCGAAAGGCAAGGGATGAACTTCCATGCCCATCTGAAGAATATTCTAGATCTTCTTTCCAGCCCTTTTCTGCAGGGAACAACTTGTGTATTTTTTCGAAAGGGTCTGACACCTTTTTTAGACTGCCTTCGCCGTATAATCGAAAAACACTATATTCTTTTCTATTGACAAGATTACGTTTATGGGTAAGAGACGTCTTTACGTTTGTTCGAAAAGATCGGCTGATATTTGACCTTATTTCATTCACACATTGCGGGATCTCTTTAATTTCTGAATACAGACAGGTTGTTTGGATTGCTAGAATAGTCAAAAAAAATTACGGGGAATATTTTTCTCATAGTTTTCAAAAACTCTAAAAAAGGCGCTGAAAATTGCCCCTATCTGGGCACTAGTTCTTTAACGACTGAAGAGGTGCAGGTATACGTCCGCCTCTTCTGACAAAAGTGTCTGCCGACACCCGGCTAACCGCCATAACCGGGGCCTCACCCAGAAGACCGCCAAAGTGAACAAAATCGCCTACATCCTTGCCGGGAGCAGGGATTATTCTAACTGCCGTAGTTTTATTGTTGGCGCATCCAATAGCCATTTCATCAGCAATAATTGCAGCCAGGGTCTCGGGACTTATATCTCCGGGTACAGCTATCATGTCGAGTCCAACAGAGCAGACACTCGTCATTGCCTCGAGTTTTTCAAGGGTTATTGCACCTCTTTTTGCCGCATTAATCATTGATGCATCTTCACTTACCGGTATGAAAGCACCGGAAAGGCCTCCCACTGAGGAAGAGGCAAAAAGACCGCCTTTTTTTACCGCATCATTAAGCATCATCAGGGCAGCGGTGGAACCCGGTGCACCCGGCATGGCAAGACCGATGGTCTCCAGAATCTGTCCCACAGAGTCTCCCTTCGCGGGTGTAGGCGCAAGGGAAAGGTCAAGATTACCGAAGGACAAGCCAAGATGCTGGGCGATTTTAGTTCCTACCAGTTCTCCCGCCCGGGTTATCTTAAAAGCTGTCTTTTTAATTGTTTCAGCCACTTCTCCAAGGTTGGCATCGGGGCCGAGACGTTCAAGCGCACGGCGGACGGCTCCCGGGCCGCTTACGCCTACGAGTATTGAACTTTCGTTCTCTCCTGTGCCGTAATATGCTCCGGCCATGAACGGGTTATCTTCAACAGGATTAGCAAAAAGAACCAGTTTCGCACAGCCGATCCCATCATCCGCAGCAGTAAGCTGAGCAGTGTCTTTCATTATCCAACTCATGGTAAAACAGCCATCCATGTTTATACCAGCTTTTGTGGAGGCAAGAACTACGGAGGCACAAAAACGACGTGTAGTTGCAAGGACTTCCGGCATTGCCTCAAGCATAGACTTGTCGATGGCTGTCTGGCCTTTCTGAATCATGGCCGTGTAGCCGCCGACAAAATCCACCCCGATCTCTGCTGCCGTTTTATCCACAGCATCGGCAACTTCGAGAAAGGCGGCAGGATTGGCGATAGGAACCACAAGCGAGATTGGGGTAAGACTGATTCTTTTGTTCACAATGGGCAGTCCATATTCGTCTGAAATAAAGTCAGTTTTTTGTCCCAGTTCTGCTCCCTTTGCCAGGATTTTTTCACGGATCTTACGGGCACAGGCAGTAGGATCAGGATCGGAGCAGTCCAGAATAGAAATTCCCAGGGTCACTGTTCGAATATCTAATTTGTCTTCAGCGATCATTCCAACCGTTTCAAGAATTTCTTCATTGGTAAATTTCATCTTGTCTTCCTAAACCCTGTGCATATATTGAAAAACTTCTGAATCCTGAACAGTTACTTCAAGAGACATGTTCTTGACGGACTCCTTTAGTCTGAAAGTGATTTCATTCAGGGAGAGACTGGAGTTAATTCTGTCGGCCAGCAAAGTCATGGCAAAAATTTCATCGCCAAGTATTTTCTGGTTGATATCAATTAAATTGATATTGCTTTCAGCAAGGGAGGTTGCTATCCTGGCTACAATTCCAACTTCATCTTTTCCGATTACGGTTACAACAACCTGTTTTTTGATATTTCCCATCACTTATCCTCTGTTTTATCAAGCACATTTTACTATATTGTTTTAAAGTTCTCAGTGTAAATCAGAATAGCTGAGTTATGTCTTTATTCAATATTTTGGGTGTGAATCAATTGTTATTTTTATATATAATATAGAATCCTGTGTTTTGTCTAGGATGTTTTATGGGATGTTGAAAGTGCTTCGGTTAGAGAAGGGTTAGGTTAATTGTTTTATTGATATTATAAGAGTACAAAAGGTAATTAAATGAACCTGGAAAATAGCACTTTAATAGATATACATTTGTTATTTTTTTATCCAATAATTCTATATTTAAAATATAAAACTGCATAAAAAAGGATAAAATTAATTTTAGAGACAGATTTCTAATATTCCTAACTCCTCAAAAATCCTTTGTATGTAAACCATTTCCTCTTTGAAGCGTCTAAGTTAATAAAGGCAAATGAAAGGAGAAAAAAATGGAAAAGACATCAAAGAAGTTATTTTTAATTATAAGTCTAAGTATTTTAATGCTTTTTGTTGGGTTTTGCAGTTTGAGGGCTGAAAATTCTGAAAGTAACAGTCTTGTTGGCCGTATAGCGTATATTGACGGGCAGCTCCTGCGTTATGTTCCTGAAGAAGATGACTGGGTTGTTACGGCAGAAGACACGCCATTTGGGAATTATGATGTCCTGTATTCTTCTGAAGACGCAAAAGCCGAGATTATCATGCCCAACAATACCCAGATGCGTATTGGAGAAGAAACCCAGGTTCAGCTTATTGATTTAAAGAGTGAGTTAACCGTGGTTGAAGTATCTTCCGGATCTGCACGGTTTTACAATAACAGTTCAAAGACTGAAATTAAGGCAACAACCCCTTTTGGTGATCTAGTCGTTCCTCCTGGAGCCAGCTGTGACCTTTATCTGAAGGATAACCAGGCTGAAGTTATTGCGATAAAGGGCTCGGTAAATTTTACAAAGGCAGGAACCGGGGAGCTTCATGAGGTTATTGCCAATTCATCCTCTCTTCTTGTAACCGCTGACCGGGTAATAGCAGCAGCCGGGGATGTTGATTCCAAATGGAATAAGTGGAACTC
>JAHEEI010000189.1 GCA_024640785.1 Pseudomonadota bacterium
TTATCCATGGCAATCATAATGTTTTTTCAATTTTTATGAAAGCGAGAGATGAGACAAAATGATTTACTCCTTCATGGCACAATTAACCTGACTCTACTTTACTCCCTTTATGAAACGGTTAACCTAAACCATCAGTACCTCTGCGGCAAATGCACGAAAAGGCAGAACCCTTGTCCTGTATTCAGTCATTTCATAATCTTTCATACCACGATGGACCTGAAAAAACTGAGGGATTTGCGTGCGCTCCGCAAAATAGACCAGATGTCTCCCTATTTCCCTTTCACCTGTTTTACATTCCACAGCAAACAGAGGTTTATTGTCACGCAAAACGACGAAATCAACCTCCCGCTTATTTTTATCCCGCAGGTAACAGAGTTCCATGGCATCTCCCGTGGTATCCTCAAGATAATGGCAGTATTTTAAAAGGTTGGCTGCCACCAGGTTTTCAAATCTGGCTCCTTCATTGCTGCAAACGGACCAATCCCACAGGTAAAGTTTCTTATCCTTTTTTAAAGCTTTGATCCTGCTGGCAGCAAACGGTCTGAGCCTGAAACAGTAGTAAAGATTTTCAAAAATCGTAATCCAGCGCTCAACAGCTTCATGGGAAGCCGAGAGATCTTCCCGCAATGAATTAACTGACAGCAGAGAAGCAACTTTATCCTGTAAAAGAGCTGCGAGCAGTTCCAACTGGCTGATTTCCCTGACCTGCTCAAGGCCAATCAGGTCCTCCCTGATAACTCGTGCAAGCCTTTCGCGCTGCCATCTTTTCCATTCCCTTTCAGACTGTGCCAGGAAGGGCTCAGGAAAACCACCGAAGCGCATGAGTTTATCAAGATCAGCTCTTGTTGGAGCTGTATTAATCTCATAGAGGGAAAATGGATGAAGCCGATAGTAATGATAACGGCCCTGCAGGGAATCTCCTCCCTTGCGATAATAGTCCAGCCTGGCAGAACCGGTTATCAGGAATGAGACCCTGGATTTTTTCTTATCATAAAGTCCCTTGATAAAATTCCTCCACTGTTTGAACTTGTGAATTTCATCAAGCACAATAAGCGGCTCTTTCGAAGGCAACCTGCCTGCCAATAGGTCGCGCTTATCCTCTGCATAATCCCAGTTGAAATATGCCGGATGTTCCTCGTCGCCTGCAAGTATATCAAGAGCCAGCGTTGTCTTGCCAACCTGTCTCGGTCCGCCCACAAAGACCATTTTCTTCTCCAGGTCTTTTAGAATGTTTTTAGCCAGATATCTTTTCATGCTAACACCAAAGAAATTTTCAGGTCAAACTGAATATAACATGAAAAATTTTCTGGTCAACCAGAAAATTAAACATGCGTGAACTTTATTTGGCAAGCCAGAAACTTAAAGATATTTTTCTTTATTTTTGGGACGTTAACATTCCAATTTAAACAAATTTTTCCCTTGAACGGAACTGTATATTACTTGTCAAGAAGTTTTTTAATAAATGCCCCAAACCTTTCATACCTTTCCCCAAATTAGAATAAAAAATTGCAATTATGAATAAAATTGAATACTATTGCACTATATTTAATTCCAATTTAACGGAGGTGCTTTATGGCAAAGACAATTACCCTGAGAGTGGCGGATGAAACCTATGAAAAGTTTATGGCTGCGGCTAAGGTTGAAAAACGCTCCCTTTCTAACATGATCGAGATTCTTGCCCTGAAAAAACTGGATGAGGATATCTTTGTTGACCAGATCGAGATGGATGAAATCCTGACAAATACTGAGCTCATGAAAAAGCTCCAGCGTGGCTCCAAGCAGGCAAAAGCCAGGAAAGGCAGTTTTGTTAAATGAGTTACCGGATATTTGAAACAGACGGTTTTTGTAAAGACCTGCAACAGGACTTTGACGGCAGGCAGAAAAAGATTCATACAAAATTACGGGATTATGTATATCCGCAACTCAGGGACCAACCCCGCCTGGGGAAAAATATCCGGAAACTGAAAGAGTATTCCCCTGAAACCTGGCGCTATCGCATAGGGGAATATCGGTTCTTTTATCAAATAGACGAAAAAGAGAAGATCGTTTTCATGATAGCAGCGGAACACAGGAAGCAGGCTTACAGAAAATAAACAACCGTTTTTTAGTGCCTCTATGCCTCTGTGTCATTTGCGTCTTTCAACCCAGAACTAAAAACGCAGAACTAAAAACTGTATTTTGCTTTCAATGATCTACCCCTTCATGCCGTATTACTTTAACAAATGTTAAAAAAAGGATCTTAAAATCCAAAAATAAAGATTTATTTTTGTAATAAAATTCATCAAACTCGACTTTAACGGGAATGGGTAACTCGTCCCTGCCGTTTATCTGCGCCCAACCGGTTAAGCCGGGCACCAGCGAGTCAATTCCTTTTTCCGTGCGTAAAGCCACGAGATCATCCTGATTAAAAAGAGCTGGTCTTGGGCCGACAAAGCTCATGTCACCCTTCAATATATTGAAAAGTTGTGGCAACTCATCAAGACTCGATTTTCTTAAAAACTGACCTACAGGTGTCAGGTATTGGTTAGGATTTCTCATCAAATGGGTTGCGACAGGAGGGGTATCTGTTTTCATTGTCCGAAACTTATACATCTTGAATATTGAGTTATGAATACCAACCCTGTCAGATGAATATAAAGCGGGCCCTTGGGAAGTAAACCTTCACCATTAAGGCAACAAGCAAAATAGGTATGCTAAAAACGAGAAGAAGTAAACAGCTTAAAAAAATATCAAAGAGTCGTTTCATTCGGTTAAAGACGCTCAATCCATGTTTTTGGCCATACGGCCTCATCACTGAACCCTCAGTCCTCAATCATCAACACTCAGCGCCTCAGGTAAATCCTTCCATCCGAAAACCCTTACCCTTTTACGCTGATATGAATTCACACCGCCGTAGATCAACAGCGGATCTATGCCCAGATTACCGGAGAGCGCCATCCATTTCTCGAGACCTACAAAAAAATCCCGTGCCACAGTTGCGCCCGACTTTATCTCGACCGGGATCAATTGTGGACCCTGTTCAATGATCACATCCACTTCATTGCCGTTGCTATCACGCCAGAAATACATGCCAGACCGTTCACCAGCATTCAGTCGTGACTTCATCAACTCGGCCACGACAAAGGTCTCGAAGATACTTCCTCGAAGCGGGTGCGTCTCCAGTTGCTGCGGTGTCTGAATGCCGAGTAGCCAGCTTACCAGCCCGGCATCATAAAAATACAATTTCGGTGTTTTCACCAAACGCTTATTGAAATTAGCATGGTGAGGGCGGAGCTGGAACAGGATATAACTAGCTTCAAGTACCGATATCCAAGACTTGGCAGTGTTGTGGGTAATGCCGCAATCGGCGGCAAGCGAAGAGAGATTCAGCAGCTGTCCCGTGCGACCTGCGCAAAACCTGACAAAACGTTGGAACGTCTCCAGTTCCTGTACCTTCAAAACCTGACGAACGTCCCGCTCAATATAAGCCGTCACATAGGCGCCAAACCATTTGCGAGGGGGGATCTTTCGATCATAAAGCGGCGGATATCCTCCCTTCGTCAACATCTCGTCCAAACTCTGCGGAGACATGCCGGATCGCAACAATTCATCAAGGGAAAAGGGGAGCAACTCCACAAAAGCTGTTCTTCCTGCCAGGGATTGACTTATGTCAGACAAAAGTCCGAATTGCTGCGATCCAGTTAGGATAAACAGCCCCATCCTGCCATCCACATCAACCAGAGTCTGGAGATATGACAGAATTTCGGGGCATCGCTGTACCTCATCAAGTACCGCGCCATCAGGAAAGCGACCCAAAAAAGAACGAGGATCATCAGTGGCGGCCAGCCAGACATCTGGGTCTTCTAGCGACACGTAGGGTTTGGAGGCAAAGATGGCTTTGGCAAGGGTGGTTTTGCCGGACTGTCGTGGCCCAGTAATGGTTACGATAGGAAAGCCCAGCAGGAGGGATTGGACAGTCTGTTCTGCTGTACGTGTAATCATAAACACAAGCTAACGCTTTCTATGCAGATTGTCAAAATCTTTATCAAATAACATAAAAAATCAATTCTTTACCGAAAAACACTTGAACTCAAGGCCTTCAAGCTCCATAAAGGCAATCATCTCTGGCAGACTTCACCCCACTAAACTAAATGCCTTTTCTTTTTCTCAGTCCTCAGCTCTCAATCCTCAGTCTTAGTCCTTAGTACTCAATCCTCAGTCCTTAGTCCTCAAACCACAGCTTTCACTGATTTACCCCTTCATGCCGTATTACTTTTAAAAATATCAAATAAGGATCTTAAAATCAAAAAAAGTAAAAATTTATTTTTGTAATAATATTCATCAAAGTTGACTTTAACGGGAATGGGCAATTCATCCCTGCCAGTTTATCTGGGCCCAACCGGTCAAACCAGGCACAAGTGAATCTATTCCTTTTTCTGTGCGTAAAGCAACTAGGTCATCCTGGTTAAAAAGAGAGCCCCCGGCACTTTACTTACAAATACTCAAATGTCAGACTGACCCTTGACCTACGGCCATCGATAGCGTCCGACCCTGCGGCATCGGCGGCGTCGACCTGCCTTTTTTCTATATCTTGACATTCATACCTTAGAGGTATAAATTATATACCATGGAATTTGAATTCGATCCCAGAAAAAGTGCGGCA
>JAHEEI010000048.1 GCA_024640785.1 Pseudomonadota bacterium
TCTTTAAAAATTTCAGACTGATAGAGTAGCCCCTGAAAGATCTGGTCAACAAAACAAAATGCTCCCAACGGCCCAAATTTATAGATAACAGCCTCTACTTTTTGCCCGGGCTCATATTGTGTTGTAGCCTCCTTTAAATGGCGGCTGACTTTCATGGTGGCAAACAGTCGATTGTAAATATGGTCCTGTAGAACACAAACCGGGACCTTGTCTCCAACTTTAATGGGGACATTCTGCTCTTTGAAGGGCAGAAAAAGATCTTTTTCAAGGCCCCAGTCCAGAAAAGCGCCGTGTTCGGTCTTTGCTGCGACCTCAAGTACGGCAAACTGTCCCAGCTTGGCTTTGGGTTTCTGAAGAGAGCCCCAGTAGTACGGTTCTTTATAAAGGTAGATAAACACCTCAACTTCCTGACCCACTTTCAGGGGCTTTGATGCCGTGCCCACCTGAATCATAATTTTGTCACCTTCAGAACTACAGCAGTAGCCTTCAGAAGTTTCAGCTGAGATTGTTAGGTCGTATATTTTACCAATTTTGATCATAATTTCTTTCTGAGCTTAATATGTTTCCAGAAAAAGTTAACCTCTGAAAAAAGATTTTTGTGATGCTCCCCATTACAAGCAGAGCTTGCGCAAAACATTCCGGTCAAAAACAAAACCGGAAATTCAAATTCTATTATATCACGAAATATGAAAAGTTTGGACTTGATCTGACAGGCCTTGCAGTAAAGATCAAAACTCACCTGAAATGAGTTCATTATATTATCCAGCAATCCTGACAACATGTAAAAGCCGATGCGTTCAGTCTTCCACAGAAGTGGGCTAAAGAAAAATAAATAATTTCGCAATGATCCTCCGGAAGCTTCGCGCTTCAAGGAGTAAATATCTTTTACTAGATGGCGCTCACTTACGGTTTTAAATATTCTTCGCCTAAAGGCGAAGGATTATAAACCCCGAAGGAGATAATTAATAAAGTAACACAAAAATAATTCAGATTACCAAAAGTACTATGAACTAAAGCGACAATTAAAAGTATGGCACGTACTGTTGAATTTTTGTTTTGTTAAGGTTGCTCGTGGTTATGTTAAAAAGGCAGAGTCAATTTTATGACCCTGCCTTAATTAAATAGAATATTCTTTTTTTTTATGCTAGTTTTTATTTAATTTGTTAACCTAAGGCTTCACATTATAAAAAATACATATTAAGGGGTTAAAAATGAAGATATTTAAGATAGCTGTTATTTTGTTTGTTTCAACTCTTTTTATAAGCTGTTCTTCTATAACTGTAACTGATGATTACATTAAAAATGCAAACCTGACTTCTTATAAAACATTCAACTGGATACCCCGTCCTCATGCTATTATTATTGCTAGAGAAGGAGATTCGCCTAACAGAGACCCGATTGAAAAGCTTTTAAAAGAATCTGTGAATAAACAATTAACCGCAAGGGGTTTTAACCAAAAGTCTGACAACCCGGATTTGTTGATTTCTTATCTTTTGGGCGCAGATATAACGGCACAACAATATGCAACGGGTGCAATCCTTTTAGATTTTGTGGATGGCAAAACTAGGGAACTGCTCTGGAGAGTAGATGCATATGATGTTGTGGGCCGGAATCCGACTCCTGATAAAATTGAAAAGGCAATTAAAAAAACCGTAGCAAAGATGTTTAAGAATTTTCCATCAAGTTCTGTGCGTTAAGCACGCAGAAGTTCCTCCTGGGTATCTAAAAGTCCTTACGGGTTGAAAGTTTGGAACGTAATCTGGACCTCTGAATTATCAAGATTACTGCTGGTATCCTTAAAAATTCAGAGGTCTTAAAAAGTAAACATTAGCGATAATACCTTTAACTATTACTAGACAGAAAAAAACATATATTACTTTTAGTTATATTAAAAGGTTTTTTTTGATTAGTGGGTACGTTTAATAAGAGATTTTTTTCAGGTTAAGTTAACTATCAGATTCTAATTATTACTGTAAGGTAAAGTTCAGGTTTTTACACGTAATGCAGCCATATAAAAAGCCCCTCTTTTTTAAAGAGGGGCTTTGTTTTTTAACTTTTTAGAAAAGTCTATTAGTCGTCAAAGTCTCCTTCCGGTCCTTTATAAGAATCAATACTTTTTGCTTTTTCAAGGATCTTTTCTTCAGTCCACTCTGCCGGGTCCTCTACCTGTGCTGCTTTTGGTCCCGGATCACAGGATCCTTTGCTGATTATCTCTTCGATAACAAGCGGTGCCGTACCCTTTGCATTGAAAACATCTACCAAAAGGTTATAAACAAAAGCTTCAACCCGTTTTGCCATCCTATCCCTTATGTCTTTGGCCTGTCCCACAAGCTTATTCTCAAAAGGAAGGTTCAATTTTTTATAATCTCCGCCCTTTATCCCCTTAGAGTCCGCATAGGCAACCATCTCAGCCCACATCTCTTCTGTGACCCCTTCATTCTTTACCTTAATAAAGTTCTTGTCATCATCAAGAATAGCGTTTCCATAATCATTTACTTCCAGACCCCAGGCAATCATCTGAAGAGCTGTTGCTACATTTGCTTTGGTGGTATGGGTTGTTGAAGCAATTGCCCTTAACCGGTCAGAATTGTTTCCTGATGTTCCATGCTGGGCGCCTGACATATTGTATTTTTCCAAAGCCTTGTGTATTTCTGCAGTTAATTCAAGCTGAATGCCGGCATCGCTTGCTTCAATACCGTGGGTGGTTCCGTTGTTCAAGGCTATCCAGTCCGGAAAAATGTTATTTGCGTTCAAGCCCTGAATCAGGAAAAGGGCTTCCTGCGCAGTTGAGAGACCTTCTTTTCCCTTGATCTCACCAACTTCTGTTTCAAGGCCCGACCATTCAGGGATATATTTATTCAGCTCAATGTTGGCCAGCAGGTTTTTATCATCAGGAAGGTGCGATGCGTCGATGGCGATTGAAGTAATACCCGCATCAAACATGCTGGGTATTTCTGTTCTCGCAGCTTCAATGTCCTTGTCGCCTTTAATACCATAATGATCAGCGTGAATCGCAACCGGAATCGTAATACCAAGCTCATTGCACATCGAATCAACATATTTTGCCATGTTCCAGAAATTAATTGCGCAGTAGGCATTTGCCCCACCTTCGGATTTTGCAATCTCAATGATAATCGCGGCATTTGCTTTCTGTGCTGCCTTCAATACGCCTTGGATTACAAAGCTGCTCCTGGCGTTAGCGGCAATGGTCATAGCCTTGCCTTTTTTTATCATTCCCCGGTCAATATACTTACCGCTGACAATTAGTGCTTTTGAATTAGGAAAAAGACTTAAAATGTTTGGCGGGCGTCCCACCTCAAGTGCTTTTTCAAAATCAGGCGAGTAATTTGCTTTTGTTGCCATAACAGATCCTCCTTCTTACTTTTGTTTGGAATAATTATAAATATACTTAGCTGTATTTATACTTAGCTGTATTTTACGGTTTTAATATTAAAATTAAAGATAAAGTCTATTTTAAATATTAAACTATTTTATCAAGGGCTGCAACAAGTTCATCAAGCCCTTCTGTTGTTGCCGCAGAAATCGGATAAACGCGGTCCTTATAATTTCTGCCCAGTTTTCCCATAAAGCTATTTATGCCTTCTTTCTCAGGATCAAGGTCAATTTTGTTTATGGCAATAAGAAACTTCTTTTGTTTCAGGCCCTGACCGAACGCTTCTATTTCTTTTCTTAGAACATTAAAAGCCTCAATCGTTGGGGTTTCTGCGAAGCTGGAAACATCCAGTACAAAAAGGAGCACTTTGGTTCTTTCCACATGTTTTAAAAATTTTATGCCAAGCCCTTTTCCATGTGCTGCGCCCTCTATTATTCCTGGGATATCTGCCATAAAAATTCGTCTGAAATCAGGAAGTTCAATGACGCCAACATATGGGTCAAGAGTCGTAAAAGGGTAATCCGCTATTTTGGGACGCGCATGGGAAACAGCTGTTATGAGAGAAGATTTTCCTGCATTGGGCAACCCCACCAGCCCCACATCCGCCATAACCTTGAGTTCCATTATGGCTTTATATCCTGTTCCCGGGGTTCCCTCTTTGGCTTTTCGAGGAGCCTGATTTCTTGAACTTGCGTAATGCTGATTTCCCGCACCACCCAAACCGCCCAGCGCTATAACAACAGGGATATCCGGTTCGAGTATTTCGCAGACCACCTCCTCTGTTTCCAAATTTTTAATTATAGTCCCACAGGGTACTTTTACTGTTTTTGATTTTCCGCTTTTTCCTGTCCGGTTATTCCCCTCACCCGGTCTTCCGTTTTCAGCGACAAGTCTGGGAGAAAACCGAAAAGCTGCCAGATTGTTTATCCGGGCATCTCCCACCACAATTACATCTCCGCCTTTGCCTCCGTCTCCACCATTGGGTCCTCCCTTTGGCAGAAATTTTTCCCGAAGAAATGAAACACAACCACTTCCGCCGTTTCCTGACTTAACTGTTACTTTGACTAAATCTACAAACATTATTAATCTTTATCTAGCTGTATTTTAATGATTATTTGAAAAAGTTTATATAAAAAAAAGTGTTGTGTCAAACAGGATAAGCATGGATGGATCTTTTAAATTCCATTATTTAAAAATAGAGGTTGTTATCTTACCGGTTTAAGACAGCCCTTAAAGCCTCGAGCTCTTCACCAATTATTTTTTTTGTTTCTTCAAGAAAATTTTCTTTTTCAAGAAACTCCTCTGGAAGAGGACAAAGCAGAAAATTGTCAAAACGGATAAAATCATTTTCATGTCTTTGACCGAAAGTCTTTACAACAGGTTCATTCCAGCACGTGTCTACGCCGAACCAGAACCAGCTCCGGGTACACTGGTAAAGGGAAAACTTAAACCCTGTAAAAAAAAATCTTTCTCCGTCTCTAGTCGTAAAAAAAAGAGAATACTCGCCTTGGCCGCTCTCCTTTTCCATCGAAAAGTCTTTTTCAAAAATTTTTTCTACGTTGTAAACAATATCATACATTTTTGAAATTGTTTTTGGCATCTCCTTTGTAAACATATACGGCCTCACCTATATATCATTAATACCTTAACAAATTGTAACTAATTTCATTAGACATAATATACCTTAATCACTGGAATCATTCCATTAAAAGACACCCCCCCCCTCTTTTGCCGCCGAATTTATGAAAAAACGCCCGATAAAACAAGTTGTTAGCTGAATGTAAAAAAGCATGCGGGGTGAAAAGAGTTGTTAAAAAACCCGTTTACACATTTAAAAAATAAGGCCAAGCTTAGTCCAAATTTGTAGTGCTTGTAACATCTAAAATAAAGAAAGAAATCCATATAGTTATCCTATAAAGGTAAATATTGCACAAAAAAATAGTAAATACTTCACTGCCGTCAATTAAAAAATAAGGAAAAATTAAATTAGACATAAACTATTTTATATGCAAAGTTTAATGTTTGATCCTTGCTATAGAAGGATAGAAACAAGGGACTTCTTTATTGTTTTTGTTCTGGAACAAGACACTTTTTATGAGTACTCGTCAGAAATGCTGACTCAATTAACTATTTACATTAAAGATTAGATGTGTACAATAAACACCTTATCATTAAATATAAGTTTCAACCCTTCTTCCACAATCAAGCGGATAATTAACACATGAAGATATTTACAAAGCTGTTGTCTATTATAATACTAATGCTGTTTTCAGGATATGCCTGCTCGACACCCGTACAGAATAGCAGGACATCAAATGATTATTTAAATTCAAACGGGCACAGCGCTCAGTCTGAATCTTTGCCGTCTTCGTCAGATAAAAAAACCAGTGTTCCTGTAAAAAAGGGTCAGATTCTTCTTGATTCAGCAATTGAGTTTTATCAGGCTTCAATCGAATTTTGGCAGCAGGGAGATATTGAGAATGCACTTGCCGCCCTTGATAAAGCTTATTCTCTTATCCTGGAGGTAAACCATGATCCGGATCCGGATATTTTTCAGCAGCGTGAAGACTTAAGGGTAACCATAGCAAAAAAGATTGTAGAAGTTTACGCATCAAGGACAAATAAGGTTAACGGCTATAATAATGCTATTCCCCTGGTAATGAACAAAGAAGTAGAAAAGGCTATCAAGGCTTTTACCGGAAAAGAAAAAAATTTTTTTCTTAATGCCTATAAACGTTCAGGCAGGTACCGTCCTGCCATAGTAGAAGCGCTTAAAGCTGAGGGTCTTCCTGAAGAACTTTCCTGGCTTCCCCTCATCGAAAGCGGATACAAAATAAGAGCTTTGTCCAGTGCAAGAGCTCTTGGCATGTGGCAGTTCATTGCATCAACAGGATATAAGTTCGGACTGGAAAGAACATCCTGGGTTGACGAACGGATGGATCCCGAAAAATCAACGATTGCAGCTATTGCTTACCTTAAAGAGCTGCATGGTATTTTTGGGGACTGGACAACAGCACTTGCTGCCTATAATTGCGGGGAGGGAAGAGTCCTGCAAACAATCAAACGTCAGAAGATCAGTTATCTTGATAATTTCTGGGATCTCTATGCAAAACTTCCAAGGGAGACAGCTTCGTATGTTCCCCGTTTTATTGCAGTTCTTCATATCATAAATGATCCAAAAAAATACGGCATGGAGCTTCCGCAGCCGGATAGTGAGATAGCGGTTGAAACGGTGACCATAAATAAGGAGGCTCATTTAAAAACCATCGCAAGTAAAATCGGCGTTCCCTATGAAGAGTTAAAAAGTATAAATCCCGAACTCAGAAAACAGGTAACCCCCAATACTCCCTATGCCCTGAAGCTTCCCGAGGGCAAGACAGATATTTTTAAGACAAAACTTTCAGAGATCCCTGTCTATGTGCCGCCCGTTCCTCCCTATATAGTTCACAGGGTGAAATCGGGTGAATCGCTTTCTGTAATCGCTTCAAAGTACAGGTCATCTACTAAAGCGATTATGCGCACAAACAACCTGAAAAAAAGCAGTTTTATTAAACCTGGTTGGAAACTGAAAATTCCCACAAAAGCCTGGAGAAGTTCTGCCAAAAAGAGCCCGAGAGAATATATGGTAAAAGACAAGGACAATATGCATGAATATACTGTGAGGAGGGGAGATTCTCTCTGGGAAATTGCAAAAAGCTTTAACACGACCACAAAAGCCATTCAGACTTTAAACAATCTGAAAAGCACAACTCTGCAGGTAGGCCAGGTACTTCTTTTGCCAAAGACAACCGTTCTGATTGATACAGCTGAAACTCAACAGTATACGGTGAAAAACGGAGAGTCCCCTTACCTGATCGCAAAAAAGCATAAAATGAAACTGTCTGACCTTTTAAAACTTAACAACCTGACCCCAAGAAGTACAATCTTTCCGGGTCAGTCTATTCAGGTAAAAACAAAATAACCTGATACAGACTTTTAATACTTAACGTTTAAAAGGGCCGAAAATATTTCTTCGGCCCTTTTAAGGAATTAAAATAAAATTTATTCTCAATTAACTGCCTTCAAGTCTTTTAGTCCAGTTCTCAGCAACAGCTGCAAATGCTTTTGCAACAGCTGATTCCGGATGGTTTTCAATAAAAGATTTTCCATCATCTGAACTAATAACAAGTTCAGGATCAAGGGGAATACGACCGAGAAATGGTATCTTCATCTCATTTGCGATCAGCTCACCTCCGCCGGTTTTAAAAAGCTCAATTTCTTTACTGCAATGGGGACATAAAAGGCCGCTCATGTTTTCAACCACACCAATAATCGGAATTTTTATTTCGCGGCAAAAAGTTATACTCTTTCTCGAATCAAGCAGAGCCACTTCCTGGGGTGTTGTCACCACCATCGCGGCATCAACCTTCTTAAGCAGGTGAGCGGTGCTTAATGCCTCATCACCGGTTCCCGGCGGAAGGTCAATAATAAGATAGTCAAGATCGCCCCACACAACTTCGCCAAGAAACTGTTTTATGACCGAATGTTTCATAGGACCACGCCAGACAATAGCATCTTCTTTTTTGCTTAGAAAAAAGGCTATTGACATCACAAAAATATTTTCAGATATCTTTATTGGGTATATTCCGTCTTCAGCTCCTTCTGGTTTGTGGTCTTCAACTCCAAGCATCTTTGGGATGTTGGGGCCATGGATGTCCGCGTCAAGGATACCAACCTTGTAACCCTGCTTTGCAAGGGTTGTCGCCAGATTGACTGAAACAGAAGTTTTCCCAACTCCGCCTTTTCCGCTGATTACCATAAATTTATGCTTAATATTGTTCATCCTGTTTTCGATCAAGGCTACTTCATGGGTTTCTTTATCTGTCTGGGAACATTTCTGCGCAGTGCCGCAAGACTGGCAGCTGCTTCCGCTGTTACATTTTTCACTGCTCATTTTATAACCTCCATTTAAATCCTGATTCAAGTTTTAACTGATTTTTCAAAACAAAAAATTATAGCACAGCTGCTTTTTTTTGTGAAGAATGAAAGAAAAGATCGTTTTCAGGATATATCTATTTTATCTTTCTAACAACATTATGCTGTTTTGTCCCGGGTTGCTTATAAGAAAAAGACTCCTTTCGAATGCGGTATGAATTTTCCATTACTTGAAAGAAATGTTTTTGCATGTTAGTTTAAGCAGATAGAAAAGGACTGCGGATAAATGAAAAAGTTTTTGCCAGTTTCAAAATCAGACCTTAAGCAAAGGGGCTGGAAAGACCTTGATGTTGTTATCATAACAGGTGATGCTTATGTTGATCATCCGTCGTACGGGGCAGCTGTTATCGGCAGAGTGCTTGAGAAGGAAGGTTTTAGAGTCGGTATTATTTCCCAGCCAGAATGGAAAGACACCGGAGATTTTAAAAAGTTTGGGAAGCCAAAGCTTTTTTTCGGTATCACTGCCGGAAATGTTGATTCCATGGTGGCAAATTATACCGCAAATAAAAACTCCCGAAAAGAGGATGTCTATTCACCTGTTAAGCAGGGCCCATGTCGGCCGGACCGGGCAACGATTGTATATGCAAACAGGGTAAGGGAGGCGTTTGGTGACGTACCGATTGTGATCGGTGGCTTAGAGGCAAGCATGAGAAGGCTTGCCCATTATGATTACTGGAGCAACAGCGTGAGACGGTCTCTGCTGCTTGATTCACGGGCAGACATCCTGGTCTACGGCATGGGGGAAACCCAGATACTTGAAATTGCCGATCGCTTAAAGAAAGAGGAACCTGTTTGTTCTCTGGACAATATCAGGGGTACAGCTGTTGTCAGAAAAGAGGTAAAGACTTTTAAAGATACGGTCCCTGTTCCTAGTTTTGAATCAGTTAAGGAAGACAAGGCACAGTTTACTTCCGCGTTTAAGCTGGCGTATGCAAATCAAAATCCTTTTACAGCAGAGACTCTTATCCAAAAACACGGGAACAGATATGTTGTTGTTTTTCCGCCGCCGCTTCCGCTTAAACAGAGCGAGCTTGATAAAATTTATGAGCTTTCCTATGCCAGAGATTCCCATCCGGTTTATAAAAAGTCCGGACAGATAAAAGGTCTTGAGACGGTTAAGTTTTCGATGATCTCGCACCGGGGCTGCTGCGGTGAATGCAGCTTCTGTTCTCTCTATTTTCACCAGGGAAGAGTGGTTCAAAGCAGGAGTCCGGCCTCTCTGATACGTGAAGCGCAAATGCTTTCAAAAAGATCCGATTTTAAGGGAACCATAACAGACATTGGCGGCCCAACCGCAAACATGTATCTGTCCGGCTGCAAGCGCTGGAAAGAGAAAGGTGGCTGCGAAAATAAAAGCTGCCTTTTCCCGGTGAAATGCAAAAATTTTAAAACAGGCTATAATGAGAGTATCCGTCTTTACAAAAAGATAAGAAAGCTACCCGGAGTTAATCATCTATTTATTGCCAGTGGCTTCCGTCATGATCTGTTGTGTGACGTTGATGCGGAAAAGTATCTTGAAGAGATCTGCCGATATCATGTCAGCGGTCAGTTGAAGGTTGCGCCTGAACATATGTTTGACAATATATTGGAGCTGATGAATAAGCCTTCAGTCAAGACCTATGATAGATTTCTCGGCAGGTTTTCCAGGGTAAACTCAAAACTTGAAAAAAGATGCTATCTGGCGAACTATTTTATTTCGGCTTTTCCCGGTTCGAGTCTGCGCGACGCATTAGGTTTTGCGCTTATCCTTTTAAAAAGGAGAATGCACCCTGAGCAGGTTCAGGATTTTATCCCGCTTCCCATGACCTCCGCATCATGCATGTACTATACAGGAGAGCACCCCTTTACCGGGAAAAGTCTATATGTTCCAAAAAACATTACAGAGAGAAAAACCCAGCGTGCTCTTTTGCAGAGTAAAAACAAAGGAAACAGGGGTCTTATTATAAAAGCGCTAAAGGAACTAAAGGCAGAAAACCAGATTAAAAATTTTTTCCCCAGAAAAAAATAATCTTCACAAAGAAAGTTGGTTTATTTCCTGATTTTATTCTAAGAAAAAGGCAGGAGAATAACTTATTTAAAGTAATTTATACTTACGGTTTTAATAAATAATAAAATTATTATACATTTTAACATAATACTCTCCATGTTTGGCTTAAATATTATCTTTAAATATGACAAAAGAAACAAAGTATATTATAATAAATTAAAACAATCTGAATTGCATAAAAGGATCGTGAAAATATGAATAAAACAATGGTACCTTTATTCGCCGTTATATTTTTCACAAGTGTTCTTTTTTCAGCTTATGCAGAGGCCGAAACACTCTGTACCATTACTGCAACAAATACTTCGGGTCAAACAGTGGAGCTGGCGGATCCTGACTGTGATGGGATTCCTTTTAAAAACTGTGCTGATTGTGTTCCTGTTTATTTGGCGGATAATTGCAACTCAAAACCAAACGGACCGTTAGGGGGAACCTGCATTGGCGGCACAAAAGCAGGAGAGATCTGTAATGGCGGCAATGCGTGTGGTGAAAACAGTTCATGCAGTATGGACCAGGAGGATGCAGATGCAGATGGAATTGGTGATGCATGCGACTACTGTGACGGGGATGGGCAAATGGACACGGATGAAGATGGCCTCTGTGATAATGATGATAACTGTCCAGGAATTTATAATCCTGACCAGACAGATAGCGATAGTGACGGAAATGGTGACCTGTGTTCCAATAGAATTGAAAAGTTTGCACCGGTAAAAGGCTTTAGCGGAAGCTGGTATGAGATCGGCAGGCAGATCGGTCGTACATTCCCGGACAATATCATAGAATTTGGTTATGTTTTCGGAAGCGTTCTCGTCTATCTTGGTCCGGGCAACGGCTGGACTCCCCAAACCTTTTATGATGCCACCCTTGATTGGATTCCCCAAAGCGTACAACAGCATATGCAGGGCATGGCAATGGGAATAACGGAGGTAAGGCCTCTCAGTTATGCTGCAGCCTGGGATTTGGTCTTGACACAAAACATGGCTGTTGAGCTTTTAAATATGGCTAAAAATATAACCCCCCTTCCAAGTCCTGAGGTGCTTGCCTGTACAGCCTTTGGTGTTACCTCTTCTGCTGGTTCCTTTCTGTGTCATAACACGGATGCTCAATCCACAGGCAAAAACACCACAGCCATCATGTACTGGCAGCCAACCAACGGTGATTTCGCCTATCTAACAATTGACCCTCCGGGCTGGGCAGATGTGGCTTTCGGACTCAATGAAAAAGGAATTGGGGTCACCCTGAATGCTGGAAATCCTAACACTGCCGCTGCGATGGGCCTGTATCCCAATTTCCTAATCAGGTATTCCATGGAACATGCCTCTACTCTTGAGGAAGCCGTGAAGATGTTCGAAGACCATCTTGGTTCTGGGAATACCTTTGGCCCGACCGGGGCGATTATTCATTACATAGATTTTAATCAGAATACCATGGCAAAGATTCAGCTTCGCTCCGAGGAAATAGAGGTGACATATGGACAACAGTCAAGTTCCGGAGCAACCTATATTGGTTCAGCAAACCATTTTGTGGGGGATTTTTCTCCGGATCCTGATTATTATTACGAGTCATCTGATGAACGGTATAACAGGCTTATGGCACTTCTGGATCAGGGTGAAACTTTTGATCTGAATGCCTGCTGGTCGATTCTCAGTGATACTAATGGCGGAGCCCCTAACAACAATACAATATCCCGCAAGGGTACTATTGCGACTTCTTCAACGGTATTTGGGCACATTTTTACTGCAGATGGAATATACTACGCGATTGGTAGGCCCGATGCATATCTGAATGAATATGGTTCAGCTCAGTTTTTACCCTTAGATTCTGATTCTGATGGTCTGATTAATGGCACTGACAATTGTCCAAATGTTCCGAATCCGGGACAGGAGGATGCCGATAGTGACGGTACAGGAGATGCCTGTGACTCAGATACAATTTACGGAACTGTTTCAGGAGATATAAAGGAGGGTGTTACCGTAAATATTTATATCGTTACGTGTGGCGCCTCACAACCATATGATACGGCAACAACAGATGTACAGGGCCATTACGCAGTAGGAGACATTGAAAATGGCAGGTATCTTGTTGCTCCTGAAAATGCTAGTTATAGTTTCAGCTCAGGTTATTATTGGATCGATATCCCTCAAACAAACATTCCGTCATATGATTTTACGGCGACTGCAAACTAACAGTTGTTAAACTTTAATTTGAATACAAAGGCAGGGTCATAAAAATCGGCTCTGCCTTTTTTTCTTAAAGAAATTTATTCAATATTACCTATGGTTATGTTAACTATTTAGCGGGGCAAAAGGTTTAACATTTTATCGCTTATGTTGACTTTTGGAAACCACTGAATTATTAAGGACACCAGAAGGAATATTCATTATTATTGCAGAGGCTACTTTAATGATTGAAAGCGGAACAGAACTTATCCAGATAATATTTTTGGTGGGCGCCGTTATTGTTGTCAATATTTTTGTTAAAGCTTTTTCCCGGCAACTTAATCTTCCGTCACTTGTTGGGTATATAGTTGTAGGCCTTCTGCTACGAATCGCTGATATTAAATTTAACCTTTTAACTCAGCCGGACAAAGAGATTTTTTACTTTTTGGCAGAAGTGGGCGTTATTACGTTATTGTTTAGAATCGGATTAGAAAGTAACGTCCACAACCTTATTGGACAGCTAAAAAGAGCGAGCCTTATTTGGATAGTAAATGTCATTGTCTGCGGTGTTCTGGGATATCTGTTTTCATACTATTTATTTGAAGTACCTTTCATTCCAAGTCTTTTTATTGGAGTTGCTCTAACCGCAACCAGCGTTGGGATATCGGTAGGTGTTTGGAAAGAGGCAAATGCTCTCGGATCAAAAGAAGGTGAATTGCTGTTAGATATTGCAGAGTTGGATGATATTTCGGGAATAATTCTTATGGCACTTCTTTTTTCAGTTTTACCATACCTGCAATCTGGACAAAACTCTGAACTTTTACTCAACTTGTCCAAAGAAACAGTGTTGATTTTATTAAAATTAATTGCCTTTGGAGGCTTGTGTGCGATGCTTTCGTGGCTGATAGAGCGATATGTCATGAATTTTTTCAAACAAATCGAATCTCTTACCGAACTTATGCTTATGGTATCTGGAATCGGGTTTATCGTCGCCGCACTTGCCGGAATGCTTGGTTTTTCAATAGCAATAGGAGCTTTTTTTGCAGGTCTTATCTTTTCACGTGACAAAGATGCTGTCAAAATCGATGCCTCCTATAACACTTTGGATGAACTGTTCAGTCCGTTTTTCTTTGTTGGTATAGGAATTAGCATTGATCCAAGCCTGTTAACGAAGTCCGCATTCTTGGGGTTACTGCTTATTGCAGTCGGTGTTTCCACAAAAATAATAAGTGTTGCCCTGCCCGCAAGGTTATCAATGAAATGGACAGGTGCTCTTTTGCTGGGGATGAGCATGGTTCCTCGAGCAGAGATTGCCTTAATTATTATGCAACGAGGGTTGGCTTTTGGCAATTCTGTAATTCCAGTACGAGTTTTTAATGCAATGGTAATGTTGACATCAACAACCTGTTTGTTATCACCTTTTTTTATTCGATTATTATTGAAGAGATGGGCAGCCACGACAAATAACCATTTTTGACCTTTAAAAAACCTGAATTCAATATAACGTGCCATACTCTTAATTCTCACCATTTTTCACACAACTATTAGTAATATTAACTAATTGGAAAATAAAAGGTGCGTGTTATTATCTTAAATTCCCTATATTTGTGCCTAATCTGGTACTTTTTAGGCTTGCAAATTAAAACTTATAAAAGTATATGTGAGATAAAGCTATCTCTTAGTTTTAGACTTGAGTTGTTCTAGACTTTTTAATGACATAAAAAAGAGAAAGAAACCATTACTTATGAAAAATATTATATTTGTAATCATGGCATGTGCTTTATTTTCCTGTTCTTTGTTGCCCCAGGTAAAGGGAAAAAACCAATTAAACAATGATCTGTCCGTGGCGGCTAAAAATAATGCTCTGTTAGATGCTGAAATTGCTATTGGCAAAGGAGCTGATATAAACAAGGCAAACAAATCTGGAGAAACACCTTTACTTGAAGCGTCTGGGTATGGTCATAAGAATATTGTCAATGCGCTGATTGCAGCAGGGGCTGATTTAAATTTACAAAGAAATGACGGCATGACAGCATTGATGTTCGCATCAAAAATGGGCTATGTAGATATTGTCAAGGCACTTATTGAAGCAGGTGCAGACGTTGATGTAACAGCTACATCTTTTATATTAAAGGGCTATACGGCTTTGATTTTTGCGGCTCAGGAAGGTCATCTGGATATTGTCAAAGCACTGCTGCAGGCTCGTGCGTATGTAAACGCTGCAAATGATACTGGTGCGACGGCTTTGTGGTATGCAGCCGCAGAAGGACATACGGATATTGTCAATATTCTTCTCGAAGTTGGTGCGGATATGAACAAAACAAAAATATCTGGTACATCAATAGGCTCAACGGCATTGATAATTGCGTCACAGAAAGGTAACCTTGATATTGTCAAGGCCCTTCTAAAGGCTGGGGCAGATTTAAATCAAAAAGCACTTTTTGGCGGCGTTTATTATACAGCTTTGGGCTTTGCGAAAAAGAAGGGTTTTCCAGAAATAGCCAAACTTCTAATGGAATATGGTGCTAAAGAATAGATGAAACAATAGGTTAAATGGCATGAAATGTCATACTCTGGACTGAATTATATATCTAAATCAACGTCCATAAATATTTCAAAAGAAACAATTAATAATATGTAAAAAAGGGTGCCAAAATTAAAGACGAAAAGATAGACATGATGTATGAAATCCTTAATAACTAGTCCCTGATAAAACGGCTAAACGATAAAGATCGTGCCGAAAGAATTCGTGCATATATGAAAGACAGCGACATCTCCGTAGAATCAGAAAGGAGAATGAAGTTAATTTCATAACACCCCATTAACAAGGACTGGCAAATCCGCTACGTTCCATTGCTAGAGGGCTATGCGGAATATTACACATAACCACTTGTAACCTTAACAAATCTTAAAGTCAATATTACGTGCCATAACCTTGAATCTGTTTTTTTGAAAATAATTTAATACTGCTTCTGTTAATCTGAACTATTTTTGAAGTAGGAATATTCAATATTATTATCGCTTAAGTTAGCTTTAGGTTGTTGTCGGATATTTCATGAAAATCTGTTTTAAAAATTCTTATCAAATTTCTTTAGGAGATAAAGATATGAAAATAAAAAAGATTCTTTTTATCATTATTCTCTTCCTTGCGGGTTTTCCCGTGACTGTAACCGGAGAGGAGGTCTCCGTTACTGTTTATAATGATGACCTTGCTTTGGTGAGAGAAACAAGGCTGATAGATCTTAAAAAGGGAGTTCAGAAATATCAGTTTCAGGATGTTGCAGCAAAAATAGATCCCACCTCGGTTTATTTTAAATCGCTAACCTTTCCTGATAAAGTTGCGCTTCTTGAACAGAACTTTGAATTTGATCTGGTTGGAACAGAACGGCTTTTAGAAAAATATATAAACGAATCTATTATGGTTTCAACAAGGGAGGGAAATACTTTTTCAGGGAAACTGCTCAACTCTAACGGAGGAGATGTTATTGTAGGCCTGAAAGACGGGCAGGTAAAGGTTGTTAAGGCTTCAGCTGTTGAAAATATTGAGTTTCCCTCACTTCCTGAGGGTCTGATGACAAAACCGACGCTGGTCTGGTTTTTAAACTGTGAAAAAGAGGGAAAGCATGAATCAGAAATAAGCTATCTTACCAAAGGACTAAAGTGGCATGCAGAGTATGTCGCATTAGTAAATGCTGACGATTCAAAGGTTGACCTGAGTGGGTGGGTATCAATTAATAACAGTTCCGGCGCATCATACCTAGAAGCCAAACTTAAGCTTGTGGCAGGAGATGTGCATACAGTTGAGCCGGAACGTATGCCCGTGAGAAAGATGTTGGCTGGAACATATATGGAAGCGGCCACACCCCAGTTTAAAGAAAAAGCATTTTTTGAGTATCATCTTTATACATTGCAGAAATCTGCAACTTTAAAAGACCGTCAGATAAAACAGATATCTTTTTTCCCATCAACAGAAGCTACTGTTGAAAAGATTTATATTTTTGACAGTCAGCAAAACGGGGAAAAGGTGCGGACTTTGCTTGAATTCAAAAATGATGCCGCAAGCGGACTGGGAATGCCTCTCCCAAAAGGAAAAATTCGTGTCTACAAAAAAGATGAGGATAAGTCCCAGGTCTTTATCGGGGAGGATTTAATTGACCATACTCCAAAAAACAAAAAAGTCCGTGTTTTTGTTGGAAATGCTTTTGATATTACAGGAGAAAGAACGGTTAAGGCTGTATCAAAGATCAGTAACAAAAGCAGAAAAGAGACGGTTGGGATTCTTTTAAAGAACCATAAAAAAGAGGACATTAAGGTGATGGTTGTGGAACATTTTGGGGGAGACTGGGAATTTATCGGGCCTGTTCCGCCGATTAAAAAGAAGTCGGAAAGTAAGGCAGAACTTGAGATCTCTGTTCCGAAAAACTCAGAAAGATCTTTTCAGTATACCGTGCTTTATAAACAATAGGGCGTTTTCAGCGGCAGCATGAATAGAGGCAAAGAAGAATCCAAGACAGAATATGATTATCTTAAAGAACTTCATGAAAAAAGTTCAAC
>JAHEEI010000049.1 GCA_024640785.1 Pseudomonadota bacterium
CGGAATAAAGCGTACAGAACATTTAAAAATGGACTTTTTGTTCACAAAGACTGTGCGTACCTGAAGACTGAACTAAGAAAATTGGGTGTTAGAAAAAAAAGGGTCTTTCCCTTTCTGTCAAGAAATCATTCTCTTAACATTCTTGCAGGTAAACTGAGAGCCATGGTCGTATCAGGGGAAGCGTCAAACGATAACGAATGTCAAAGCGAAAAAGCCTTATCCCTGCCACTGTATGACATGCTGCAGAGCAATGAAAAAAAACTGTGGGCAAGGCTGAACAGTCACAATGAAGTCAGTATTGACCGGCTCTGGCTTTTGCATGTCTAGCCCGAGATATGCATCTCTTTTCTACTTCACAATTTACTTCACAGTTTGTTTTTTTAAATTTCCTCTTCACCTAGGATTTTAACTTTATCGGAATGCTCAACAACTCCCCTTGTACGTACAAACTGATTATCAATTCAGGAGTTCCGTTTCCTTTAGCATTTTTACCTTATTCAGGTGATTTCACTGTTTCTTGGTCGTTCAATTTCTCTTCATATTGTTTCGAGGGGTTTTCCCACGAATATAGCTCCAACAGAATAGGATGCAAATAATGTATAAAAGACCTAGGAATATTGAAAATACTATAGCCACCTGTTTTTCTCCCTAACTATTATTGCCTTGTGTTTTCTGTTTTATTATTGGTGATATATTTAGGTGCTTAAAATCTTTCATTGTAAATTATCTTTTTCTTATATATTCCTTACGTTACTTATGAGTATATAAAATTGTGTTATTAAGACAGTTAGGTGCCTCATATTTATTTTGTGAAATTTTTACAAAAAATAGATTTTACCTTATTTAACTGATTCTACTTTTTTGGGGTAGTATAACGGCTGTCTATATTGTTCGATAGCTTTGTTTTTAAGAAAATAGTTGCCGCATATTATTAAGCAATTAAGGAATAAAATTCCTAGGAAAATGTAAAGTAATCTTCGCATCAGTCTTTCTCCTTAACTATTACTGTCTTTTATTTTGTTTTCGGTAATTTATTTAACCTGTGACTTATTCATATGAGAAGAATGCGAGAAACTAACCTATTAACATTATAATCAATATCTCTATTAAAGCTGTTAATCACTTTACTAATTTTCTGTAAAATTTATTGCAAATTTTTCTAATGCTGATGATTTAAGATATTTTGACAGGCTGTAAAGCAGAGAGCAATAAACTTAGTATCGGGGTATTACATTCTGGAGAGCTGACTGAGAAGCGTTGATAATTTATTTTTAATATACTGCTAAGCTTTGACAGAAAAAAGGCTGATATCGTCAATATTCAAGCGATATAACTTTTGAATCAGGATTGAGCTGAATGCGTGAGGCTGATGAGACGGCTTGCTCACACAGACAAGGAGAAATTTGAAGCTGTAAATGGGCTCAAAAAGTTAAAATTATCAGGAGTTATATGAACTATCGATTACCCTGTAAACTTATTTGATAATTAATATTGCAAGCCAAGGCACAAAGTTAAAAACAGTTATCATTAGCTTATAGTTAATTAAATGTCCACATACAGCTTTGCTGACGGTTTCTTCGTCTAGCCTGAACATTTTGCTTTGCATTTTTAAGATGATATTATGAAATATCAATATCAAAATTGCGGTGAGTACGTATATCCCAAGGTTGACTAACATGCACCAAAAAAAATTCCTGAAGTTTTTCGATATCCATGGATCATCTCCTTATTGATAACGTATATAATGTTATTCCCGGATAAAACTGTGGTTTAGTAGTTTAAGATTACTTCTAGTATCCTTAATAGTTCAGAGATCTTCAAAAGTCAACAGTAGCAATAATAAGCTTAACTATTGATGAGTGTTTGAAGCACAAGGGTTCATTGAACGCTGGAGACAAGAATACAACACGGTGAGACCGAATAGTTCAAGGGGTTATCGTCCTCCTGGCACCGGAAACCATACAGCCAAGATGGCTAAATCAACAGACGCTCTCTCACTAATACTGGTAAAACTAAGGGGGACAGCTCAGGTAATCAAATTACTTTTTTTGATGATTTCTTCGGAACTGATTCGGGAATTCATACGTACTCTATAAATAAAAACACATTAAGCCTTGTTGTGGTTTCTGATCCTTTCGGTATGAAGACTCTTTTAGAAGGAGATTGGACGAGGCAGTGATTTTGACTCAACTCAGTCAATAATTAGTGGGATATTGATTCTTGATGATTGCCGTAGATAATTGTCTTTTAGTTTGTATAAACGTGGAAACGAATATTGTTTGTTAAATACAAAGGCAGGGCTTCGGCACGGCCTTTGTCACATAGCCCTTCGTAACCTTAACAAAGCTCAAAGCCAACAGTACGTTCCATTATCTTAAACAAACTAACTTCTCAAAAATCACCAGCATTTGATACTTGTTGCAGCTTATAATCAAACCTGAGATCAACTGGCAAAAAGTAATAAAAAAATATTTATTTTATTAAAGTATTTTTTTTAAATGCCGAAAAATATTTTAACTATTAACCATATGAGGAATATTAAAATGGCATCAGCAAAACTAATAAAACAATGGATCGCCGCAAACAAGAAGGCTCTCGCTGCACTACAGGCAAAAGTTAAGAAACAGGAAGCTTCCCTAAAGAAAGCAGAAGCTGAAGAAAAGAAAAAGAAAGCTGCTCCCAAGAAAAAAGCTCCGGCAAAAAAGAAAGCTGCAAAGAAGAAAGTTGCAAAGAAGAAAGTTGTTAAAAAGAAAAAATAAGGTTAGCTAAACTAATTTTACAATATACGTTAAGAAGCCCTCCGGGATAACACCTGCGAGGGTTTCTTATTTTTATAAGGCTCTTTTCATATATCTTTGACTTGTAAAAGAGTTTGGTTTAGCAGCGCTTCAACGGATTATCTTCATCCTTACAAAAACCCTTTCAAGAAGTGACCTGTTTCTCGGTATCTTTATCTCATGGAGGTGGATATCCCCTTGAATTTCTTGTCTAACAACCCAAAGTTTTTCCATATCGCTGCAAAACAATAGTAGTCGGTATTTCCGTCCCGATGTTCAAACCACTTATGGTGGTGTCCGAAAAGCCACCGTTTAGGGTTAAAATGCTTCACAAGTTCCCTGCTGCGGCAAAACCTATCTCTCCGCAATACTCAAGACCTGGAGTATTTGGCATCCCTATTCCGGTAGGACAATCATGGGTCAGGACAATATCAACATCTTCCGGCTGAATCGCAAGACAGTCATCAATATCCTTATCCGAGATTTCAGAACTTCTCTGTGTTATCATGGCGTCCATGTACCCTGCTCCGCCGAAGCACAGGGAATGGTATCCGTCGATATTATGCACGGTTCCGCGTTTCAGGTGCGTAAAATAATTCCTGTATTTCCTGGTGAGTAACCTGATGCTCAAATTGGGTTGAGGGTGGTGGTTCAATATCTGGGTTTAAATATTATGGAAGGGACTGTATCTGCGGAATGTGCGAACCCCGGAGCATCTTTAACCTCCCCATATTTTTCTTTAAGTTCATACATGGGTCCGAAATCAAGGGCTCGCATTGGGCAGGCATCCACGCAAGCAGGATTTCTCTCGTCAGCCAGTCTGTCAGTGCACATGGAACACAGGCTCATTTTTGAATTGTCGTCTTTACCAAATTGAGGGACATCATATGGACAGGCTTCTTTGCAGAATCTTTTGCATTTGTCTTTACCCAGGCAGTCGTCCTGTTTGACAAGCATTATGCCATCTTTATCTCTTTTTGAGATTGCTTCAACTGGGCAAGCCTCTTTGCAAACGGGAGTTTTGCAATGGTTGCATGAAAGCGAGATATATGAGAGTTTGACCTCGGGATATTTTCCCAGTTCAAGGGGATGGATCTTTCGTAATTCAATGGATGTATCTTTTATATCATGCCAGTCCCTGCATGCGAGAACACATGTATAACATCCTGTACATCTTGACTGATCAAAATAAAAACCAACTTGCTTCATAATTTCAGTTAATGGCGAAAATTTAGTTGTTTATGGTAAATAAAAAACGTTAGTCGCTTATTGTCCAATACTTTATAGTTTAGATAATTTTTAGCAGAATTATTGCAGGGCTGACAATTTTATTGTTTACTTTTTATGATTCTTTCTGTTCTGAACAATATGAAAAGACCGGTCTTCCAGTCTTCACTCCTTTTTCACTTCCACCAGACAGGTATTGCTGCAAAAAGCGCCGGCAGGTGAATGTTCATCCTTCAAGAGGACATTAACGCATCCGCCCCGGTCTATACCGTTTTTATCCGGGCGATACCAGGCTCCCTGTCCTATACTGACGACTCCAGGCATGATTCGTTCTGTTACCTTGACTTTAATTGATATTTTGCCCCTGTCATTAAAGACCAGGGTTCGGTCACCATTTTTAAGACCCCTTATTCCAGCGTCAACCGGATTGACCCAGACAACATGCGGTTCCAGCTCCTTCATCCAGGGAAGATTGTCCATGTTTGAATGGATCCTTCTTTTTGAATGCGTAGAGATGAACTGCAACGGATATTTATCTGTAAGGGGATCGTTTTTCCCTTCCCAGGGTTCAATATATGTAGGAATTGGCGGAAGGCCTGGAGTGTTTCTTTCTTTAAGTTTGTCAGAATATATTTCGATTTTTCCAGACGGGGTAGGAAACGGATTGTTTTCAGGATCACTGATCTGTTTTTCAAAGGCAATTACAGGTTTGTCTGTTTTGATCTTGAAGACACCTTCTTTTTTAAAGGAATCATAATCAGGTAGCGGTTTTGAATCGGTCAAATCTTTGGCGGCCTCCCAGAAGTCTCTTAACCATTCATCTTCTGTTAAGTCGTTGTATCCATTTATTCCAAGTTTGTCTGCTAGATCCGTGCAGATCTCAAGGTCTGATTTTGACTCATAAAGCGAGTCAATGACCTTGTTCATATATATGCAATAGGGTCCGCCCTGCCATGGGCGGATAATATCATTTCTTTCAAATTGTGTATTTATCGGGAGAAGAATGTCGGCATATCTTGCTGTGGGTGTCATAAACTGCTCATGTACCACGATTGTTTCAAGTTTTTTTAATGCCTCTGCTGCTTTATTTGAGTTCATAAACTGGTTAACAGGATTACCGTTGGTAATATAAGCCATCTTGATGTCTGCCGGATAACCGCCATTTTTCCCTTCAAGGATAGCATCCCAAAGCTTTGTTATGTGAAGTGCGGGTCGCTGGCGTGCGCCTTCAGGAAGATTACCAGTCATCTTTCTTGCAATAAGCCCGGTTCCGGCTGCAGGGTGGAGTCCTACCGGCGGCAGGCCGAAGGCTGCGGGCTCTCCTCCGTGTATGCCTATATTTCCTGTCATTGCGGAAAGGGTGGAAAGCGCCCTGTGAAACTGTTCTCCGAATGCGGTTCGGCCGGGAGCGCCCAGGGTTAGGATCTTTGACGGTTTGTTTTGTGCGTATTGTCTTGCGATTTGTTTTATTGTCTCTGCCTTAACGCCGGTTATGGTTTCCGCCCATTCAGGTGTTTTTGGGGGTGTGTCATCGGTCCCGAGGACATATGCTTCAAACTTGTCAAAACCATAGGTGTATTTCTCCAGGAAGTCACTGTCATAAAGATTTTCTGTGATCATGACATATGCCATGGCGATTGCCATAGCTGTGTCTGTTCCGGGTCTGATCGGGATCCACTGGTCAGCAAAAGCTGCAGCAGAATCAGTAAATCTGGGGTCGATTGCGACTATCTTTATTCCCGTTTCTTTTGCAAGTGAAAGGTAATGTGCGGTATTTGTTTTCTGTATTGTTTCTGCCGGGTTCCAGCCCCACAGGATGATATATTTGGCATTGGGAATGTCATCGCCGGTATGACCCGCAGTTACTGTGCCAAAGGTTGTTTCAGATGAAAAAAGGCTGCCCCAGAATGAAGCTGAGCCCCATATGGGTGTAAACCCTCCGAACATGGTGAGCAGACGGAAGAGGGAAAGCTGGTTGTGCAGAAAGGTGCCGGTATTTCCTGAATAGGATATGTTGAGTATTGCTTCCGGAGAATAGGTCTCTTTTATCCGGATGAGTTCGGAGGAGACTTTATTTAAGGCTTCATCCCATGAGATTTGTTTAAATTTTCCCTCTCCCCGCTCACCCACTCTTTTCATGGGATACTTCAGCCTGTCGGGTGAATAAACCCTCTGTCGGTAAGCGCGCCCTCTTGCGCAGGCCCTCAGTTGTGTGCCTTCTCCGTCATCTGTTTCAATCTTTGTGATGATATGGTCTTTTACGTGGACTTTAAGCACGCATCTGCCGCCGCAGTCATGGGGGCAGGATGAAATAATCGTTTTCTCTGAATTGTTTGACATTGAATCTTCCCGGGAAAGCGCTACACTTTTGCAATGAGTTCAATGTTGCAGCTGTCTGCTGGTTTCATGGCAGCGCTTGAGATACAGATCTTAACATTAAACTGTTTTTCGATACTGAAAAGTTCTGCACGTTTAACGTTTAAGAGATATTCAGCCACTTCGGGTGAAAGGGATACCTTGATTTCACTGTTTTCACCGGACGAAGCTCCATCAAAAATTTTATTCAGAATTGAAAGGGATAACGATTCGGTTGCTCTTGTTTTCCCGCTTCCTTTGCAAAACGGGCAGGTTATATGATTCATATCAAGTAACGGACTTCTAAGCCGTTCTCTGCTCATTTCAAGTATTCCAAACTTTGATATTTTTGAAAGTTCTATGTTGGCTTTGTCTGTTTTAAAGGCATTTTTCAGGTGCCGCTCAACCTGCTGCCGGTCTTTGACCTGTTTCATATCGATAAAATCAATTACAATCAGTCCGCCAAGATCCCTCAGGCGCAGCTGCCTGGCAATCTCTTCTGCGGCTTCTAGATTGGTTATCAGGGTTGTTTCCTCCTGAGTCTTTAAGCGGGTAAATCGCGAGGTATTGACATCAATTGCAACAAGAGCTTCAGTGGAATCTATTGATATGCTTCCTCCTGATTTTAAAGTTACGATTCTTTCATAAAGGACTTCGATCTGTTTTTCAATTTTGTATTTTGAAAAAACAGGCTCCTTTTCCTCATAGAGAGTTAACGCATTATAATGTTTTGGTATTATCTGTTTGAAAAAATCCCGAGCTTTTTTGAATGCTTCAGGACTGTCTATAAGTACTTCTCCGATATCGCTGGTGAAGTAATCCCGTATAGATTGTACGACCATATTGCTTTCTTGATATACCATGGCGGGCACAGCAATCTTTTCAGCTTTTGATTCGATTGCTTTATAAAGGCGGAGAAGATAATCGGCATCTTTTTGGAGCTCTTTTTTTGTTTTATTAAGGCCTGCTGTTCTTATGATAAAGCCCATTGTATCGGGCAGCTTCAGCTCTTTGCCGATATCTTTAAGCTTTTTTCTTTCTTCTTCGCTGTCTATTTTTTTTGATATGCCGCTTCGTTTATATCCTGGCATAATGACCAGATATCTGCCTGGCAAAGATATATAAGTTGTAAGTGCTGCACCCTTATTATCTTTTTCCTCTTTTGTGACCTGTACAAGGATCTCCTGGTTCTTTTTTAATATTTTGTCATGAGAGGGTTTTTCTTTTCCTTTTGCTTCCTTTGTGTGGTATTTGGCATGGACTTCATCAAGCGGAAGAAAACCGTGGCGCTTTGAACCGAACTCCACAAATGCGGCATTAAGGCTGTGCTGTACTTTTTTTACAACTCCCTTGTAGATGTTTCCGCGTATTTTTCCAGTGCTTGTTGTTTCAATGGCCAGGTTGATGAGGTGTTCATTTTCAGTTATTGCAATCCGGCTCTCTTCGGGGTTTACCATGTTTATTATCATCTTTTTAGATGAATTTTTTTTATTTTTGTTTCGCTTAAAAGAGTCAAAAATCATTTTCAGTGTTTACCTTTCAATTCGGTCTGAGAGCGCCTGCAATGTTAATTGTTCTCGTACCGTACCTTGCTGTGCCGGTGCAGTATGGATCTTTTTCTTATTCAGCCTTATTTTGCCTGCAAAATTCCGCACGATTATTTTTTGTTTTATGGAGGCTGAGCAATGTTTTCATCAGGGCTTTTTTATCTTTAAGGTCTGCTTCCGGAGGATTTTTAACCTTTGAATAATTCCAGCGCTTGAAAGTAGCTTCAGCATACGGTATGGGATAAGGGCCCATTTGTTTTTCAAAAGAGGGCCCCTTAGTTAGAAGAATTTCAGGTTCATTGCCGTCCAGTTCTATGGCAATGTAGGATTCTTCTTTCTTTTCTTCAAACAATACAGCTATTATTTTATTCATATTTATAGATATTATAGGAAAACCAATCACTTAGTCAAGGCAAATATTTTTTAGAATTAAAGTACGGTTAATTTTTATGAAATGCGTATACCACATAAAGGTAATCAAATTATTCTTTAATAGAAAGGAACTATTCCAACCTCTTGTTCTTGGCTATGGTTATGATATGCTGGTGATATTATGGCAATCGGGCGTTTAAGACTGAAAAAACATAGATATGATTTTCCCCCTTACAGGCCTCCAAGTGAGGCAGAGAGTTTGCTGTTGCGGGTTACAAGGGGCTGTAACTGGAATAAATGTACTTTCTGTTCCATGTATAGGGATATTCCTTTTGAAAGAAGGCCTTTGGCCGAAATTAAAAGGGATATTCATTATGCCCGGGACCTTTACAGGGAAGAAACAAAAACTGTTTTTATTGCGGATTCAAACAGTCTTGTCATGAAAGCAGATGACATGGTGGCAATACTGGGTGCTCTTTATGGATCATTTCCCAATATTGAGAGAATAACAAGTTATGCAAGGGCAAAAACCCTTTTAAAGAAGTCATTTGATGACCTTAAACTTATTCGTGATGCAGGGCTTACCCGTCTTCACGTGGGTCTGGAAACCGGGAGCGGAAAACTTCTTGAAAAAATAAGAAAGGGAATAACTCCGGATGAGTTTGCAGAGGGATGTGCCAAGGTGAAAGACGCAGGATTTGAACTTTCTGTTTATGTCCTTTTGGGCCTTGGAGGAGAGGAAATGTTGGAGGAGCATGCTATAGAAACGGCAGCACTTTTAAGCCGGATAGATCCTCATTATATAAGGGTCAGAACTCTTCAGCCCCAACCGGGCTCTGAGATTTATGATGATATGCTGGAGGGGCGGTTCAACAAAGCCTTGCCTGAAACCATTTTAAAAGAGCAGAAAAAATTTTTAGAAAATGCGGATGTTTCATCCTGTTACTTAAGCGATCATCTCACCAATTACCTTCCTGTAAATGGTGTTCTTCCAAAAGACAGAAAAAAAATGCTTTCCATTATAAGCGAGGGTTTAACAGCCCTTGAAAATGACCCTGCGGTTAAAGAGAGCTTCTCTAGAAAGGACAGGATTAAGAAACTCTAATTAAATTGCAATTTCCTGTCAGTAAGGCGAACCAGTATCAGTTCTCAAGAAGATAAAACGAATAAATATAAAACCGCAATAGTAGTTTTGTTCGATACTATTATGTTTGAGATCGGCTAAAAGCAAAAATTATTTATTTTTTAACTATTTAAGCTTGCTATATTTTGAAAATCAATTAAACAGATTATTTTTTGACATTACACATGTTGATAGAATATATAAATAGCATAGCCTTTATTTTTTTAGCCCGTATTGTTTATAGGGATTTTTTGGAGGTATTTCTTAATTCATCCGTGGTGATTAATGTTAAAAAGAGAGTTTATGCGGCATATTCAGAACAATATTATCTGTTAAAGTTCTAATAAATATTTTTTATTGGAGATGTGAAATGTCAGATAACAAAAAAATACAAGTTCTGATTGTCGATGATGAAGTTTCTTTTAGAGACAGTTTGAAAGGCTTTCTTGAGGACTATGGATATGATGTTGTTGTTGCGGGAACCGCTGAAGAAGCCTTGGCCTATATTTCAGGGTCGGAATTTTCAGCGGCTATTATTGACCTTCGCCTGCCTAGAATGAACGGAGAAACATTGATCAAAAGAGCTAGTCAACTGAGTCCTGAAATGAGATTTATTATCCATACAGGATTGGTTGACTATACTTTATCAAAAGAACTTATTTCAATCGGCATGTCTAAAGAAGATGTTTTTTATAAACCGGTACAGAACCTTGTCCTTGTTGTTGAAGGGATAAAAAGAACTCTGGACAGAAATTAAGGCTACTTTCGGAGAAAAGAAGGATTTAATGGATGTTGATAGATAATCAACCTTAATTTTTTGTGATTAAATATTATAATTTACGGTTTATAAGACTTGCCATATATCCGGCGCCGAATCCGTTGTCAATATTAACAACGGAGACTCCTGCGGAACATGAATTGAGCATTCCCAGAAGAGCTGCTATGCCGCCAAAGCTTGCACCATAACCTGTGCTGGTGGGGACCGCGATTACCGGTCGGGAGACAAGGCCTCCCACGACACTTGGCAGCGCGCCTTCCATGCCCGCAACCACAACAATTACGTTTGCCTGTCTGATTTTATCTTTCTGGTTCATCAGTCTATGGATTCCGGCTACGCCAACATCATAAACATGTTCGACATGGTTACCCATTATCTCTGCGGTGACAATTGCTTCTTCTGCAACCGGAATGTCTGAGGTGCCGGCTGATACAATAAGAATAGTGCCGCAGCCTTTGTTTTCAATTTTGCCGGTTGTTAGGGTAAGGGCTCCGGAGGCGGGATGATATTTCGCCTTTGGGAAAGTTTTTTTTATTTTTGGCGCTTTATTTTTGTCAATACGTGTTGCAAGTACAGGGCATTTTTTTGAAGACATGTTTTCCATTATTTTAATGATTTGCTCAGTGGTTTTACCCTTGCCGTATATGACTTCAGGGAATCCTTTGCGTATGCTGCGGTGATGGTCAATGTTTGCAAATCCCAGGTCTTCAAATGGCAGCGTTTTTAATGCTTCCAGGGCCTGTATGTCAGACATGGAGCCTTTTCTCACGCCATTTAAGATTTTTTTTAAGTCTTTTTCATTCATAGCCATTGGCCCTGTGTTATTGTTTTCAATTTTCCGGGTTTGTATGACAGAGTGGTTTAAAGCTGTTAAAAATGTCTGTAACCGCTGTTTTTAATTTTCATCTTTTTGTTGCTGCTGTCAAGAACTATGATATTTTTTGAAGATTCTGTTATTTCACCAATACAGGTGATCGGGACCCCCAGTTTTTTTGAAAGATGTTTAATCTTTATTTTATTAGGGACTGCGGAAGTGAAAAGCAGTTCATAATCTTCTCCGCCAAAGAGTACGGGCTTGTAAATATTCTTTGAAAACTTAAGGCATTCTTTTTTATAGCTGTTTGAAAGAGGAATTTGGGAAAGGGAAATTTGTGCTCCCTTTTTACTCTGGCGGATTATGTGGCCCAGATCGGCAAGAAGACCGTCGCTGACATCTATCATGCTATTCGCAAGTTTTTTGTCTGCAAGGGCCTTTCCAAGTTCAATTCTGGGGCAGGGGTCGAGATGCTTTTTAACTGCGGAGTGTCTCTTAAAAGAGTTCTTGTCTTTTTTCAGCATCAATAGACCCAGCGCGGATTCACCTGGATAGCCGGTTACATATATCAGATCGCCTTTTTTTGCACGGTTGCGGTAAACAACGGACGTTTTCTTTGTTTTTCCAAGGAGGGTGATTGAGATGACAATATCTTTAAACGAGGAGACCGTGTCTCCTCCCAGTAAAACTGCATTAAATTCTTTTGCCCTTTGATGCATGCCGCGGTAAAGCTCTTTTATGAAGTTAAGTGAAATTTCCGGAGGGACTGAAATTGAAACAAAATAGCAAAAAGGTGTTCCTCCCATTGCTGCAATATCACTTAGATTAACGGATAAACATTTTTTGCCCAGCAGATATGGGGTCGTAAAGGATTTCTTGAAATGGATGTCTTCTCTTAAGATGTCTGTTGTTACCAGCAGGCACCTGTTGCTGTTCCCTGAGACTACAGCGGCATCGTCACCAATGCCCTTGATTACTGACGGGTGAGAGGTGTTTGCCTGTTTTGATATTATGTCGATGAGAGGAAACTCACCGACTTTTTTTAGCCGCACTTTTTTTTGCTGTGGTTGTTTTTGTTGGTTTTTTGGAGGACTTCCTGACCTTTTTTAACAGAGCTTTGTCTATTACTTCATCAATATGTTTTACAAATATAAAATTTATATTCTTTTTAATTGTTTCAGGAATATCGTCCAGATCCTTCTGGTTTCGTTCGGGGACTATTATGTCTGATATATTATGCCTGAGCGCAGCAAGGGCCTTTTCTTTCAGCCCCCCGATTGGAAGGACTCTTCCTCTTAAGGTTATTTCGCCAGTCATTGCTATTGCCTTGCTGATAGGCACCTGGGTGATTGCTGATATGAGGGAGGTTGCAAGGGTTATCCCCGCAGAAGGACCATCTTTTGGTATTGCGCCTGCCGGTACGTGAATATGGATATCATTCTTTTCAAAAACCGAGTGATTTATTCCAAACTCTTTTGCATTTGATTTAAGATATGAAAGGGCCGCTTGAGCAGATTCTTTCATTACATCGCCAAGAGAGCCTGTGAGAACCAGGCCTCCCTTACCTTTCATGAGAGTTGTCTCAATGTAAAGAATTTCTCCGCCGGTCTGTGTCCATGCCAGGCCTGTTGCGATACCGACCTCATCTTTTTGCTGCTCTTCTTCAGGCAGCCTTTTTGGGGTGCCAAGGTATTTAGGCAGGTTTGTTTTTTTGATCTTATGGAGGGCATTGCTTCCTTCAGCAACTTTTCGGGCTACTTTTCTGCACACCGTTCCTATTTCCCTTTCAAGGTTTCTTAACCCTGCTTCTGCAGTGTACTGGTTAATAATCGAAAGGATTGCTTCGTCAGAAAGTTTTATAAACTTAGCCGTGATACCGTTTTCTTTTAGCTGGCGGGGTATGAGAAATTGACGTGATATTTTCAGTTTTTCTTCATCAGTGTATCCTGACAGCTCAATAATCTCCATTCTGTCTTTTAAGGCCGACATGATGGGTTCCACCATGTTTGCGGTGGTTATAAACATTACATTTGAAAGGTCAAAAGTTATATTAAGGTAATGATCGCTAAAGGCAAAGTTCTGTTCAGGATCAAGGACTTCCAGCAGTGCTGCAGAAGGGTCGCCTCTAAAGTCTGTGCCTACCTTGTCGATTTCATCCATCATGAATATAGGATTGTTTGACCCTGCCTGTTTTAATCCCTGAATGATCCTGCCGGGAAGTGCTCCAATATACGTCCGCCGGTGTCCTCTGATTTCGGCTTCATCCCTTATTCCGCCCAGGGATATCCTGACAAACTCTCTTCCCAGTGCTTTTGCAATTGATTTTCCAAGGGAGGTCTTGCCCACGCCCGGGGGGCCTGCAAAGCACAGGATAGGACCCTTCATCTTTTTGTTCAGTTTTCTAACAGAAAGATATTCGAGAATTCTTTCTTTTACCTTTTCCAGATCAAAGTGGTCTTCGTCAAGGATCTCCTTTGCCTTTGTAATATCAAGCTTATCTTTTGTTGATTTGCTCCATGGGATATCAACCATCCAGTCCAGGTATGTTCTAACTATAGAGGCTTCTGCAGAATCAGGATGCATCTGGTCGAGTCTTGCGAGCTGTTTTCTTGATTCTTCTTCCGCAGCTTTCGGCATTTTTGCTTTTTTGATCTTATCTGAGAATTCCTGTATTTCCTGCCCTTTTTCATCGATATCGCCAAGTTCCGATTTAATGGCCCTTAGTTGTTCCCTCAGGAAATATTCTCTTTGGGTCTTTGACATCTCCTCCTTAGCCTGGGTCTGAATCTTTGCCTGAACAGTAGACAGTTCAAGTTCTTTTGAAAGGTAGTCACTTACTTTTTCAAGTCTTTTGATGGGATCAAACACTTCTAGTATTTTTTGGGATTCTTCAAGTCTAAGTTTGAGGTTTGAGGCAACCAGATCCGCGAGTCTGCCGGGATCGGTAACATTGTCAAGGACTTCCATGACCTCTGGTGAAACCAGACCTTTAAGGGAGAGGATCTTCTCGCACTGTTCTTTTATATTACGCATCAGGGCTTCAAGCTCTACGGAAAGCTCTTCCGGGACTTCTTCGACAATTTTTTCTATCTCTACATGAAACACTGGAGAGGTCTGAGTATATTTTATAATTTTAGCTTTTGAAATACCCTGTACAAGGATTTTGATTCTGTTGTCAGGGAGTTTAAGCTTTTTCATTATCATTGCGATCGTACCCACTTCGTAGACATCATTTGGCTCAGGGCTGTCTTTCGAAGGGTCTTTCTGGGTCGCCAGAAGGATCAGCCTGTCTTTTTCCAGGGCTTCTTCAACGGCCTTGATTGAATTTTCACGACCTACAAAAAGAGGGAGAAACATATATGAGTAAACGACGATGTCCCTTACGGGAAGAAGCGGCAAAACATTCGGTATTTCAACCGGTTCATTTTCAACCTGATAAACCATTTTTTTTACTTTCTTTTTTGAATGCGGATTATATTTATATTTCCTATCAATAACTATAATATTTTATCAGCACGGTCAAGAATTAGTTTTTTATTATATGCTTGCAATAGAAAAAAAGTAACTTGGGTATGTTTTTCATATTTTATAAATAATTTCAACAGAAGTTCATCCTTGAACTTTTTCAAACAATAGGGTAAAAATAAAGCTTAATTTTTCAAATACTTAATTTAATGAAAAACAGGAGAATATTAATGAAAGTTTGTGACGGTGTATATGCTTACCCCTGGACAAATATGATGGAGAATAACTGCAATACTTATGTTCTAGACGGCGATGGGCTTATTCTGATTGATCCGGGACTTAAAAGATATGTTCCCGACATCCTTGATGCGATGAAAAATGATGGTCTTAACCCTAAGGATATAAGTACGATATTAAACACACATTCTCATCCCGACCATATGGATGGCAATTCGTATTTTGATAGAGATAAAGTTAAGCTTACCATGCATGAGGAGGCAGAAAAATTCCTTTCGCAGGTGGGAGGACAGTTCTTTAGTATGTTCGGTCTTGAGTTTCCGGATCGTAAGGCAGATTATTTTACAAACGGAGGTGATGTGGAATTAAATAATCTTTCATTAAAGATATTTCATTCTCCAGGGCACTCTCCAGGCTCAATCTGTATATACTGGCCGGAAAAGAAAGTTTTAATATCCGGAGATGTGGCATTTAGCGGCAGTATAGGAAGAACGGATTTCCCGGGCGGAAGTCTTGCAGAGCTTGGTAAAAGTATAGAAAGAATCGCACCGCTTGAAATAGAATACCTCCTTCCCGGACATAATGAGATGGTCCAGGGTTCGGATGCAGTAAAAAGCAACTTTGATTTTATTCGTCGGGCATTCTTTTCTTAATAATAATTTTTTAAGGTTTTCTAGATAAGATTTTAATCCTAAAATGCCGGCGTGGCTCAGTGGTAGAGCAACTGATTCGTAATCAGTAGGTCGGCGGTTCAACTCCGCCCGCCGGCTCCAGAAAAATCAAGCACTTAGCGTCTTGCTGGGTGCTTTTTTTCTTGGCTCAACCTCTAATTGTGAAGTAAATTGTGCAGTACAATCAAAAATAGTTACGATTTTTTCTCTAGATATTGATAAATGACCCCTCCAATTTTTTACCTAGAAATATCCAAAAAAGTAAGTATTCTTTTTTAAATAAATCTAATACCAGTTGACACATATAAAAATATATACTATGAGTATAAAATATATTATTAAATATCATTTTATCTTTAAAATCATTAATGAGTCTTAGATATGTAACTGCTTTCAAGGAATTATTTTTCTTTTTATCGTCTGATTACCATAACGATTTCAAATAGAAAAATTTTAAGGCGTTTTTATTTAAAAAAAATATTAATTTTTAGAGGAGGAAAGATTATGAAGAAAAAACTTTTACTTATAATATTTGTCATGGGAGTTAGCCTTTCAATAATTCCTATGGTCATTTCAAAAACACCTGATGGTGAAACACCTTCAGTGGAAAACATTTGCGACGATGCTGGCCTGACAGGCGAAGCATGGGACATCTGTAATGCCTACTGTGAAGCTCAGGACTGTGATATTAATACTGAAGGTAAAAAATCCTGCGCAATTCTCAAGAGGAATTTTGAAAAGGTAACGGGAAGTAACATTCTGCCCTGTGAAATTATTGAGGAGGCCTGTTGCCTGCCTGACGGTTCTTGTTCAGATGTGATTTCTAGCGAATGTGACTCTCTTGGTGGTTCGGCACAGGGAGAACTTACTGATTGCACAGGGGTGGTGTGTGAACCTTTAGAGGCCTGCTGTTTACCTGACAGGTCGTGTGAGGATATGGGTGCTTCGGAATGCGATTCTCAAGGTGGTACACAGCATGAGGGTGTAGTATGCGCCAATACGGAGTGCGATTGGGGGCAGGAGGCCTGTTGCCTACCTGACGGTTCTTGTTCAGATGTAATCCCTAGCGAATGTGACTCTATTGGTGGTTTATCTCAGGGAGAACTTACTGATTGCGCTGATGTGTTGTGCGGGTCTTAAACTGTGAGCATGAATGCTAATTAAATACTTTTAAAGTTTAATATAGGGTGGGGTATTAAAACATCCCACCTTTTTTTATATGGGCATCTCGACTGTGCAGTAAATTGTTCAGTAGACAAGAGCTAAAAAGGGGTAACACCATGTAAGACGCTACCCCTTTTTTTCTAAATTTTAGAATCAAGAACAAACACTAAGCAACAACAGGTAATACCAGCACCAATATAAAAGTCATTCTTAATCAGTAGGTCGGCGGTTCAACCCCGCCCACCAGCTCCATTTGTTAAAGTAAAAACAGGTAGTTAGAAGATTGATTCTGACCACCTGTTTTTTATGGGTGAATTATATTTTCGTAAACCTTAAATTTCCCTGAAATAAGTACATATTACTTCTGGTAACATTAAATAATTCCTAAATTTAGCCTTCCAAATAAACTTATTCAATATTACTTCAGGTTATGTTAACTATTTAGCGAGTAAAATATTTAAAGTTTTATCGCTTATATTGACTTTTGGAGCGTGTCGAAATCTTAAGGTTGTCTGAAGTAATGTTGACTCTGAAAGTCCTATAACAGA
>JAHEEI010000190.1 GCA_024640785.1 Pseudomonadota bacterium
TCAACAATTATTGCATTCTTTCCCTGGGCAATAAATTTGAAAAGACCGGGTTCGCCTGAAATTGCCAGAATATCTTTTAATATCATCTTAAATATCTTTAGTTTGCAAAGTTAATTCTTGTATTTAAAAACCGGTTTTATTACACAAATATTTTTAAAGTTAATTCAGACCAGATTTCTTTCCTTTTTTATCTTTTCATAAGCATCGTTTACCTTTTTGAACTTTTCATCAGCCGTTTTTCTGAATTCATCGCCTAGATGGCTTACCTTATCTGGATGATACTTCATAGCCATTCTCCTGTAAGCTTTTTTTACCTCTTCGTTTGAAGACGAGGGATCAATTTCCAGAATTTTATAAAAAGAATCTGTTTCAGGTATAAACATATTTTTAATTGAGAGAAAATCGGTCGGGCTAATCCCGATATATCCTGATATTCTCTCTATAATCTCAATCTCAGAAGTATGTATTCTGGTATCGGCGAGGGAAATATTAAATAGAAGGTGCATTAACTGGAGTTTTGAAGAGTAATCCATGTATCTTCCTATCTGCAAACTGACATCCCTGACAGGGATCTCCTGCTTCAGGAGATCTTTAAGCATCCTAAGGGCCTGCCTTGCAGATTCCTGGCCAAATTGTCTTACAAAAAACAGTTTGACGTATTCGAGCTCCGATTTCACCACTTTGCCATCGGCTTTCATCACTGCAGCCACCAGAACCAGAAGACTCATTCCAAAATCCCCCTGGGTTGTTCTTACACCTCTGGATGTGCCGGTCGAAGACTGGGATGTAGTACTATCGAACATAGATCCAACTAGAAATCCCAACAGGCCTCCTATTGGACCTCCAACCACCCATCCAAGGCTTCCACCCAGCCATTTTGCAAAATGTCCCATATTCAGCCGACTTTATTATTTTTTAAAATGTCTTCATGTATTTTCAGAATAGCAGGAATTATCATATCATTTTCAGAATTATGAATTACATAATCAGAAAGCTTTATCCTTGATTCATCATCCATCTGATTCCTGATCCTCTCCAAAATCTGTTCCCTTGTAAGATTATTCCTTTGAATAACTCTATCCAATCTCTCTTCCAGAGGGGCCACAACCGTTGCGACTTTATCAACAAGCTTTGAGGCTCCGCTTTCAAAAAGTATGGCTGCCTCCATTATAACGTATGGAGCATCCTGTTCTTTCTGCCACTTTTCAAAATTTTCGAAAACCAGTGGATGAACAAGAGTGTTTACTTTTTTTAACAGGCTATTGTTATTAAAAATAATCGAAGCTAGAGCTGTTCGATCAAGGCTTCCGTTAGTGTAAAGATTTTTCCCTGCTATAGAATTGATCCTTTTTATAATTTCAGGATCGCTTTCCATTATTTTCCTTGCTTCAGGATCAGTTGAAAAAAAAGGTATCCCCAGTACATTGAACACCCTGCACACAGAGGTCTTACCACTGCCTATGCCGCCTGTAATGCCCAGTTTATATACTGCTTTTTTCTCCTTAACCATAGAGTCTTATAAGGTAAAATACTTAATCCCCTTCATTAACATCCTCATTGTCAGGACTGTCCACATCAGGCTCAGTAGCCTTCACATCAAGAATCAAGAATAGAGTATCGGGTTTTACGGAAGTAAGTTCACAATCTGATTTTAGCTGAGTAATCAGGCTTTTGTTAATGCCAGATGTCACAATAAAATAATTAAGACCAGTGCCAGCCTGCACTCTTTTAAGACTGACAGATGAAACATCAATAATAATTGGCTTCCTTTTCCCCGATAATTTCAATTTCAAAATTGAATATCCAGGACCTTTTAGAGACAGGTTTAATCTTGCAGGTTGTTCCTCAACAATCACCTGTCCTTCCGGGATGTTAATATACCTTACCGGATATCTGACATCTGCCTCAATTTCCTTCCCGAGCGAATTAAGGTACCAGAAGAGGAATGAGAGAAGAAGGAAGAAAGCAAACACAGTAATATCCTTGTTTAGGAACTTCACCCTCTTTTTTGTAAAGTATTCTGACGCTATCTCATTTTTCTCCTTCACCTGAGGTAAATGCAGTTATTTTTATTCGCCAGCTGATGGATCCTTAAGCAAGGCATTCTTATCAACCTTCAGCTTTATATCTCCACCTACATCCAGCGTTACATAGTTATCTTTTACTTCGTACACTTTTCCATATAAACCACCTGTAGTTATTACTTTATCTCCTTTTTTCAAGGAATTCCTGTAGTTCGTCGTCTCTTTCTGCTTTTTCATCTGAGGTCTGATCATGAAGAAATAAAAAACCACAAAAACAAGAATAAGCGGAAGGAAAGTTACTAGGGGATTACTCTGACCGCCAGCACCGGCAGGCTGCCCCATCAAATACAAATAAGCAAAATTGGTCATCATCTGAATTTTTAATTATTATTAATTATTATTGTTTGTTACTACTTCTGCAGTTATTTTTAATACTACTACCGGTATTGATGCATTAGACCTGACGCTGATTGTCTTTGTCTGCATTCCGTTATACCCTGAAGTATTAAACACAACCTCAAGATTTCCCTCATATCCCGGAGGTATTGGTTCCCTGTCAAACTTTGGGACGGTGCAGCCACAGCTTGTTGTTGCATTTGCTATTACAAGGTTACCGTTTCCTTTGTTTTCAAATGTAAAAACATAGGCCAGTTTTTCGCCCTCGTTAACTTTTCCAAAATTATGCTCATATTCCTTGAAAATCAACTCAGCAGTTCCAGTACTATCAGCCTGTGAAACGCTTTTTAAAGTATCCTTCTTCGCTGAATTCCCGCAATGAGCACCCAATATTGAAATGAGAACCAACAGAATTATTAATATCTTTTTCATAATTATCCTAATAACTGTTTTTCAGTTTTTCTTATTATTCATGGACTCGTCAACAAGACCTCTGCCAGATTTTTTTATAAGCCCTTCTTTCCGGATTTCTTTAACAATATTATCAAGAATTCCGTTTACAAATGTACTGCTTTTTGAGGTACAATAGTATTTTGCGATTTCAATGTACTCATTGAGTGTAACCTTCACAGGTATTTCAGGAAACTCAAGGATTTCAGTTATTGCAAGCTGCATCACCAGGATATCCATAAGGGCAATGCGTTCAACCTCCCAGTTAGTAGTATTCTTATCAATAAGATCAGAACATTTTTTTGTATGCATTATCGATTTCCTGAAAAGTATCTTAACAAACTCTTCATCCTCAGAATTCTTAAATAATGGCATAAGAGTAGTATGTTCGTCTGAATCCGACTTAAACTTTTTCAGGGTTTTTTCAACCATTGATGCCACATATTCCATATCATCATTCCAGTATATACTCTGTTCTTCCAGATTTGACTGAAGATCTTCGGAGTTTGAGAACAGGTCTGTTATCAGACTGATAATAAACTTCTTATCCGACTGATAATTATTGCTTTCTGACTCCATGTACTCTTTAAATGTATCCCAGTCAACCATTTTATAATAAAGCAGGCGGGGGATATGTGAATTGTTCACCCAGGATAGTTTCGTTAATAATATATATTTATTAAAAGCAATATTTTTCCTTAGCTGTTCAATAACCTGATTATTAATAAATCTCCTTTGCGGATTAAGATCACCTGGTGTTGGCATTTTCTTTTGGAGAGCCTGGTCTATTTTCTCACCTGCAATATCAGCAATTTCAAGTGCAAGAAGGATAAGGTAATGATATAGATCATATGTCTTACCTATGCTGAACATAAGCTCGGCTTCTGCATGGTTAAGATCATCATCATCCCTGCGGTTAAAAGCATAAAGAGCCATTGTGGCTTTAATGCGTAATAATCTTCTGCTTATCATCTATAAAGAACCTCAATTTTCCGCTGCAAAAATACTCTTTTTCCCTTATGCTCAAAACAATTAATTAAAATTTGAGGCGTGCAATAATTCAGCTGACAAATCATGCCATAACTAATTCCTTAATATTCAATAATAATACAGGCTATTTCATTAATTGTCATAATAGACACCATTATTGACAATTAACTACTCAAATTTTGATTTGATAAAATAATTATTACATTTGACAATATAAAACAAAACCCTAACATTAACTGACTTAGCAATGGAAGAAGAAGCAGGAATAAAGGAAGTCATAAACGGGCATGAAGAAAAATATGTAAAAGAAGAGATTTTCACGAAGGTGGTTCGTGCCGGAAAAAGGACCTATTTTTTTGATGTAAAAGCTACCCGAAAAGAGGATTATTATCTTACAATTACGGAAAGCAAGAAACGTTTAGGCAAAGAAGGTAAGGTTTTTTACGAGAAGCATAAGATCTTTTTATACAAAGAAGATTTTGAAAAATTTACATTGGGTTTAAGAGATGCTGTTTCATATATTGATAATGGCAAAGATGAAATAAAATCTCCGGAAGTTTCATCTGATCCTGAAAACGGGGAAGAAAAACGTGCTGTTACTGCAGAGGAATTTACCAACATCGAATTTGAAGATCTTGGTAAAAAGTAACGGATCTTTTTATATCTATATTTCTAAGGATATTTCTAAATGACTGATTATATCCTCATTATATTTGGAATATTTTTTATGATCCTGGGCATAATCGGTTGTTTGGTACCTGT
>JAHEEI010000050.1 GCA_024640785.1 Pseudomonadota bacterium
GGTTAAACTTTTAAGGGTTCTTCAGGAAAGAGAGTATGAACCCCTTGGATCAACCCGTCCTGTTAAGTCAAATGCCCGGATCATCACGGCAACCAACAGAGACTTAAACCTTCTTCTTTCACAGGGGCGGCTGCGGGAGGATTTCTATTACCGCATTAATGTGATCAAAATAAACCTTCCACCGCTTTCTGAAAGGCGGGAAGACATTCCTTTACTGGTCAAGCATTTTATAAGAAAATTCAACTTAAAAAATAATCGCAAAATATCTGGTGTCTCAAATGAGGTTATGGAATTTTTCATGGAATATTCTTTTAAAGGAAACATCAGAGAACTTGAAAATATTATTGAACATTCTTTTGTGTTGTGCCGCGATCCACTCATTACCATGGACCAGCTTTCACCTGATTTACAAAAAAAATATAAAAATAATATAACAATACGTTCTGATAGCTCCTCAAGGCTGCAAGAATCGGAAAAGGAAATTATTCTGCACATACTTAACAAGCATAGAGGTAACCGTAAAAAAACCGCGGCTGAACTTAATATAAATGCAAGCACCCTGTGGCGGAAAATGAAAAGGCTTGGTATTTTTTATGAAATTTAAATATGTCAAATATTAACTTAGGTAAATAATTCCAGAGAAAGGAGACTTGTTATGAAGTGGGATAAAGAAGCAGAACAGGCAGCTGAAATACTGCCGATTCCTCCCATGATGGGTGCGTATGCACGCCTTCATGCTGAAAAGGTAGCCCGGCAAAGGGGGTTGGATTGTGTCACTGCTGATGTTGTTAAAGAGACCGAACAAGTCTATGCTGATTTTATGGGCAAGGAAAAAACCGAACAGCTAAAAGCGTTTTTTGCCGGTACTGGGCCTGCGCCCGAGATGGAAGAGGAGCTTTTTTTTGAAAATGAAAAGGCTCTTTATTTTATTGATACCTGTTTTGCCAAATATGGTGAAAACAGTTCCCTAGTACGAAATGCACTTAAAGATATGATGCGTTCGGCAACATCCGTAATGGAAGAGGAAAACCTGACTGAAATCATGGCTGACCTTACAACTGGTGCATTTCACGGAGCCAGCCGTTTCAACCTGGGAATGACAGGCTGTCCCAACTGCTGTGTTTCTCCATACCTGAAGGATTTTGGTATTATCATGCAGCACCGGGTGGACATAACAGAAATAGAGTGTGTTCACTGTGGTGAATGTATGAAGATGTGTATTGAAAAATCCATTCAGCTGGCTCCTGACGGCCCCATTATAGACCGAAAAACATGTGTACAGTGTGAACTGTGCGCTAGGGACTGCCCAACTGGAACGCTTACTGTTAAAGAAAGGGCATGGCAGGTTATAGCCGGCGGTGGTGGCGGTCATCATCCTACCATTGCCGTTACCATTGAAGATTTTACTAGCAAAGACAGGGTAATTGAAATACTGAGAAATGCCATAGCAAGACTGCGTGTCGCTTCTCCCGGCGAATCATTGAGAATGATTATAGCTCGGGAAGGCCCCGGAGCTATTTGCTGATTTCAAATAATTAAAATCTATATAAAATAAATAAAGTCATATAACTAAAATTAAAATAGGTTTTTTTAACTCCGCAAAAGTTAAGGTCATTATTGAAACTGTTGACTTTTTATGAGTCTTAAAATGGTCTTGGTACCCGGATTTATGTTGTCTCAGTAATTATATAAATTTAACGCGCTAACGGCAGCTAAAAGAAACCTTTATTTGTTCTTTATGTTAATCATTTTGGTTTTTTATGCATATATTAATTTATGCTTTTTTTTGTTTTTTATATATTTAAAAAACCCTACTTAATTAATTTTTAAATTAATTTTTATTTTACTTGAAATTAAAACATTCATTAACTATATTTCAATTATTAAACAATGCTTTCTTTAAGGCTTTTACTGTGAAGAAAAGCTTACAACATTTTTTTTGGAATATTAAGAATCGCTTTCAGAAAGAGCCGGCTATCTGAAGGCGGTTTTTTTTAAAAAAAAAGAGCCTTTTAAAATAGAAAAAACGCTGATATGAAAACAAATTTAAATTTTAAAGTTGATACTCCTACTAAAAATGGGCGAATTTATCCTCGCAAATTATTGGAGGATGAATTAAAAAGAAAAATTAAGAAAAACAACTTAATAATCAGTAAAGAGAGCCAGTCTTATCCCCATAATGTTATTGGAATAGTTAAAAAGAGTTTAATTCTCGAAGATGGATCAATAATGATCGATTATGATTTATTATCTCAATTTAAAGATCTGGAAAAATTAGAATTACTTTTAAGCACCAATGGTATCGGTAACGTGGCAAAGGAAGGAGCAGCCGAGATAGTAACTGAACTAGAAATTAGTAATCTATTTTTCCCTCCTGCTCTGCCGAAATTTATTAAATGTGAAAAATGTAAAAATTATTTTTCATTATGTGAAAACTTCAATGATGCAGAATGCGAAAGGAAGAAAATAATTCAAGAAAATTATATAAAAATAATTTATTCGTAAGAGGAATATAAAAGTTTTATTAGCATTGTAATCACTGAAATAGCAATCAAACGCCATACTCCTTCTCATAAAGATAAACTTAATTCCATTGATAAATGTTTTTAGAAAAAACTCTTCTTTCACCTTGTCTTTAGTGTTCCCCACAGAAAAACCAGAAAACAGCTATTCAGATAATTTTTTATTGCACATAGTCACGAGTAATCAATCTTGAATAGTTTAAAAGTCCATATTACGTGTTAAAAACTCTACTTTCACTGATACTATAAAATAATGAATTATGTGTCACTTTTACCAGGTAAGCACACACAACATAGGACTAATTGTTTAATGGCAGGAACAGTATTATAGGATAGTATGGAATAAACATTTAGGGATGGAGGTATATTATGTATCAAAATATATTAGTTTGTTTAGAAGAATCAAGATTTGATATGGATGCTATAGAAAGTTCCATACAGCTCGCAGAAAAACATAATGGAAACCTTACATTACTAAAAGTCTATGATCTTCAACCTCTATTGAAACATGATAAACAGAAGGAATATAGAAAACTTAAAGAAAAAAATGACAGATATCTTGAACCCCTGCTAAAAAAAATTCGGGAAAGGTGTGTACCCTGTAAAGTTGTGGAGATGACGGGTAAGCCCGGAATGGGAATATGTAACTATGCTGAAAACAACCCTGTCAATATCGTAGTTATGCCTTTGGCTGACAATACTAAAGATGGCATTTATAATAGTTTTGAAGAGCAATATGTGTTTTCACACTGTTCGAAGCAAGTTTTATTTGTCAGGTCGGGTGTAAAGGATATACTTAAAGACCGTAAAATTCTGGTTGTTGATGACATGCCGGATATACTTGATCATGTTGAGGAATTGCTCGACATGTGCATAGTCAATAAGGCAAAAGATCATGAAACAGCACTAAAACTTTTAGAAAAGAACCGCTATGATATTGCTATTCTAGATATTATGGGTGTTGACGGTTTCAGTATCCTCAAACAAACGGTAAAGAATTATATTCCCTCGGTTATGCTGACATCAAATTCCATAACAAAGGAAGCTCTGAACAAAGCTGCAAAACTCGGTGCTGCAGCTTTTCTGCCGAAAGAAAAGATTTCGGAATTGGATATCTTCCTAGGTGATATCATAAAAAACAATGGAAAGCCGATATGGAAAAAGCTTTTTGAACGCTTGTCAGAATATTATCAAAATGAGATAGGCTGGTCCCCAAAAGACGAAAGAGAGCTTATTGATAAATTTGACGACGATGAAGATTACGAAAAACCATAATATTTTTTTATTATAAAAAACCCTATTGACCTTTATCAGTCAATTTTTCTTTTAAATGATAAGCTGTACAAAAGTTAAACATTTATGTTGAAACAAAGATTAAAATTAAACCTTTTGTTCCATGACCTAAAAAGCCCTCTTGCAGTTGTTGAGATAGGAGCAACATCGTTGCTAAACACGAGTCGATACGGTTCCCTGTCTGAAAAGCAGGAAAAAGTTTTAAGGAGGATTTTAAGAAATGCCAAGGTTGCACTGGTGTTGGTTAATGACCTTCTCGAACTTGGTTGTGCTCAAAAAGGCATTATACGTCAAAGCCCCATTAAGATTTCATCTCTTATTCCAGAAGTCCTTTGGCAAGTGCTTGACCTTACTAACAATAGGATGTCTACAAAAATAAAAGATGTACTCGACCTGACCCAGTTGCAGGGCATTCTTATAAAGGGCGGTATAACCCTGTCAATCAGTCCTGATATTTGGGAAAAGGAGTTTTACCTAGATGAAAAGAAAATAAAGCAAATCATACGTAATCTTATGTCAAATGGCCTCAAGCACATGAAGAACAGCATTGAGCTTGCCATTAAAGAACAGAATAACTGTTTTATATGTTCTGTAGAAGATGATGGGATGGGAATTTCTCCAAGATATCATAAAAAAATATTTGAGGCCTACTTTCAAGTGGATGAACTTGAGGAACACAACTTACGGGGTCATGGTCTAGGGCTTGCAGGAGTGTTAATTCTTGTAGAAGAGATCGGGGGGGAGTTGTTGCTTGAGAGCGATGTGGAAAAGGGAGCAAAATTTATTGTACTCCTGCCTCTACCCAAAAAGCTAAACGAAGGATAGCTAGATAATCCTCAATAAGTCATCATTTATAACACAGGTCGTATCTGCTCTATTGACATTACAAGTTCTGTAAGCATTTTGTTAACCGGAGTCTCTATTCCGCACTGCAGTCCATATGTGACTATTGCACCGTTTATCTGGTTGATTTCAGTCCTTCTTCCCGCCAATATATCCTGAAACATGGATGAGCAGTTTTGTGATGTATTTCTGCATACTTTTATGATCTTTTCTAATGGATTATCATAGGGTATATTGACACCGATTTTGGTTGCTACCTCCAGGCTCTCAACAAGCATCTGTTTTATAATTTCAACCAGGTGGGGCAGCTCCACAATCCTTCCATTTTTAATCCTCATTATAGCCGTCAAAGGATTAATACTCATATTGATAAGAAGCTTTCCCCAGAGCAGGGAGTTTGCATCATCTGAAATTGATGTATTAATTCCGGAAGCATCAAAGAGTGCTTTTAACTTCCCAGTGTGTTTTTCTGAATCCGCAGAAAGTGCGCCGATAATTGTATCTCCCACACCCGTGTGCCTAACATGCCCATCATGAATTAATAGCGCACCATGGGAGGTTGTTCCTGCCATCACCCTTTCTTTTGAGATATATTTCCGGATCAGCTCAATATTTCCCATACCGTTTTGAAGCGTTAGAACTATTGTCCCTTCAGATATTGCCGGCAAAACCAGCTTTACCGCGTCTTCCGTATCAAAAGCCTTTACCATGATAATAACAGCATCGGCGACTCCGATTTCCTTTGGATCAGAAGTAATTGTGGAAAATTTTAAATTGTTAATGTCATCGTTTTCCTCAAGACAAATACCCTTTTCTTTTATTTTAGTTACCCGCTTATCATTTACTTCCAGAAGCCACACCTCATGACCTGACATAAAGAGTCTGGCAGCAATAAAGGTCCCCATTGCTCCTGCACCTACAACTACAGTCTTCATAGCTTTAACTATTTATAAATAAATATTGTTAATTTGGTTTAAATCAGTTTTTCATTAGAGCTGTAATAATTAGATAAGGTTTATATATTATCCTAAATAAATTTAAAGACTAATACCGATACTGTCAATCTAAAATATCTGCCTTGACATGAGTTCTAATAAATGTAAAATTGTTTCGATTTTTAATATTTTACAACCAAAAAATTTAAAAGAGAAAAAATGGAATCTTCCATACTAATTGACATGCTTTTCACTGTAGTCGGCGGACTAAGTATCTTTCTGCTCGGCATGAATAATATGTCAGTCGGCATGCAGGCAGTTGCCGGAAATAAAATGAGGCAGCTGATAAGCGCTGTTACAAACAACCACTTTATGGCATTAACTGTCGGGTTTCTGGTAACTGCAATAATCCAGTCAAGCTCAGTAACCACCGTAATGGTCGTCGGTTTTGTTAATGCACAGCTGATGACCCTGACCCAGGCAATAGGCGTGATTCTCGGCGCTAATATTGGAACAACCATTACCGGATGGATACTGGTATTAAAAATTGGTAAATACGGACTGCCGATTCTAGGCTTTGCTGGTATCTACTTTCTTTTTTCTAAACATGAAAGAAACAGGTATATCGCAAGGATGGTAATGGGAGTGGGTATGATTTTTTTTGGGCTGGAACTGATGAAAAACGGCTTCAAACCGCTCCGCAGTGAACCTGAGTTTCTGGCGCTCATCCATTCATTCTCTCCTGAAACCATTGGCGGACTCATATTATGTGTGGTAACCGGTGCTGTTATCACAGCCATTATTCAGTCATCATCAGCATCAGTGGGTATTGTAATGGGTATGGCCTCAACTGGGGTAATTACCTTCTCAGCCTCAGTTGCTCTTATTCTGGGCATGAATATCGGAACAACAATCACAGCTTTTCTGGCATCCCTTGGAACATCCACTAATGCCAAAAGGACCGCATACGCTCACACTTTCATAAATATACTGGGCGCGATGATAGTGTTGCCCTTCTTTTCCCTGTACATGAAAATAATTCCTGTAATCGCCGGGATTGATCCGAACACCAGCATATTAAAAGACGGAGTTGAAACATTTCCCCAAATAATAAAGGGCATTGCGATCGCGCATACAACTTTTAATATTTTTGCGGTTATTATCTTTATTCCCTTTGTCAACATCATGTCAAAGGTGCTTTTAAAAATTGTGCCAGACAAGCCTTTTAAGGAACAGCCGCGTCTCACAAAACTGGATGTCAGGATGCTTGAAACACCCATGATGGTAATTGAGCAGTCTCGAAATGAAATACTCCATATGGGGCAGACGATTAAGGATATTTTAAACGATCTGCGCTCAATCATGAGTGATAATGAAGATACAGAAAAAAATAAAAACAATATATTCCGAGAAGAAGAAAACCTCGACAACATACAGAAAGAAATAACTACTTTTTTAATGGACACAATTTCAGGGGAAATCCCTCATGATCTGGTACAGGAAGCGCATTCACAGCTTCGTATGGCTGACGAATATGAATCAATGAGTGATTACGTCACAAATATACTAAAGTTAAAACTCAAGCTTCAAAATGATCATATCTCTCTATTGATTGATGACAGGAACAATATATTAACCCTTCATGATAAGATTGTTTTCTTTTTCAACAAAATACACACTGCAATTCTGGAACGCAACCCACAGATCATGGCTGAAGTAAAAGCCGAAGGAAATGCAATCGTTCACCAATTTCGTGAGATTAGGGCTAAACATCTGCAAAACATATCAGACACAAAAAGTGATCCACTTTTAAGTGTCACCTATATGAACATGTTAAATTCATACCGCAGGATCAAAGACCATGCTGAAAATGTGGCAGAAGCACTGGCAGGCGTAAAGTAATTAAAAAACTATCATTACGAATTAACCTCTGAATATATTTCTATTCTACATAAACTAAATATAAACTCAAAAATATTCGTATGAACAATTCCGTCTTAACAGACATGTTTTTTATGGTACTGGGCGGCCTCAGTATTTTCCTGCTGGGAATGCACAACATGTCCAATGGCGTACAGGCGATCGCCGGAAACAAAATGCGCCAACTCATAAACGCGGTTACAAACAACCGGATAATGGCTATAATTGTCGGGTTTTTTGTAACGGCTATCATTCAGTCAAGCTCAGTAACTTCGGTTATGGTGGTTGGATTTGTTAATGCTGAGCTGATGACCCTGACACAGGCCTTAGGGGTAATTCTCGGGGCCGATATAGGCACAACCGTAACAGGATGGATACTGGTATTAAAAATTGGTAAGTATGGCCTTCCAATACTCGGCGCAGCAGGCCTTTTCTATCTTTTTTCAAAAAATGACCGGGTCCATTATTTTGCCATGCTGTTTATGGGTATCGGAATGATTTTTTTCGGCCTGGAGCTGATGAAAAACGGTTTCAAACCGATTCGAAGCGAACCTGAATTTCTGGCGCTCTTTTCAGCTTTTTCACCAGACACCCTTGGAGGACTGATACTCTGCGCTGTTACAGGAGCTATAGTAACCGCCATTATCCAGTCATCTTCAGCTGCTGTGGGTATTGTAATGGGTATGGCCGTGACTGGTGTAGTGACCTTTGACGCATCAGTCGCCCTGGTACTGGGGATGAACATAGGTACCACTGTAACAGCCCTGCTTGCATGCCTCGGAACAACCACAAACGCGAAAAGAGCTGCTTACGGTCATACTATAATTAAAGTAATCGGTGTCATGTGGATCCTCCCGATATTCCCCCTTTATTTAAAAATACTCCCTTTACTTTCAGGAGCAGACCCTGCAACTGTTATTGTTAAAGACGGTGTTGAAACTTTCCCGCATATTTTAAGAGGAATTGCTGTTGCACATACAGTATTTAATATTGCCAATGTTATACTGATTTTCCCGTTTGTTACATTTCTTACAAAAGCACTTATAAAGATAGCACCGGATAAACCCTTTAAAGAGCTTCCACACTTGACAAAACTGGACATTCGAATGCTGGACACACCTATGATAGTAATAGAACAGTCACGAAACGAGATACTTCGCATGGGGAAGATAATTAATGAACTATTTGATGATTTAAAACTTGTTGTCAGCTCAGATGAAGCCGATGAGAACAAAACAAAAAATATTTTCAAACAGGAAGAAAATATTGATATATTTCAAAAGGAGATATCAACATTTCTTATAAGTACCATATCCGCTGAAATAACCAGAGAGCTGGTAATTGAAGCGCACGCACATCTCAGGATAACAGATGAATATGAATCAATAAGTGATCAGATAACCGATATTCTTAAGCTCAAATTAAAATTAAAAAACAGCGGAATTTCTTTAACAGATAATGAGCATAATGATATTATTGAACTGCACAACAGAATTAAAGATTATTTCAATTTAATTAATACCGCAATTATTGAAAAAAATAATACTATCATTGCGGATGCAACCACAAACGGCAGTTATATAGCACACCTTTTTCGTGAAAAACGCTCACGACATCTTGAAGATATTGCAAGGACAAAGCCAGATCCCCTTCTCAGTGTCAGCTATATGAACATGCTAAACGCATACCGAAACTTAAAAAACCATATCCTAAATGTAGCAGAAGTTCTGGCAGGTGAAAAATAGGTGCCGAAGAAATAAAACCAATATTGTCACAACCATTCATTTAAAGACATCTCACTGCCCTCAAAAACACTAAATGCTCCCTTATAACAGGAGTTTACTGCACCCCTTAATTTAAATAATACTTGACTTTTTAATGCGTAAAAGTTACTTTGACTTTTCAACCGAACACTGGTTCAAGCCAGCATCAATAACCTGAAAATCATCTGTTCTTAATAAAAATAAGGAGAATAAAGTTGAGCCACAAAAACTTCAAACAGGAAAACGTCGGCTGCTATTTACTGGAAACAGACAAAGCCCAGCCTTACAAACCAGGAACAAAACCCGAACTCCGCCCAGTTTGGGATAAGGATCTATGCGCCAGATGTGCACTCTGCTACATTTACTGCCCTGATGCTTCAATAACCCGACAGAAAGATGGTTATTTTGACGCGGATATCAAGACATGCAAGGGATGCGGGATCTGTCACAGAGAGTGCTGGTTCGGCGCAATAAGCCTGCAGGAGGAGATATAATGGATAAATTTAATTTATACGCAGCACAGATGCTTTCATTCAATGAACAATTCGCCTCAAAAGGTCACAATGCCTGTAAGGGATGCGGAATCGCACTTTCCGTTCGACAGGTTTACAAAGCGCTTGAAAATATTGTAGTAAATATAGAAAATGCCAAATGGGATATCCCCTGGCAACCAGAAAGGGCTCTAGGCTCAAACAAAGATAAATCTAAATTATCTCTTTTAACTATTGAAAAAGAAAATGGCGAGACACTTGAGATCTGTTTTGATAATGAGTGTTCAGACAATAAAATTGATAATAATAACATCATAAAGCGTCAGTCTCCGATAGCAGCAGCCAATGGTTGCAAATATGTAGCGACAGCAAGCCCAAGCCATCCTTTTGACCTGATAGATAAAATAAGAAGTGCCTATAAATCATCCGGATCTGCTTTTGTTCAGATACTCTGCCCCTGCCCTGTTGCCTGGGATTTTGATTCTGAAAACACGGTGAGACTTGCAAGAATCGCAGTTGAAGCAAGAGTTTTTCCGCTTTATGAAATAGCCGACGGATATTACCGGATATCAGCACAGGAAAATAATCCCAGAACTGTAAACGACTACCTTAGCCGACAGGGAAGATTTTCCGCCTGGAAAAAGAAAAATATAGATGCTTTACAGGAACTAGTAAACAATTCCTATGCTAATTTAATTGAAAAAAGCAGCAAGGGCTTATAAACATTAAAAAGTCCTGCTTAACCGAACTCTAACTGGAAATATATATAAAAGGGAGTATTAAATGGCTGACTTAAAATGGACGCCTGACGGTCAAAAAATATTTAAAAAGCTAACTGATGCAATTCCAGAGGCAATGCGTGAAGCAATCAAGCCTAAACTTTTGGAAATGCTTGCAGCAAGGGCCAAGGATAAGCCTGTAACAAATAAAGTAATTACTGCAATGATAAAACAGGATCTCCCTGAACCTCAGAGAAGCGCCCTTATGGCAGCACTCGGAATCGATAAAAAAAAGGAAGGACTTCCGGACGAACCTGAAACCCCAAAAATTGAATGGTCCGGTAAAAGCGAGGTAATGTTTGAAATAATGCTTGGCGAAGTCCCGGAAGCAATGAGAGGTGTATTCCGAGGAAAGCTATCAGGCGTTATCTTGGAAAAATGCAAAGGTACACCCGCCACAGAAGACCATGTAACTGAAGTTGTTAACCAGATTGTTCCTGATCCTTTTAAAAGTAATATACTTAAGAAATTTAAGGAAATCGGAGACTTTGACATAAATATTATTGATGAAATAATTAATCGACACGGAACATCCGATGAAAGTCTGATGTACATTCTCCATGATACCCAAGATGCAATCGGATATCTTCCAATCGAGGCCATTTCTGCAATAAGCAACAAGTGCGAAATTAAACTCTCTGCGATTCACAGTATGGTGACATTTTACAAGGCATTCAAACTTGATAAACCCGGTAAACATCATATTAAAATCTGTAAGGGAACTGCCTGTCACTTAAACGACACAGGGAGAATTGCAGAGGTGGTTGAAAGCAAATGTAAATGTTCAGACATAACAGTAGAAAAAACACTTTGTCTTGGCTGCTGTGACTGTTCACCTGCTTTTGAGATCGACGGTAAAATATATAAGGGAGATGAAGCAAAATCTGTTATCGATACACTTTAGGTTATAATGATTATAATATGCTTTCAATAAAAGGAATAATATAAAAATGAATAAAACTATAGACTTAAAAATCGCTAAAGATAAAGGTCAGGCACTGTTATTTCCAGATAACGTAAGAATCAACGTCGGATCATCCACCTGCAACATTGCAAAGGGTGCTGATTTAATCTATAACGCAATAGAATATGGGCTTAAATCAAGAAACATCAATGCCACCCTAGTAAAGGTAGGCTGTAAAGGTCTCTGCTATATGGAGCCCGTAGTAGAAATTCAGGCACCTGGGAAACCAAAAGTGATTTATACCAATGTAAAGGAAACAGATGTGCCAAGGTTGCTTGAATCAGCTAAATCAGGAAATCCTGTCGTAGATCTTGCCTTTGCCTGCGTAGAAAAAGAAGACCATGTCATAACCGGGAAAATAACCTACTCAACTGATTCTAGCAATTATAAGGATATCACTCCGATAAATCAGGTTGAATCTTTAAGTAAACAGCATAGACTCATACTTAGAAATGCAGGGAATATTGACCCCGAAAATATTAATGAGTATATCGCATCAGGAGGTTATGAAGCACTTGAAAAAGCAATGTCCATGAAACCTGATCAAATCATTGAAGAAGTAACAAAATCAGGCCTTCGCGGACGTGGAGGTGGAGGTTTCCCTGTAGGACTTAAATGGAAAAGCTGTAAAGATTCTAAAAGTAATGAAAAATATTTAATTTGCAACGTGAGTGAAGGTGAACCCGGAATTGGAATGCATAGAAGCTTTCTGGAATCTGATCCCCATTCAGTACTTGAAGGCCTTATCATCGGCGGTTACGCTTTAGGTGCTCAATCCACATATGTATATATCAGAGACAATTACCGCATTGCTTTAACCAGATTCAAGAAAGCAGTTGCTGATGCTGAAGAAGCAGGACTTCTCGGTAAAAATATTCTCGGAAGTAAATTCAGCATGAACATAAAGGTAAAAGAAGGTGGAGGACGTTTCGTCTGCGGCGAGGAAACTTCATTAATTGCATGTTTAGAAGGTAAAATTGGTGAACCAAAACAGAGACCGCCATTTCCAACAATTAAAGGTCTTTTCGGCAAACCTACCTGTATAAATAATGTTGAGTCATGGGCAAATATCCCATTAATCATCCTAAAAGGAAGCAGCTGGTACAAGAAAATAGGTTCCTCAAAATCAACCGGCACTAAAGTCCTTTCTCTAACAGGTAATATTGCACAGGCTGGAATGATCGAAGTTGATATGGGAACACCCATCAATGAAATAATCAATAAAATTGGTGGCGGACTGGCAAACGGTAAAAAACTCAAAGGAATCCAGACAGGTGGTCCGTCAGGCGGTGTCCTGCCTGCAAAAGATGCCAAACTAACCGTTGATTATGACGAGCTGACTAAAGCCGGATCAATGCTGGGCTCAGGCGGGATGGTTATAATGGATGAAGACACTGATATGGCGGAAATAGCCAAATATTTCACTGACTTTTTTGTTGAAGAATCATGTGGGAAATGCACGCCATGCAGAGAAGGTGTGAGTCGAATGAGCGACATTCTGGAAAAAATACTCAAGGGTCATGGAAAGAAAAAAGATTTAAAGATCCTGGAGGAAATGGCAGACCCTATGACCAAACTTTCAGCATGTGCCCTTGGTAAAACCGCACCCGCTCCAATCCTGTCCACAATGAGACATTTTAAGAATGATTACTTAAAACATATTAATTAACTAAAACAAATAAAACTTTAAAAGCTTCCTTTTAGGTAGCTTCTAAAGTTTTCAGAAGCAATATTGTCTAACAGTAAATGCTTTTGACAATATAAACTGTCTACTTTTTGAAGACAAATATACGTTTTAATAAAATATCTTCTTCCAAGTTTTATAATAATAAATATTTAAATTACTTCTGCTTGTTATCCTGTCTAACGATTATACTATTTTTAAATAATTAGTAAATTCAGTTCAAAATACTATCTGCACAGTCTGGTTTCAGATTTTAAATCCTATAATATAAGTTATTTCAGTAAATTATAACTTTATATTATAATTTACTCTAAGTGCAACAAGTCTTTATCAATTAGTTTATCATAGATAATATTTAAATAAAAATACTCCACTTAAAAAGAAGATCCCTTCGATTAAAATTGGGAATAGGACTTCTGACAGAACATACCCTCAAGGAGGTTGGAAAGGTTTTGGCGTTCCCAGGTAAAGGATAAGTCAACTTAAGCCAACCATATTACACAAAATAAAGTCATCTAATAATAAAATGAATTTTCTTAGTCCCTAGGAAATAGTATAAACAGGAATTTGGCACTTAATTTAATAAGTCAATTAAGTCTTGAAAGCCTGCTTAATATCATCCCGAAAAATCTTTTTCCACCACGTGACATGTATGCCCAGCCAAGATGCGTACCGCATCTGGCGCAACAGACAATTCTCCAGCTGTAACCTTTAAACCAGCTCCACTGCTCAGTTGCTTCAACAGAAATATTAGTCCCGAAAACTCTGCAAAAACATCCAATTTGAAAGATAAGTCCACAAGGATTTATAAAAGTATGTTCGTGTGAGCCATTGACTTCAATACGTTCAGAATCACCAGTTATGGCCTGTGAACACTCAGCACACAATATAAGCCGTTCTTTATCATTCGGCTCATCTCTGTCTTCATCTTCAATTGAAGAATAAATCTCTCCCGAAGCCTCCCCTTTTAAAAAATATTCTCTGTCTATTGTAAGAGTAAGTACAGGTTTAAAACCATATTTATTGTGTATCAACAAATCCATCAATGAACTCAAAAATATATAATATCCTCGTACCATACTTATCATAAATAGCATTAAAAAATTAGGGGGCAATAATTACTGAAGATATTTGAGTAAATTCTCTGGAAAGCTATATCAAGGGATTAAGGGATCCTGGAAAAGCTGTAGAAACTGATTATCTAATAAAATATAAAAAGGGATTTTCCATAATGAAATCGACAGGATTTACAGATGTTATACCCCTGATGAGCTTATTATATCTTTATCAAAATAGTTTATTTCCATACCGGCATCAACAATTATCCGTTGAGCATTAATACCGCTCGACCGGGGACTCAGCAAGAATAGTGCGGTATCAGCTACTTCCTGAGTCTTTAATGCTTTATGCCTCAAAGTCGCTTTTTCAGCATAAAGATAACTGTCGATATAACACGGAATTCCAGCAGATGCTGTTGTTTTTAAAAGACCGGAACAGACCGCATTAAACCTGACTTCTGAAAAAGAGCTGAATGACTTTGCAAGAAAAGCCAGAGTTGATTCCAGTGCTGCTTTCACAGGGCCCATATAACCATAATTTTCCGAGGCCATTCTTGTTGAAGATATGGAAATAGTAACAACAGATGCAAGCGGATCCATCATGTCCTTAAATTCCTTGACAATACTGACCAAAGAAAAACAGGAGATATCTACTGCCTGAAGGAAATCTTTCTTTTCGGTCTCAAAAAAAGGCACTGGTCCGTTTGAAAAGTTCGCAAAAGCAACTGAATGGACAATACCGTTTATAACAAGTTCATTGTTATCAGAAGTAATCTTCAGCCGTAATTCCTTAATATCATTTTCTTTTTCAAGGTCACAGGTATAAACACAAACTCCGGGAAACATTTTTTCAATTTTTTCTTTAACCTCATTATTTAAAACAGAAAGGATTACCTCTGCCCCGAGACGAACAAGACTCCTAGCAATAAAGTATGCTACACTCTTTTTGTTTGCGACTCCAAAAACCAAATATTTTTTGTCTTTTACATCAAAATAATCCATTTTAGCCCTCGCTTACAAGTGCGCACATAAACTCACATGATGATGAGACCTTACCGCCAACCAATGTTTTTCCATTAAAACAGTACGCGGGCCCCATCCTTTCAGTGAATTCTACCAAGATTGTTAAGACATCGCCGGGTCGAACCATCTTTTTAAATTTAATTTTATCTGCTCTCGTAACTACCGGCACACCACCAGTGGGAAGGTCTGCAAATGATGACATCAAAATAGCTCCTGCCTGAAAGATTGATTCACATAAAAGAACACCGGGCAGTATCGGATTTCCGGGATAATGTCCCTTAAAATAGAACTCGTCAGCTCTCACAATGCGCTCTGCTTTTATTTTATGTTCAGACTGTTCAAGCACCCTGTCAACAAAAAGGAATGGATAGCGGTGCGGGATCAGATCTTTAAACGCTTTCATTAAAGACCTCCGTCAACATCAAAAACCGAACCGGTTATATATGAAGCCTCAACAGATGCCAGAAAGAGAACTAGCGGAGAGACTTCAGAGGCTGTGCCGAATCTTCTTAAAGGTATCATTTTAAGATACTCTTTTTTAAGCGCGTCCGGGAGAGGGTCAATCAATTCTGTTTCAATAAAACCGGGAGAAACACAATTAACTGTAATTTTCCTTTTTGCCACCTCTTTAGAAAGACTCCTTGAAAGACCAACTATACCGGCTTTTGATGCAGAGTAATTTGCCTGTCCCTCAAAACCGTAATTTCTTCCCGGTGAGGTAATATTAATTATTCTGCCAAACCGATGTTTCATCATATTTAAAACTGCAAATTTGCACATGTTATATGTGCCGGTAAGATTTATATCAAGAACCCGGCTCCACTCATCCTTTTTCATCATACCCAGCACAGCGTCATGCCGGACACCGGCATTATTGATTAAGACATCAACAGCAAGCTTCTTTTCTTCAAGGTCATTGAAAAAATCCTCAGCCTCTACATATGAAGACACGTCGAATTTAACCGCCTCAAGAAAACCGGTACTGTCTGAGTTTATAAAGTTTTGTGCAGCGATATCATCAGATGAATAAGTTACAATTACTCTTGCGCCGCTTGCTGTAAATGCCTCCGCCAGAGACTTACCAATGCCCTTGGTGCCGCCGGAAACAATTACAAGTTTTCCTGTAAAGTCGTATTTAATGTTCATCAGTTTGTTTATTCATCTATTCAACAATTCCAAAGCAGCTGACTATCAGTCTTCTGGTTTAGTTAAGGTACTTATCCACATTGTTTGCGGTTATCACACCGTAATTTGCAGCGCCCAGCCAACCGGACATGATGATACCGACAGAACCGGTATGAAAGAGTCCACCTACCTGTTTATCTATATCCATACTGACCTTAAGACCTTCGAACTTTGTTCCGAAAGATGCTCCGCCTAAATGTAACGTATATCTCTCAAATGTACGCGGAGTTGAAGCCTCAATAAAATCAAGTTTATTTCTAATCCCGGGGAGAAACTTCTCCAAGCAGTCTAGGGTCACCCGGCAGAGATTATTCTTCTGTTTCGCGTAGTCAGAATCTGATAAATTAACCCAGTGATCATACAGCGCATTGGTTGATGATACAATCGAATACCTGTTACTGCCGGGTCTTATTCTTGGATAATATATTGAGAAGGTCCTGCTTTTAGTATCCTTGTCTAGAAGTGATGAGGGAATAAAGGTTGGCTCCTCTGATGTAAAAATAAGGTCGCCGATATCATCAATAGTCTCACCCTCTTTTATCCCCATGTAAACCTGACAGGATGAATTATTCAGTTTAACTTTTTCAGCATCA
>JAHEEI010000191.1 GCA_024640785.1 Pseudomonadota bacterium
GAAAGTAATATAATTGCTGAACCCTTCGGCAGAAACACGGCACCCTGCATTTGCCTGGCTGCAGTAAGAATCACAAAAAATAATCCTGATGCGATTATGGCTGTTCTGCCGGCTGATCATTATATGGGTGACAATAAAGGTTTTTGCGACTGTATTTCAAGGGCTGGCCAAGTGGCTTTAGAAAGCAATTCACTGGTAACTATCGGCATTTCTCCTGACAGACCTGAAACCGGTTACGGCTATATTGAGTTTGATGAAGAAAGCCTGTCACCTTCAAACAACGCATATAACGTAATCAGTTATCATGAAAAACCTGACATTAATAAAGCCATGGACTACCTCGCAAAAGGTAATTATCTGTGGAACAGTGGAATGTTTGTCTGGAAGGTTGAAACCATACTTAAGAACATTGAACTTTTTCTTCCTGAGATATATAAAGAAATCATGAATATCTCAGACTGTTTTGATAAACCTGATTTTGACATTTTTTTGAAACAGGCATATGAGAAAATTGAATCCATATCAATTGATTACGGTGTTCTTGAAAAGGCTGACTCTGTTTTAACGGTTAAAGGAGATTTTGGTTGGAATGATATCGGAAGCTGGACAGCAATTCATGCTATCTCAGAAAAAGACAAAGACAACAATGTACTTATAGGTGATATTATCTCGGTTGATTCCAGTGATTCTCTGGTATACAACAAAAACAAGCTGACAGCCATTGTGGGCATGAAGGATGTATATGTGGTTGAAACAGATGATGCTCTTTTAATCTGCAGTAAAGACAAAGTACAGGATGTACGGAAAGTTGTTGATGAGCTTGAGAAAAAGGGTAAATTTAAATATCTCTAGAATTACTTCAAACCTAATAAAAACATTATTGGTTGACATCTAGATAACTATAGTGTATTATTTTTGTACTGAAAAATACTTCAGTAGCAGTAAAGACTATTTTAAATCCAACAAGTTTTAAATAAAAGCCCATGGGATTAATAATAAGATCTCATGGGCTTTTTTATTGAATCGACTCCATACATAAAACAAAGAAAAATAGAGAGCCAGGTGAAAAGCAGTAGATAGACACATAGAATCCATAAGATCAATTGACAAAAATAAAAACAAAAACAAAGAGTAACAATTTAAGAAAGAATAAAAATAATGAGTTTTAATAAGTTTTATTTACACAATAAAATACTTGCCAATATTGCGTCACAGGGATATACCGAACCTACGCCGATACAGGCACAATCAATACAGCCTATAATGGACGGTAAAGATGTCATGGGCCTTGCCCAGACCGGTACCGGAAAAACTGCTGCATTTGTACTGCCGATTCTTCAGCGCCTGATCCGGGAACCTAAAAAAAATGTCCGTGCCCTGATCATAGCTCCGACTCGGGAACTAACTGAACAGACAAACAAGGTAATCGCACAGCTTGGACAACGAACCGGGGTGAAAGGGCTAAGCATATATGGGGGGGTAAATATACGTTCACAGATAACAGCTCTTAAAAAGGGCGCAAATATCATTACAGCCTGTCCCGGACGACTTCTGGACCACATAAACCGGGGAACCATTGATGTATCACAGGTTGATGTCCTGGTTCTGGATGAAGCTGATCATATGTTTGACATGGGATTTTTGCCGGACATTAAAAAGATAGTCGCAAATCTGCCTTCAAAGAGACAGACCCTGATGTTCTCCGCAACCATGCCAAAGGATATAAGAATTTTAGCGGATAAAGTCCTTACAGATCCTGTTACGGTTAAGATCGGACATATAGCGCCGGTATCTTCTGTATGCCATTCATTTTATCCGGTAGGGACAGACCGCAAAAATGATCTTTTAAAAAACATTCTCAAAAATCATGATATCGGTCCGGTTCTGGTTTTTACCCGAACTAAAATACGTGCAAAACTTGTTGCACAGCATCTGGACAGGTCCGGATATGAAGCCACAGCTCTGCATGGCAATCTGACACAAAACAACCGACGGAAAGCCTTGGAAGGTTTTGGCCGGGGGAAGTATAAGATTCTGGTAGCAACAGATGTTGCTGCCCGGGGAATAGATGTACAGGGCGTTTCGCATGTGATCAATTATGATATTCCGGATACCGTGGATGCCTATACGCACAGAATCGGCCGAACAGGCCGCGCCAGTGAAACCGGAGATGCCTTTACTTTTGTAACCGGAAGCGATAATGGGCCGGCAAGCTCAATTAAGAGGATACTTGGAGACCGTTTGAAACACTGCGTCCTGGAAGAATTCACCAGCAGAGCTTCTTCAGATGAGTCGCAAATACAAAAAGACCGCAACAATAGACAAAGGAATAATGCACGAACAGGCAAAAAAAATTGCTCGAAATTTCATTTAAAACCGAAAGTGAAACATATCAATCGACAGGGAGGTAGACCTTCATAGCAGCCGTTTGGCTGATAATTTTAATTTGACAGTTATGCCTGGAAACATCCTGAACCGGTCACATGTGAAGGGTTAACTTTTGTTAAGGAAGGGAGAATTAATATGAAAAACAAAATAAGAGACTCAATAATAAACAATGCTAAAATATCTAATTTTAGAAATCTGACAATATCTGCATTTATCTTTGTTGTACTGATCTATCTGGTAAGTATTAGTGTTACTCAATAACCAATACTTTGTTAAAATATTGATATACAATTCTTTGATAATTACAAAAGGTTGTTATGCAACTAAATAAACTCAAAGGCTAGTCTTTAATTAGAATTTAAAAGGGCTCGTTTTTTAACGGGCCCTTTTAAATTTGGCCTGTTCACAAAGTTTTACCTGTCCAGCAATATGTACACATCTTCTCCTTAGGCATGCCAATTGCGCGGATCATATCGTCCAGCCTTTGAAACTTGAGCGATGTAACGCCCATTTTGTCACCAATCTTTTTGACCATGGCCTGGCATTTATCAGAATCAGGATCCGCATATTCTTTAACATTTGAAACATTATCACCCTCAAGCTCCTGTATGGCTTTTCTTCCGGCCAAATCCATCTCAGACCGTGAACGGGAAAAATTAAGAAACTTGCATCCATAGATCAGGGTAGGACATGCCGGTCTCATATGGATCTCTTTCGCACCGTAATCATAAACACGTCCCAGGGTATCCCTGAGCTGTGTCCCTCGGACAATCGAGTCATCGCAGAACAGGATTCTCTTCCCCTGGGTAATTTCTTTAATCGGGATAAGTTTCATCTTGGCAACTAGGTCCCTGATATTCTGCTGCTGGGGCATAAAACTTCTGGGCCAGGTAGGTGTATACTTCACAAAAGGCCGGCTGTATCTTACCTTTGCTTTAGCTGCATATCCGATGGCATGGGCTGTTCCTGAATCCGGAATCCCCGCGACAATGTCAACCACAACATCATCATTTTCTGCCAGAGCCGCGCCACATTTGTAGCGTGATGTTTCTACATTAATCCCTTCATAACTGGATGCCGGATACCCGTAATAAACCCACAGGAAGGCACACATCTGCATTTTTTCTCCGGGAGCGGTCTTCTGTTCAATTCCTTCAGCAGTCATTAAGACAGTTTCTCCTGGCCCCAGTTCCTTTTCAACATTAAAACCAAGATTGGGGAGTGCGCAGGTTTCCATAGTAACCGCATATCCATCCTCACTCTTGCCTATAATTACAGGTGTACGTCCAAGCCTGTCACGGGAAGCATAAATACCCTCACGGGTTAACAGAAGAATCGAACAGGATCCTTCTATCTGTTCCTGAGCATTCTTGATCCCCGCCTCGAAACTGTCCTCTTGATCAATAAGGGTTGCGACCAGTTCTGTTGGGTTTATCTCGTTTCCGGTCATCTCGGAAAAGTGAACGCCACTCATTTTAAAGGCCTTCTTTGCTATCTCCTCAGCATTTTTTATAACCCCCACCGTAACGATGGAATAATGCCCAAGATGAGAGCCAATAATAAGAGGCTGATCTTCATAATCACTGATGATGCCTATTCCCAGATTTCCGATCATCCTGGCAATATCATCCTCAAACTTACTTCTAAACGGTGAATTGGTAATATCATGAATAAACCTTATAAAGCTGCTGTCACTTAAGGTCGTCAGCCCGCCTCTTTTGGTACCCAGATGCGAATGATAGTCCGTACCGTAAAAAAGTGTCGGCACACAATCATTTTTTGATGCCACTCCAAAAAACCCACCCATATTTTTACCTTTCTCAGAAAACGTTAATTAATCAAATAAATTACAACTCCTTGTGATATTCTTGAAGAGATTTAAGTTCAGTCGGTTTGTCTTTAAATGCCTCTATCCCTTTTGCGGCTGCCAGAGCTGCTGCCACGGTGGTCACATACGGAATCTTGTTTCTGATCGCTGCTTTCCGAATGTATGAATCATCCACCTTACTTGCTTTACCGCGAGGTGTATTAATTACCAGCTGTATAACACCGTCAGTGATAATATCCGCGACATTCGGGCGCTTATCATGCATCTTGTTTACCAGTTCTGATTTTATATTGTTCTGGTTAAAAAAATCATGGGTTCCCTGAGTTGCCTTAATAGTGAAACCCATATCTG
>JAHEEI010000192.1 GCA_024640785.1 Pseudomonadota bacterium
ATGTTCGTTCCCCTTATTACCTATATGGATAATTACATATGAATTTTAATTGCCAGCGGTATTACCTTGAGCCAAAATAGAATCAATAGACTGGTAAAGAGCGTCAATCACGTAATGCTGGTATTTTCCCACCGGCACGCCATTATAGATAACCCTGGTTTTACCCTGAGTCATAGTCTGTGTGTAGGGAACCGACCAGTCCGGATAGTCAATTTGTTCATAAACATCATATTGATCAAAACCATGGAAGTTTTTCAGCGCATGATGAAAAAGGGTGTCCGAATTCTCAGCCCAGAACTCAATGGGCAGACCGATAACATAGTCATATCCGTCATTAATTGCGTCCCAGTAGGCTTCATTGGTTGAAAGATACTTATTCTCTTTGTCCCAGACCGGACCGGCGAACTCATCCTGACAAATCACCGTATCCGCTCTGCCGAATTTATAATTCTTTAGAAGCGCCTTCACCTCCTCATGCAGGATATCCCTGTAAACCGGTGCCAGTTTCAGCCACGCCTCCCATGGAAAATGATCCCATGGCATACCATGAGCTGTAACCGCAACCCTTACGTCAGAACCTTCCGGCAGGGTGTCCAGGCGATCCTTAAGCATTTCCAGAAAAGCCTGTCTCATGGGCTGAAATTCACCCATCGGCTTAGCCATAATGACTTTAATTTTTTTACCGGGATGCGCGTGCTCCCATTCCTCAATGTATCCTATACTGTGATAAAATGAGGAATTAAACTCTTCAAAATGAGAATAGATAGGCATGGGAGCACCCAGAACGATTGTATCACAGCCCGCATCCAGCATTTCCCAGAGCCTGGTTTTCATATCATCATATAAAACACTGCATCCAGCATTAACCTCAACATCTTTATATTTTTCTTTAATCTTATTAAATGCCGCATCTATGACATTAAACGTTCCATCCCAATGCGGCAGTTTTTTCTGTTTGATCCCTTTGTCGTAATACCAGATCCGGGCTTTCACCAGGGTTTTGTCCGTCATCGATGGATAGCCGGCTTTTCTGCCTTTATAACGAAAGTATCCATGATCCAGGTAAATTCGCTTTGAAGGCGGCACCCATTCAACTTCACCGTTTTTATATTTCTTAATATAAGGCACACCGTCTTTATCTGTTTCACTTCCAGTCTCATCCATTAAACGGGTAGGCACAAACTCTTCATGCTCATGGAACCTTACCGGATCGAGCAAGGCAACCCCTTTATCCATGTAAGCAAAAAGCCTGAAAGGCCACGGAATAATATTATTGTAAATTTTAAAGGTAACATTATAAAAAAATTCTCGTCCTTTTTCATAGGTGGGAGGAACTACCAGGCCTGGAACAAATATACCGACCTTACCCACCGGTACCGTATCCTGAGTTTTATAATGAGTTTCAAAATAGTCCGGCATTAATCTTCGGTTCTTGTATTTACTCAGACCCCAAAATCCAACCATAATAATAACAGGTGCCATAACCAGAATAATTAAAAACTTTTTCATTTCTTTATTCCTTTCATTTCTTTCAGCATTTCAACTACGTACAATGGCTACGGATTACATCGTTTGAGATCAGTATATATCTCTAGGTCAGCAAAGTGTTCCAATGTTTGGTCTCTTATCTGTTTTTCGGTGATATTTTTTGTTTCAACATGATAATGGCTTATTATTTCAGCTCCTGAATCCACCGCTAATAAACGCATCCCCTTACTGCTTTTCCGAAGATAGTCCCTGAGAAACCTTTTGATAAAGGGAGCATCATCTTTAAACTTGTCATATTTTTTTATGTCAATATTTGCCGTGGTGAACACCACAAGTTTTTTGTTCTTAAGGCTGTTATCCTTAAGAAAGGTTCTAATAGGCGCACTCAGCTTCCAGTTCCAGATTGGACTTACTAAAATAATCAGAGAATATTTGGTCAGACCCGGATGTTTAGGTTCGATATCCGTATAACGGCCAAATGCATTATCAAATGCCGCACCCATAAACCCCCAAGCACCTGACCTGTCTTTTAAATCTTTGATCTCCAGAGTATCAACACAATAATTTCTCATGATTGTATCACATACAACTTTGCTCTTGCCCGTACGTGAATAATAAACAATCAATGCGTCATTATTTACAGATTCTGCTGCATAGGAACTTAAAGGAAATAAAATCAAAAAACATAAAATATAAATACTCTGTTTACTTCTTAAGAATAATTTTAATCTCTTAAAGAAAAAATTTTTTTTCATTATACTGATCTCCATATTTAAGTTTGACAAGAACTGAGCAGACAGGGGATGCATATTTTAAATGTTGCCCCCGACCATAAAACTAGCTGACTGACAATAACAACCTCATAATAGAAGTCTTGATGAAAGCGGGATCAAGTTTTTTGGAATAAGATTAGATGAGAAAAGGTGTAAATGATTTTCTACACTGGTTCTTTTTAAAATAAAATCAACATAATGTTTATCAGAAACATATAAAGATTTGGTTTTGAAATCTTTATCAGAACATCCCAATGTTTTATTTACGATAAAACTTTTTTTAATATGTTCATAATTCATACTCTCTTCAAAAGAGCTGCCTAAAAATTTTAAGAAAATAAGCAGGAAAAGTGCGATGTGAAATATTTTATGACGCGGTATCATAATAAAAAACCTTTACTAAAAACCAAAATAAACAATTATTTTAAAGCTATCAGCTTTACCTTTCTTTACAATCCTTCAAGAAAAGAAGCTGTTTCCGTAATGATCTGGTTGTGCTGCTCCTCATGAATGATAGCGGCCGGTTTGTCTCCCTTCTGGAGCGCACCGTTATCTCCGTACCAGCCAAACTGGGTATGATTGCCGCCTTCAATAGCGACAAAGCGAGTCCCTTCCGGCAGGTGCTGCCGAGAGGCTTCAATTTTATCCAACGTTGTCAGACCGTCCTCTGTTCCATAAATGGAAAGAACTGCCAGGTCTTTATTTTCAATTCGAAAGATTTCTGAGGGATAGGCCGCCCACAGAACCACACCTTCAATTTTGTCCGCAAAGTCTCCTGCATAGGCACAGGCAGCCACCCCACCCAGAGAATGCCCACCAACAACCCATGCAGTAATGCTTTCAAATTCCGGTATCAATCGGCCGGCCCGCTTCATGCCTAAAAAAGCCAGATCAAAGGGCATATGTACAATAACGGTCAGAAATCCTTTGGAGGCAATGGCACGGGCAAGAGGCGCATAACCATGCGGATCAACCAAACCTCCCGGATAAATGATAAAACCTTTGGTCGGATTTCTGCCGACCGGAATAAACAAATCATAAAAGGGGTTAATTAATGATTCCGGCAGCCTGACCTCTGCATAAGTAACCGTTTCATCAGACATAAGGGCTTCCAGCGCCTTTGGCATAGCAGGAAGGCTTTTGATAAAGAATTCAAAAACCATTACACATACTCCTGCACAAAACAAAATGGCGATAATGCCCTTAAAAATATTTGATTTCATGCTGCCTACTCCCGATTATTGGTCACAGGCCGTATCTGCTGAACAAATCTCTGCCTAGGTATTCCTCTGAACTAAAACGCTCTTGAATCTTCTCTTCAGTCAGCCACGATATTTTCGCACCGGTTTCAGTGTTGGCTAAAATGCCTTCCACAAGAAAGGAGGTTACGGTCTCGACCGAATCGGCCATAATGTTATAGATAGCCTTAATGGCTTCCAATTGCTCCGTGGGCAGCTTGCGCAATCCGTCGATCATGAGATCTGTCAGAACCATTCCGGGGCTGATGCGGCCGATCTGAACAGACAGGCCATCGGCTTCTTTGGTGAGGGATTCGGTAAAATAGCGCAACGCTCTTTTAGTCGAACCATAGACAGTAAAACCGGTCCGCATCATATCGTTGCTGCCGTAACCGTCAACATTATAAATCTGGCCAGACCCTTGGGCTATCATCCCCTTTAAAGCTACATGAGATCCATACATCATACCGGTTAAATTCGTATTAACAACCGGACCGATTTCAGAACTGTCCAACTCCCAGTACGGCAGAATACTGTTGTCGATCCCGGCATTATTAATCCAGACATCAACAGAACCAAATTCTTTAACTGCCGTATTCCACAAAGAACTCACTTGAGCATAGTCGGAAACATCATAGTGACCACCGGCAACTTTTTCTTTACCAAAGGTATTTTTCAGATCAACAAGTTCATGCTCTAAGCGGTCTTTATTGCGTCCACTGATAAAAACCGTACATGAACTTTTCAAGAACTCTTTTGCCAATCCAAGGCCGATTCCCTTTGTGCTCCCGGTTATAACTACATTTTTCATGAGCAACTCATATGAATCAAATCAATAAAAATCTGGTCTTAACTCAAGACATGGCTTTAAAAAACTTCCCGAACGTTTCTTTACCATAAGCACCAAGCAGAACTTTTCCCATTCTATCAGAATTTTTCGAACCCGCGTTTTTAGCCTTTAAGCGCTCAGACTGGCTTTCCTTTAATGTTTGGTCGCCCTGTTCTGCGTCACGAAACATCGTAATCCAGAGACGGATAAAATTAGCTGCGAGCTTATATACG
>JAHEEI010000051.1 GCA_024640785.1 Pseudomonadota bacterium
AACCCCTCTTCATCAATCCGGGCGAGATCACCGGTCCAGAGCCCTTCTTTTTTGAGAACCTGTTTCGTTTTTGTCTGGTCATTCCAGTAGCCGGCCATAATGTTTTTTCCCCGGGCCACGATTTCTCCTGTTTCACCGACTTTTACAGGCACGCCCTGTTTGCCGAGAACCTGCAAAGTAACGTCTGGAATCGCCTTGCCGATAGAGCCAGCCTTCCGGAAAAGATCCCCAGGGGCAAGATATGAGAGGCGCGCAGATGCTTCTGTTTGACCATACATAATATAAATATCAACATCCGGGAGTATATGTTTTAATTCCATGGCCAACTTTGGTGACATCGCTCCGCCTGCCTGGGCCAGATATCTTAACTGCGGAAAGGTGTAGTCACGGATGGGAGAGCGATTGAGAAGAATAGCATAGGTTGAAGGAACACCTGAAAACCCGGTCACTTTTTGGTTGACCATCATGTCCAGAACTACCTTTGGATAGAGAAAACTTTGGTGAACAACCAGCGTAGCGCCTGCGGCAAAATGCGTAAGCAAAACTGAGTTGCCAAATGAATAAAAGAAAGGCAAAACAACCATGTGGCGTTCATCCGGACCAAGCTTAAGGTACTCAGTAATTGAACGGGTATTGGCTTCAAGATTAGAATGGCGAAGCATCACACCTTTAGGCTTACTTGTTGTGCCTGAAGTATAAATAATTTGAGAAATATCTGAATCTGAAAAAGCAGGATGTGGCATACTGTCTTGCGAGGAAAAGTTCTGGGCCTCTTTTAAATCTGCACACGTAAATGGTAAATCTTGAAGGGGATCTTTTTTATATCCAAGTAGAGCCAACAGACGCAAATCCGAAACTTCGTCAGCGCATTCCCGAATATATTTAATGAACTTTATATGGGAAAGAGCGATTGAAATCCGGCAATCATTAAAAATATACTTCAGTGTCCGGCTGGAGGTCTGGGTGTTCAGTGCAACGACAACCCCCCCTGCCATCAGAATACTGAAGTAGGCGATAACATATTCAGACGGATCATCAATCAGAATGGCCACCCGGTCACCCGGCTTCAGATTCCTTTTGATTAACCACTGTGAAACAGAGTGGGCTTGTTGGAGAATTTCACCATATGTTGTTTCTCTGCCAACATGGCTAATGGCGACTTTGTCAGGGAACCGTTCCGCAGAATTGAACAGATATTCTTGAATGAGCATATGATGTCAACTAAAGTTGCATATTAAAAAAACAAAAGTTTTGGTTGTTTTAAATCCCAGTTGTGAAAAAGGGTGTGGCCTCCGTTAAAAAATAGAAAAATAAAATTAAGTCTTAGCCCCGATTTTTTCAGTCCGAATAATATGCATTTGAATTATGTTTGCCAAGATTTCAACCGCATACATTATGCTTTCTTTCGTTGTATAAAGGCAGATACATTATTAATACTGTCAAGATTTTCAGGAATCATTTCTGCATCCTCTACCGTAATGCCGAAATCCTCTTCAATAAACTTTATCACTTCAAGGATTCCGGTGGAGTCAATAATCCCTTTTTCCATAAAAGAATCGTCGTTTCCCAAAGCATTTTCGTCTTCAGTGAAAAGAAAGTTGTCAAAAATATATTCACGTAATTTTCTTACTGTCTCTGACATTGTATACCCTTCTTTTGAGTTATTACGGGCTAGATTTTTTATTTTACTAGGGAAAATCGAATTGATTATTTTTGTCTTATATTTAAAGACAACATAAGACAGATCGCATTAACTATCTGCCCCGCTTAGTTGTGCCACTATTTATGAGAAAGCGTTTGTTGCTTTAGCCCTTCTGGACGTATACCGTTTTGTATTCCTGCTTCCCGTGTTCAATCAACACTTGGTCTTATATAATATATCAAAAACCACTCTTTTAAGCAAGAAATCTCCAAGATTGGCGTTGAAAGATTCTATATATTCATATTCCCAGGGGCTGCCGGCTCAATAAACAGTGTGTTTATCTTATAAACTAAAAAAAGCTAAAAAGGCAGCATACAAAAATTTTTTTCAAGTGGTGCCATGATATAAAAAAATTTTGAATATGCTACGGTTAGGAGGAGGCCTCCTATGATATCATGTCACTTCAGTCAAGTGCAGAAAAGTCAAGCTTAGCTTGGTTTTATACGGAAAAATTTTAACAAAAACAAGCACTCATGATCAAAACAGGCCAAGTCTTTAATTAATAAAAATCAGGCCGATTAAATTTAAGACAACCACGATACTTTCAACATTTTCTAAAGGCAATTTTATACACTATTGTCTTGATTTTAAGCTATTTAATAAAGCTCTCTCAACTGTCAAGCAGATAAGAGGAAAAAAGAGGTAACTCCATGTAAGATGCTACTCCTGTTTTTAGTTTTAAAAGCAACAACAAACACTATGCAGCAACTGGCAAAACCAGAACTGCTACTTTTGGTTACACCATATCAGACTCCTGTCTGTTTAATTAAACAAGATAGGCTTTTTCTTCTTTAAATTCAGGATTCATTCCCAGGACCTTAAAGTCTTTACGAAAACGTCCTTTAGCTTCTCTTTCTTGCCTAGTGAACTTCAATATTAATATAAGACATCGGCAAAAAAAGCCCCTATTTTATTTAACAACTCAGCTAACCCTCTAAAATTATATTTCCTGAAGAATCCCCAAGGACTTCGCCAATATGAAAAACAGGAACCCCTTTTTCTTTACAAAGATTCATAAAGCTTTCTTTTTTTGACAGGTCAAGGGTAACAAGAAGCCCTCCCGATGTTTGGGGATCATAATAGACATCCATCCGTTCAGAAGCTATTTCTCCCTCACATAAAACATCTGCCTGATAAAAATTTCTATTATTGTGCGCACCCCCAGGAACAAAACCTCCTGATGCATATTCTAAAGCTTCTTCAAAACAGGGGATTGAAAGAGAATTTAACCTGAGCGTTTTATTGCTGGCCCTGGCAACCTCCAGTGCGTGACCGATAAGCCCATAACCTGTAATGTCAGTACATGCGTTAGCCCCTATTTCCCGAACAGCCTCTCCGGCAGCCTTGTTAAGCTGAGACATTGAATCTGCCGCTTTCTGTGCAGCCGTTTCACTTGCTGCTCCGCCTTTTAAAGCCGTGGAAATTATCCCGACCCCAAGCGTCTTTGTGAGAAAGATACCATCACCTGTTCTAGCGCCTCCTTTTGCAAGTATCTTATCCGGATGTACAAAGCCTGTAACAGAAAGACCATATTTTATCTCATGATCCTCAATACTGTGACCGCCCACAAGACAAACCCCTGCTTCAGCCATTTTATCAGACCCTCCTCGAAGAATATCTTTTAAAACAGAGCTGTCAAGTTTGCCGGAAGGAAATCCCACCAGGTTCATTGCCGTGACAGGTTCTCCTCCCATGGCATAGATATCACTGATTGAATTTGCGGCAGCTATTTGTCCGAACAGATACGGATCATCTACAATCGGGGTGAAAAAATCCACGGTCTGGACTATTGCCACAGTATCATTAATCTTATAAACAGCAGCATCATCAGGCGATTCAAGTCCTATTATAAGATTTGGACTCTTATGCAAGGTTATTCCGCAAAGCATATTGTCCAGGAACCCTGGACTAAGTTTGGAGGCTCAGCCAGCTCTTTCAGCATATGCTGTCAGACGCACATCGTCTTTTTTACTCATTAAACATCCTTTTTATGTTGTTAAAAAATTTAAAACATCAAACACATAATTTTCTTGTCAGATCATAAAAGAACTTAATTCCCTTGACAAAAGACCCGACATTTACTCTCTCATTGTGTCCGTGAACCAGTTCAGCCGATTCAATAGATGACTCGACCTGTATGCCATAAGCCGGAATTCCCTTTTCCCTGAAAAACCTCGAATCGGTTGCACCGGGAGACATAAACGGAACAACTTTTGCTTTTGAATCAATCTGGTTAAAGCTCTTCTCTATTTCACGATATAAAAATGTATCGACAGGAGAGGAAGAGACCTGAGGAATTTGTTTGAAATCTATGCTAAAATTCCGGCAACCTTCTGCAGTCAAAACCTGCTCTATTTTTTGTATAACCTCTTCAACTGCGGTGCCGGGCAGTATCCTGCAGTCCACCTCACAGTAACATTCCCCGGGAACAACATTTGTCCTGGCTCCTGACCTTGTAACAGTCGGTATTGCGGTATGCTTCAGAGCTGCCATCATCATCTGCCGCACTGCTTTGTCATTAATATTTCTCAATACATCGCTGTTTCTGTCTTTGTCAAGAAGCCCGAGAAAAACATCTTCAGGCATATAGCCCTGCTCAGGAGCAATTCCTTTAACAAAATCATCTACAGGGGAAACTACCTGTACGGGAAAAGAAATATTTGAAATTGCTTGAACAGCTTTTGCCATATCAATAACACAGTTTTCATCATTGGGAAGAGAACCATGACCTGGCCGCCCCGTAAAATTTATTCTGATCCAGCAGGAGCCCTTTTCCGCAACCTGGCAAAGGTAAAGGTTGCTCTTTTCGGTTTTCAGTCCAAACCCGACCCCTTCGTTTATGACATGTTTCGCATTAAGCTTTTCAGGATGATTTTCCATCAGCCACGACACACCCCATTGACCCCCGGCTTCTTCATCCGCGGTAGCTGCATAAACAATATGTTTTTCAGGATTCAGCCCCCCTCTCTTTAAAAGCAGAAAAGCCATAAGTTCCATAATCCCAAGAGATTTGCAGTCAACTGCTCCCCTGCCCCAAACCTCACCGTCAATAAGCTCGCCTGAGAAAGGACCATGCTCCCAGTTTTTTTCCTCCACCGGCACAACATCAAGATGATGAAGCAGGATAAGCTCGGGAATACTTTTCTTACCGAAATGTTTGGTAATTAAACTTCCCCTGCCGGGCTGTGATTCATAAATATCAGATTCCACCTTCTCTTTTTTAAGAATTTTATGCAGAAATTTTGCGCCTTCAGTCTCATTGCCGGGAGGATTCATTGTATTGATCTGCAAATATCTGGAAAGAATATTTACGGCTTCTTTTTCTACTGCACTCCAGTCAATAGTCAAATTCTTCTACCCTTCCCAATTGTCCTGGCCGATACTTAAACTGTGATTAAGACTTTATTTGACACACGAGCCCACATAAGATGTAATCATGTTAACTTTAGCAATATATTTAACCTTCTGGAACGAAAGTAGGCTTTTGCAGTTTGTTAGTGCTGCGAAGGGTTGTTTAGCTTAACTTTAGTTAAAAAAAATAATATAAACCCTGCTTATATTTTTACAAGAAAACTTTTTATTTTGCCTCGGGCCCTGAAGCATTATATCTAAACACCAGCCATGAATCGATGTCACTATATGCTGAGGTCAGGCAGTAAATCTTATCATCAAAATTTTCTACATAAATACAACTTCTGGATATTCTAGGGAGGACCGTACTTCACCTCTAATTTCATATTTCCAGATCTTAGCTACATGAGGCTGCATTCGGCTGTTGATGTTCGCTTATACGCATGTTTTAAAGGAGTAGCGTTTTCCATTTCATTATAGATCAACTTCCTTTTCTCTAACCAATTCCCATGAAGTTACAGGATAGGCTATTCCCTTTAACCCTACTGGGTTCAACTGTTTCAGGACAAAGTCGTTGCCGATACGGTTTGCAGTGTGAGAATCTATCAGTATCTGCCCTACTTTGGCACTTGCTTCAAGCCGTGCGGCAAGGTTAACAGCTTTTCCAATAATTGTATAAGTAGCGTATTTTTTGCCTCCAAAGTAGCCTGCAGTTACATATCCTGTTGCAATACCGCAACGCATTTGTATCTTTTTCCCATACTTTTTGTTCCAGACGCTGTTTGCTTCATCAATCCGTGCCCTTATTGCAAGGGCTGCTCGGGTAGCCTGTTTCTCTTTCTCTTGTATGGTTTTCGGAGCTCCGAAATAAGCTAGGAGCCCATCCCCAATGAACTTATCAAGAGTCCCTTGATAGCGAAAAAGTTCCTGCATTGTCGTCTGATAAATCTCATCAAGAAGTGATGAGATTTCCTCAGGTTCACTATGTTGTGTCAGGGAGGTGAATCCTGCGATATCTATAAACATTACCGAAAGTTCAACCCTCCTCACACCCGGAAGGACTGACTGATTGACTGTTTTTTGCAACTCGTTCATAAGTGCCGGAGATACAAACCTGGAAAGAATGTCTGAATAATTTTTGGCTAGCTTGTATTGACGGAAATGCTCAACTAAAGCAAGCAGAAGGGCTGTAACGATCAATGTTAGAAGTGGAAGCCCGACAGGAAGATAGTAACCATAGTTCATGAACAACCAGAATGAAGCGACAATGGGAAGTGTTATCAATAATACGGTTATAATGACCGAAATTACAGGTCTTTTGAACAGGTATATGCCGGATAATAATAACGGGAGGACGAATATGAACAAAACAATAATCCAGCCTTTTGCAATAGTAATAAACTGGCGTGTGAGTATATTATTAATAGCAGTTAAAATAACAACGGCACCAGGCAAAGGTGAACGTATCGGTGTTAGAACAAAATCATCTGTAAGGCTTAAAACACCCCCAACAAGAACAGATTTCCCCTTCAGGCCCTCTGACATTTCATGGGGAAATTGTTCAGTAGACTCAAGCTGATTTACAAATCGACGGACATCAAAATATTCAAGCCAGTCCGGAACATAGTTCATAAAAAAGTATCCGTCCTGGTCAATGGGAATTCGTATAGGACTTTCAAACTTTGATGTACCGATAATTATTGATCCACTAGGGTCTATAACAATATCATCATGCGGAACCTGAAGAATTTCCATCGCAGCTGCTAAAACAAGAGACGGAATGAGCAGATCATCAAATTTAACAATTAGGGGAATACGGCGGCAAATGCCGTCACTATCCGATGTCCTTGCAACATGTCCAGCATTCTTTGCTGTCTTCAAAAAAATTTCCGCAGGCATCAGACTCGGTCCGGCATCCGGCACAGAAGTGTCTCTACCGTATTTCCAGGCATCAAAAGTAAACCGCTCAAGCATCATTTTTTCATTAATACTTTTTTGATTGTTTTCAGGGAAAGAGTCCTCACGCATTCTTACTCCAAATGAAACGATATTGGGTATGAATTGCATGGCTTCAGCCATTTCCGAACTCTCTTCAGATAGCTCTTTGTTTGCAAAAATTGTATCCCATATTATATTATCAACCCCACAAGCACGAAGGCTGTTAATCATTCTTAGATTATAGTGTTGTTTTAGAGGGAATCCACCCAGACGATCTGTAGTTTGATCATCGATCATAAAAAAAACTAACCTGTTGTCAATATTAGGATATGTCCTTTGAGAGTTAAAATATCTTTGAGAGTTAAAATATAAATCGTACTGTGCTCTAAAAAGCATTGAAGAGAATTGCGGCAACTTCCAGTCAAGGAAAAAAAACGTCAATGCACAAACTATAGGTAAGATAAAATGAACTGTTATTTTTCGTTTGGAGTTCGTCATGTTGTTATTTATCCCAAAGTACTATTCCAACTTAAATGTTGGAAAAATTCATGAAGTGTTATGCGCTATCCCAGTAATTACTTTATTTTGTTCTTTCCTGAACAGAAGGAAGTTTCAAAACAATCCGGCTAACTATTTCTTTTGCTGCATTTTGCAATAGTTTCTCCATATCATCCCGTGTCAAATTTTTTTGTACAAGTATAGCTTCGGGAGTTTTGGCCGTAGAGTTGTCAGTAGAGTTGTCGCTAGGAATTATTTGGATCTGTTTTGTTTCTCTTGACTTATACGATGGATTTATTCGTTGTTCTTCAAATACATATTTCACTTTTAGCACTCCCCAAGTTTCACTCTTTCTTGAAGTTATTAATAAGTCCTGTATTTCACCTGAAATACAAAATATAATAGAAAATGTATCATCTACAGATTCTTTATTTTTCAGCTCGGAAAAGGTGTCCTCAACTTTGATTGGAATCTTAGGATTTATTCTTAACTTTAACTCTTGCTCGATATAATGAGTAAGGATACTTCCCTCAAGCCCCGTTGGCTCATATGCAAAATGAACTTTTTTGGCAAAAATGACGGGATTTAAAGTAAAAGAGGTTATGAACCACTCATGCATTCTTGGAACGGGCTTCGGTCGGAAGGGCTCTCCCTTCTGACGAGCTACAACAAGATCATTCGAACGGTCAGATTTACCAGTATCGCCGCCAACAAAATCAAACAATGCTTGTGGTTTTATTTGCTTATAAATTGAAACGGGGCTCCCACAAATAATACAGGTTTTTTCTGGAAGCTGAAAAACTGTTGACCCACACCTCTGACATACATGATACTCATACGCTTCCTTTAAGTTATCGACAACCTTTCCAATGGGAGACCAAAGGAACGGTTTCATTTTTCCCATCAAATTCCTGTGTTGCATTTCTGCTTTCCAGACATAGGTTATCTCTTTTAATGCGCTTTCGTTTCCTTCTGGTTTTATCCTTTTAATTAATTTTGGATAATAAGTGTCAATTTCGGATAGCTCTACAGCAAGAGAAAATTCTAAATTTTCTCTTGTGTTACTTATTTTAATATCTGGCTTGGTGAAATCTTTCATGTCAACACCTAGATCATTTAATATATATTTAAAATTTCTGGCATGAACAGACCCAGCTTTACTTAAGGCACTGAAAAGACAGGCCAAGCCGTAATTTCTTTTTTCCAATGCTTTTTGGGCAAGCGCTGAATAAGTATTTGAAACCATGATTTTGGAATTGTATAGCTGTTGAAGCGCTGAAATTGTTAAAAAGTAATTCGCTTTTCCGGTTTCCCCCGCAACCGCCTGCTTTAGGTCAAAGGGCCATGCCAACAAAAGGATCAATGAGAAAATAATTAATTTATTACAGTTCATTTGCCTGCCCTTTTAAGAAGCAATGTTTCTAACTTATCTTATATAATTATAGAATTGCATCTTTGCTCATTTTAGCCATAAACACAAATAATTTTGTCAAGAATGTAGTCCTGACTTTTTACTGGTGTGTCCAGAATCAACAAAACTTCAGGGAACCTTAACATTTCAGAGATAGCCAAAAGTGAAGCTCTCCCAAACAGAACAGGCTTCCCGATAATTCAACTTATAAATTGATATAATTCAAGAATCTTACCCGATCTAAATATTTTTAGCTTCCAGTTTCAAAAGCTTTTCTTTTAACATAATACCACCTGCTGCGGTAAAACCTCCAATAGTACTGTCTGCCCTTAAAACACGGTGACAGGGGATAACCATAGGAAAAGGGTTTTTCCCCAAAGCATTTCCAACAGCTCTGGCAGAATTCTTACTTCCGATCTTTTCCGCAATAAACAGATATGTTCTTTTTTGCCCGTAAGGTATTTTTGCTGTTTCAGACCATACCATTCTTTGGAAATTTGTTGAACCGGAAAAATCAAGACAGAATGATAGTTTTTTATTTTTCCCCCTGAAATATGCGGTAATACCCTTAATTTCCCTTTGAAAGTCACCTTCAGATAAAACGCACAAAGAACAGAACACTTTTATTTTTGAAATAACTTCTTTTCTGTTTTTTTCTGGCAAAAAAATTCTTTTAAGACCTTTTTCCCCCTTAATCAGGCCGCACCATCCAAAAGATGTTATAAAAGTTGTATGAATAATATCCATAATGAATAAATTCTTGACAAAATTATTAAAAATGTTATTTTAATAAATTATGATCGAGAGAGAAAAAACGAAACTCTACAGGAGAAGACAACTTGGCAACACACAAATCAGCAATTAAAAGACATCGTCAAAGCCTTATAAAAAAAGCAAAAAATAAAGCGGTTAAGTCCAGAATGAAAACTGCTGTTAAGTCACTGCTTCAGGCTATTGAAAACAAAGAAACTTCAGAGATTCCTGCTAAACTGAAACAGGCCACCTCAATAATAGCTAAAACAGAGTCAAAAGGAATCCTGAAAAAGAACACCGCAACAAGAAAAATATCAAGGCTCACTAAAAAAGCAAATATCGCTGCTCAGGCATAGCTCTAATCCCGAAACGTTACAAGCCGGAAGATTAGTTCTTCCATGATAACTTTTCCTTTCACCCTGCTGGATTTCAGCCTGCAATCTGACTCAAATATTTCTTCCAGGACCCTGGTCAGGCCGTGAGCGCTCCAACCTCTGGCCTGCTCAATAATCTTCATAATTATAGAATCATAATTCAGGCCCAGCTTTTCACCAATTTCACTTCGTGAAAGACCTTTAATCCCAGCCTCCTTTGCGATACTGATTAACCTGAATTGTCTTGAAATCATTTTTAATATTGAAAGAGGATGGTTACCATTATCCATAAGTGTCCCTAACAAAAGCAGTGATTTCTGGATATTTCCTTTTCCAACGGCCTCAACCAGATCAAATATAGTATCGCGGTTCCCTGTGGAAAGAATCTCATCCAGGTCATTTATCTCAACAATATTTTTTTCTCCGCAAAAAAGAGCCGCCTTTTCAACCTCCTTATCAATAATCCCCAGATCATTCCCGGTATTATCTGCCATGAAATTAAGTGCGTCAGCAGAAATTTTTTTCCCGCGCTGCCTGAAAGACTCGGAAATAAATTTCTTTATATCTCCTTCTTTTTTTGGCTTTTCAAAAGACACCACCTGACCTGCTTTTTTCAGAGCGGTTAAAAGCTTTCCCTTAAAAAGCATTTTCTCGGCAACAAAAACAAGACAGGCATATTTTGATGGACTTGAAAAATATGAATCGAACTTTTCAATTTGACCTGCCTTAAATGAGGAAGAGTTCTTAACGATCACAAGTTTTTTTTTAGCACCAAAAGGAAGGGTGCGCACGGAATTGATTATTTCCGACGGGCTGTTTGACTGTCCATCAAAAGATTCAAGGCCCAGCCCCGGGTCCTGACCGGAGAAAAAATCAGTTTTAATATCCTCCACTGCTTTATCTATTAGAAGCGTGTTTGCACCATAAAGATAGTAAATAGGCGGAAAACCGCCTTTTGAAAAGGCTTTTTTAAGGTCTGAAGGACACATCTAAAACCCCTGGACAATACTGTCATGAATTCTTTCGGCCAGGTCTTCAGCCAGAAGCACAAGGGCGTTTCTCTTGCTTGCCTCAATGACAGTTATCTCTGTACCGCTAAGATACTCCTGATCATTGGTCAAATTATTCCTTTTCCACAGAACCTTTCCTGTGGATTTCTCCTCAAGCGAAATCTCAAGCGTTGCCCAGACTCTGTACTCAAGGGCCTTGTCATCTCTACTGTAGCCAATAGAATTTTCATTGATCGATTTTACTGTTCCATAAAGAATAAGGTCTGCCTTATCAATACTCTCCACCTTAAGCCTTTTGCTTTCAATAAATTCATTAACAACAGCATAGGTGAATATGGTTACGGCCTCTGCTTCAAAAGTCTTGTTTTCAAAGTATGGAATCGCGATCGAGTCATAATTATCCAGCATGGGATTTACAGTACTTGCGAGATGATAGCCGCAGCCTGACAGCAAGAGAGAAAAAATAATGGTCAGAACTTTAAAAAAACTGATTTTTTTCATAGCACTAAGCTCCCGTTTTTACATTAACATACCCTGCTGAAGGGTATACATCAACCTATCTTAATTACCGGAACATCCCAATTATGGGCGGGAAGAATCATTTTACAACAATACTTACCAGTTTTCCCGGAACCACAATGACCTTCTTTATCTCTTTCCCCTCAATCCAGGGCTTCACCTGCTCACAGGCAAGAGCAGTCTTTTCTATTTCATCTTTAGGTGTTTTTACCCCTGAATTAATTTTGCCTCGCAACTTACCATTCACCTGAACAACTATTTCAACTTCTTCAGTCGTTACGGCATCCGGATCAAATATCGGCCATGATGCTCTTGCAATACTTTCTTTATTTCCAAGCATCTGCCACAGTTCTTCACACATATGGGGGGCCATGGGTGAAAGAAGCAGCGCCAAAGCCTGAACAGCCTCTTTAAAAGCAGCCGCACGGAAGTTGTCTTCATTTTTTCTCATATCAAACTGATAGAGCTGGTTTACCAGCTCCATAACCGCGCTAATTGCCGTATTAAAATGGAATCTTTTCTCAATGTCTTCACCCACCTTCTGTATGGTCAGGTGGAGTTTTCTTCTCAAATCAGAGACTCCCCTGTCTTTTAATCTCGCCCAGTCAGCATCAGCCGCTTTTTCAATCACATCCAGATTGTCTGTTATAATGCGCCATACCCTTTGGATAAACCGAAAGGATCCCTCAACACCCTGGTCGCTCCATTCCAAATCCTTTTCAGGAGGCGCGGCAAAGAGACAGAACAATCTTGCAGTATCTGCTCCATATTTTGCAATAAGCTTTTCAGGATCAACAACATTCTTTATCGATTTTGACATCTTCTCAATTCTTCCAAGCTGAACATTTTTACCGCACTCCAAGCACTTACCCTTATTAACCTCTTCAGGATACTTCCAGCCGCATGTTTCGCATTTATATGTTTCCATGCAGACCATCCCCTGGGTAAGGAGATTCTTAAAGGGTTCGTCCACGCTGACCAGTCCGATATCCCTTAATACCTTGGTGAAAAAACGGGCATAAAGAAGATGTAGAACGGCATGTTCTATTCCGCCGATATACTGGTCTACCGGCATCCAGTACTTGACTTTATCCTTATCAAGAGGAGCGTTGTCAGTATCCGGGCAGGCATAACGCAAGAAGTACCATGAAGACTCCACAAAGGTATCCATGGTATCCGTCTCCCTTTTCGAGGGTTTTTCGCATTTGGGGCAGACCGTATTAACAAAGTCATCACACTCAGCCAGAGGCGACCGACCCAGAACCTTAAGAGAAATCTTTTCAGGCAATAAGACAGGCAAATCTTTTTCAGGAACTGGGATCATGCCGCAGGAATCACAATAAATAAAAGGAATGGGATTTCCCCAGTAACGCTGCCTTGAAATGCCCCAATCCTTAAGACGAAAATTAACCGCTTTTTCACCCAGGTTTTTTTCCGTCAGATACTCGGTTATTCTGTTTTTAATATCAGTATTTTTCTGCCCGTTAAAGATATCTGAATTAACAAGCAACCCTTCTTCAACATAGGCCTCTGTCATTTTAGAAGCGTCAAGAGTCTCTCCCTCTGGCTGTATAACCACCTTGACCTCAAGACCGTATTTTTCTGCAAACTCAAAATCACGCTGGTCATGGGCCGGAACAGCCATAACAGCACCGGTGCCATACTCCATCAGCACAAAATTTGCCACATAAACAGGCATCCGGTATCCGGTAACAGGATTAACACAGTACGCTCCGGTAAAAACACCTTCTTTTTCAAGGTCTTCTGATGAACGCACGGTTTTATCTTCTTTTAAGACCCTATCAATAAACGCTTTTACATCTTTTTCCTGTGCTGTTCCCTGCGACAGGCTTACAGCAAACGGATTTTCAGGCGCCAGGCTCATAAAGGTTGCCCCGTAAAGAGTATCCGGCCGTGTGGTAAAAACCCGTATGGTCTCATCCTTACCCTGGATTCTGAAATCGATCTCTGTACCAAAGCTTTTTCCTATCCAGTTTCTCTGCATGGCAACTACACGTTCAGGCCAGCCTGTTAGACTGTCTAGAGACTCAAGCAATTCATCCGCATATTTTGTAATCCTAAAAAACCACTGGTTAAGCTCTTTTTGGGTCACCTCGTCATTGCATCTCCAGCAAAGACCGTTTTCAACCTGCTCATTGGCAAGCACTGTCTGACAGGTTTCGCACCAGTTCACATATGACTTTTTACGGTATGCCAGTCCCATCTCATACATCTTAAGGAAAAGCTGCTGTTCCCATTTATAATATGCCACATCTGAGGTGGCAAACTCCCTGTCCCAGTCATAGCTAAAACCAAGTCTTTTGAGCTGACTTTTCATCATATCAATGTTGCTGTAAGTCCATTTCGCGGGATGAGTATTGCTCTGGATAGCTGCATTTTCAGCCGGCATGCCGAAAGAGTCCCATCCCATGGGGTGCATCACATTTAGGCCCTGCATATTTTTATAACGGGCAACCACATCTCCAATAGTGTAATTTCTGACATGGCCCATATGTATACGGCCGGAAGGATAAGGAAACATCTCAAGGAGATAGTATTTTTCTTTTGAAGGATCTTCTGCTACTTTAAAAGATTTATTTTCCTCCCAGTATTGCTGCCATTTCTTCTCAATTCTTTGAGAATCATATGCGTGACTCATATTCGTTACAGTCCTTTAAACAATTTCTATCGACAATCACCTGTTTTCTTATAATTTTTTCAAATTATAACTTTTATCACAAAAAACAGACAGTTGGCAAGATAAAAGGAAACCGAGCAAGAAGGCTGAAACGAATACGTTTATAAGGACTATAAATAAGTTGACGTAAAAACAATATTTATATATTTCTGAACACTCTATATAAACAGAATAGAGCTGAAATATGATATCCCTATGGGAATAAAAACATATATCTCAATAAAAAGGAGCTTAAAAATGCCACCAAAAAATGAAAAGGAAGAAGAATATTTTATCCGCCTTGAATTTGAAAGAGCAAAAAAAGTTGAAGAAGAACTGAAGAAAAAAATGCTCAAAGACGAAAAAAACAGCCTCAAAGAGCTCCACTACATGCGCTGCCCAAAATGCGGGATGCAGCTGGTTGAAATCGATTATAGAGGTATAAAGATCGACAAGTGTACAGAATGTGACGGTGTATGGCTGGATCAGGGAGAACTGGAAACTATAGTTAATCTGGATAAATCAGTCATCTCCAGACTATTTTCCGGATTTAAAGAATAAAAATATTTAAAATTATTTTATAACCGTAAAAAGGAGGGGCGGCAAAAGACAGCGCCTCTTTTCATGTCACATTTTTCAACTTGACCCTTCGCACCCTAGTAGGCTTAAGACATTATGGGGCAACACCTCATTAAGCAAACAATTATTCAGGCCTGCTCAAAAAAATGATTTAAACAAGACTATGTACGCAAACCTATTCACTTTTATCGCAGCGCTTTCTTTGTTTTCTTTTTATGAGGTTCCAAAAGAAGGTCCGGGTTCGGGTTTACCCCTCATTTTGGCAATCATTTTTTTTTACCTGCTTTTTTTTCTTCTATGCAGAAGAGCATTCAGAATACCGAAAACAGCTGAGTCCACTTACCGCTTTTCTTCATCTCTTACAAAAGCCTCGCATGCAAGCCTTGTTAGCCGGTATACGGTAGTAGCCCTCTTTTTTTACAGTATTATTGTTTGTGTTTTTAATTTAAAAGGACATCTATTAGATCTTATTCTTTTAAAAACAAGCAGCCTTGCACTTTGCCTAGCTGGTGCAATATTTCCCCTGTTTCTTTTTTTTCTCATCATATGGTACTTCTCATTTCCGTTGCATCAGTATCTAACAGGGAAGAACTCCGGATTCCAAAATTATATTGAATCAAACATAAGACTCAACTTTACAATCATAATTCCATGGATACTTCTTTCACTTGCAACAGACCTTCTTTCTCTTCTACCCGGAGAGGCAAAGATATACCTTGAATCAAATTATATCCTTTCCTTGATTCTGTTTTTTACTCTGTTTGCGGGCATAGTAGTTTTTTTCCCATATATTCTGGTTCGGGTCTGGAAATGTCCATCCATCCCTGAAAACAGTGAAAGAAAAATATTAGAAAACTTTTCCCAAAAAGCAGGTGTTAATTTTTCAGACATGGTGCTGTGGGACATGTTTGACAGCTCCATGATAACGGCTGGAATCGTGGGCTTTATAAAACAATTCAGATATTTGCTTGTGGCCCCTCTTCTTCTGAAGATACTTGATCCGGATGAACTTGAGTCTGTGCTTGCCCATGAAATCGGGCATATAAAGAACAGGCACATGTTTTTCTACCTCTTCTTTATCCTTGGCTATACTCTTTTCTCATACGGCTTACTGAAAATTATTTATACTTTCATATTCTCCAGAGATTTCTTGTTTAATGTTCTTTTCTCCAACAACCAGAGCAATGACCATCTGCTGTCAAGCATTGCCATTACCATCCTACTTCTTTTTATACTTTTTTACTTTAGATATATTTTCGGATTTATTTCACGCAATTTTGAAAGGCAGGCAGACATTTCCTCCCTTGAGTTAAAAGGAAATGCAGATGGAATCATCAGCGCTCTTAACAAAATAGCAACTGCTGGATCACACAGCCGGACAGCCCCAAGCTGGCATCACTTCAGCATTGCCCAGCGCACAGAGTTCCTTGAAGGTTGTCAGCAAAATCACGACCTGGTAAAAAAACACCACAAAAGGGTTGCCCGTATTAAAACAGGATACTTTATTCTTCTTATTCTTTTTTCATCCTTTTTCTTTGTCCTGGACAAAACTGTTCTCAAGACTTCAGAGCTTAACCTTTATCAGAAGGTCCTCGAAAAAGAGCTTACCAAGAACCCTGCTGATCCGTCTCTTCATTTTGCGCTTGGAAATATCTTTTATGAAAAAAAAGAGTACAAACAGGCTGAAAAATTTCTTCTTGCGGCCATTCATCTTGACCCGAAACATCATGAAGCACTCAACAGCCTTGCCTGGCTGTACGCCACGACAGAAGACATGGAAATAAGAAATCCGAAAGACGCGCTAATTTTCTCAGAGACCGCAGCAGCGCTGGCACCCAAGCCTCACATCCTTGATACTCTGGCTGAAAGTTATTACGTTAATGGAATGCACAGGGAAGCTGTCTTCACGATAAAAAAAGCAATTGAAAAAAAGCCTGCAAACATCAGATACTACAGAAAACAGTTAAGAAAATTTCAGAAAGCTCTCGAAAAACCATAACCTCTCAGAACTAGGCTGACGCATATGATTGCGGACA
>JAHEEI010000193.1 GCA_024640785.1 Pseudomonadota bacterium
CACCGTCCTGCTTTATGATATCGAAGCCAGGAAGACCGTTGGCAATTCAGCATCTGTCTGCTTTGCCTGTCATAAGGGCGAAGGTATCGGCAAGGCCATTCTTTGCGGTCTGGACGCTAACTGGAAATAATTTTTTCTAGTCTGGCAATAATTATTAATAGTTGATTAGAAACGGGCTTCGGGTTATTTTGATCCGAAGCCCGTTTTTTATATTATCAGTACACTTAGACAAACTGCACGCTAACCATGGCACAGATTTCTTTTTTGTCAGTTGCATTAAAAAACCTGAAGAGAAAAACGTTCAGAACAGGGGTGCTCGTTTTTGCCATCGCCCTGCTTGTTTCACTCCTGGTCTTTGCCATCTCCTTTACTGTGAGTGTCGCCTCAAGCCTGAAAAAATCATCGGAGCGGCTGGGTGCCGACCTTATTGTGGTGCCGGTTGGCGCCCGTGGCTTTGCCGAGGAGTTTCTCCTTGAGTCAAAGAATACCTCCTTCTACATGCCGATCAGCATAATCGACAAGGTTAAAAAAATTGAAGGTATAGAGGCCCTGACCTATCATACGTATCTTTCTTCAATTTCAGGCCTTTGCTGCGATATCATGCCGACCAGGATCGTGGCTTTCAACCCGGAGACCGATTTTATCATTAACCCCTGGCTGCAAAAATCTCTCGGCAGGCCGCTGCAGCCCGGCGAGGCAATAGCCGGGTTCGGCACCAGCGAAAACCTTGGTCTTGGCCTCCTGGATATTGAGGCGACAATTTTTAACAACCGTTTTAAAATTGTCGGCGTGCTTGAGCAAACCGGCACCGGCCTGGATCATGCCCTGTTCATGACTGAAGAAAACCTGAAAAACATCATTGCAAGCGGCAAATCCCCCCTGAAAAAAGGAGATATTTCCATAATCTTCACCAAGCTTAAAAAAGGATATGATCCTGACTTTGTGGGCCGGGTCCTGGAGGGGGAGATCCCGGAAGTCGATGTGGTGGCCAGAAGTGACATGGGTGAAAAGTTTATCAATACCCTGGCTGATATTAACAAAATCTTTTTGCTGACCACGGTCCTGGCCTCAGTCCTGACAACCTTTCTTGTCTGGGCAATTTTTTCAGCCATTGCCAATGAGCGCTCAAAAGAAATCGGTATCATGCGCGCCCTTGGCGCCAAAGAGTCCGATATTGTCAAGCTCTATCTCCTGGAAGTCCTTGTGCTGGGTATTTTAGGTTCAATAGTGGGGGTATTGGCCGGCACATACCTGTCTGCAATGCTTGCCGGGTCGTTCAGCCTGTTAAAAAACATCTCTGCAGGCCTGAGCAGCGGCCAGCAAACCACAATAGCCCTTATCGGCCTTTTGATCGGCACGGCAATCTGTGTAACCGGCGCCATGATGCCAATTAACCGCATTAAAAAAATGGAGCCGCTGCTGGTTATTAAAGAGGAATAACAACCGTGTCATTTCTGCATATAGAAAACCTGACAAAAAAATATAGGGTTGATCATGCAACCTTTATCGGGGTAGACAACGTCTCCCTCTCCATAAACAAGGGAGAGTTTTTGTCCATTGTCGGTCACTCGGGGTCCGGGAAAACCACCCTGGTCTCCATCATCGGTGGCATCCTTCGGCCAACCGCCGGAAGGGTCCTGCTTGAAGGGGTGGATATCTGTACCCTCGACGACAACAGGTTGTCTGAATACCGGGCCAGGAGAATCGGCTTTATGTTCCAGTTTGCAAGCCTGCTGCCCATTCTTACCGCCAAAGAAAATGTCCTGCTTCCCGGAATATTCAAACCCGGCCAAAAAACAGAAAACGATAAAATCGCCCGGGACCTTATGGAAATGGTCGGGATTGGCGATAAGCTTGACTCTTACCCTTCGCAACTTTCAGGCGGCCAGCAAAGAAGAGTTGCCATTGCCAGGGCCCTGCTAAACAACCCGGATATTATCCTGGCTGATGAACCGACTGGCGACCTCGACGAGGAAACCGAGGCTGAAATTATGCACCTGCTTGAAGAAATTAACCGGGAACAGGGGGTGACCATCATTCTGATAACCCACAACCTTGGATTGGCCGGAAAGGCCCAAAAAAAATATAGAATGAGCAAAGGCTCTATTGTCGGTATCTAATCTGCCGGTCTTTCAAGACAAAAATAGCCGGTGGGAGCAATTTGCGGTCCCCACCGGCTATTAACCTACAGTATGTCTACCAAAAAAGCTTTCAGTCGCCGTGTTTTTTCACCTGAACTGCCTGAGGTCCTCTTTGGGTCTTTTCTATCTGAAAATCCACCTTCTCCCCTTCCTGCAGTGAACGAAAACCACCGGTATCATCAATACCTGAATAGTGGACAAAAATATCACCATCGCTTTCTGTTTCAATAAAACCATATCCTTTTTTGTCATTAAACCACTTCACCTTGCCTTCCATAGTACTGTAAACTCCTTTTCGTTTTTGTGGTTTTAGCCAAAGGGTGTTCCGGTGGAAAATAATGCAAAATCCTTTCTCTTGGTGTAATTCTGCTAAATACCGACAAAACACCGGCTTGAAGTATGCCCTCGCAAAAATGAATGTTCATTCATTTAAACAATATTTTTTCTCTCTGCCACAAAAAAATTGTTTTTATTTGTTGCGGGGAATATTTTTTCAATGACCCTATCATGAAAATAGGGTCTGAATTGCTTTATTTGGGTATTTTCTCTGCTGGGGTGCACCCGGTTGGAGAGCAATACGATGACAACCTCTTTTTCCGGATCTATCCAAAATGATGTCCCGGTAAAACCAAGGTGCCCCACGCTTTTTCGTGACAAATACTTACCGCTGCTTGATTCTTTTCCTGCCGGGGTGTCAAACCCGAGGGCCCAGCTGCTCCCGGGTATATTTTTCTGCCTGGTAAGAAAGGACACCAGGTCCCCATGAATTATGTTCGGGTGTTTCAGCTCTCCTTTCCAAATATCTAAAATCATACCGGCATATGTTGTCACCCCGTTTATATTTCCGAATAGTCCACTGTGTCCAGCCACTCCCCCCATGGTATAACAGTTATCATCATGAACTTCACCGCAGAGTGTTTTCTTTCGCCATGGGCAGCTTTCTGTTGCAACAAAATCCGCTTGGGGAATACTTTTGTTTTTTTTCGATAGGGGGTTATAAAAAATTTTATTTTCCAATTTAAGCGGCCGTAAAACCTTTTCTGCAACATAGCTGGCCAGAGTACACCCTGCCCTTTTTTCAATAATTCTGCCAAGTAAAATAAAGCCGAGATCACTGTATAGCGATGCGCTTCCCGGGTCATGGATCAACGGTTCCTGCAGGATCATATTTTCAACAAATTCATTTTTCTTTCGGACCGGTATTTCCTTTAAAATTTTAAAATATTCTCTGTGCGCTGGAAGCCCGGAACTATGACTCAGCAAATTTCTTATGGAAATTTTGTTTTTCTCTCCTGTTATTTTCTTTTCAAAGAGAGAAGGCAGTTTTTCATCAACATCAATTTTTTTCTCCTTTATAAGACAAAGAATTGCCAATGTTGTCGCAAGCGGTTTTGTTAATGAAGCAAGATCAAAAAAGTTATTCTTTTTTAATCTCCTTTTTTCCGGATAAAGCGCGGCGCTACCGCAATGTACTATCACCTTCTTTTTTTCATTTCCCGAACCACAGATAATACCGGCTGCCGCAGAAGGAAAAACTCCTTCTGAAATCCCTTTTTCAAGCATTTTTTTTATACACTTTTGCACTGTTATGAGAGGGGTTTTTTCATTCTTCATTTTTTACTATTTTTAATATGTTATAAATATTTGTAATTAATGAAAAAAAATACTTATTTTAAACACTAAATAACATTGTTTTTTTATTGTATTTAATTTATAATAATTGTGTTTTTTTGCCGCCTTTTTTTATTTTCAATATAATATAAAAAAAGGCTTATTTTATATCCTCTTTTATGGGTAATTATTTTTATAAAATGTTGATAACTGTAAAATCTCTCTTTTTCACTTTTTTTCATAAAAAATTTTTTAATAATTTTTATAAAAATATCAATATATTATATTTTTTATTAACATATTAATACCCCTAATAATAATATTCTTCTTAATACATAATAAATAATTATAGAGAGGTAGCACATTATGCCATTAGCAATAAATGTATCAAAAGAAGATTTTTTACCAGCCCTTAACACCTTACAAAGTATAACCGGAAAAAAGGGTACTATGGCTGTATTAGCCAATGTACTTATCCAAACCCAGGAAAATTTCATTGAAATTATAGCAACAGACCTGGAAGTGGGGATAAAAAAGAGTGTTGCAGCTGAAATAATAAGTCCAGGTTCAATTACTTTACCTGCTAAAATTTTATATGAAATAGTAAGAGAATCAGGATCAGACAGTATAAAAATAGAAGAAAAAGATAAAAACTGGGCAAGAATTAAAACTGGAAGCAGTATGTATAATCTTGCAGGAACATCCAGTGAAGAATATCCAAAATTTCCTGAATATAATGAAGAATCACTAATATCTCTGCCGTGTGAAATTATAAAGGAACTTATTGATAAAACAATTTTTTCA
>JAHEEI010000052.1 GCA_024640785.1 Pseudomonadota bacterium
CCATTTCCTCCTGAGTGTACCACTTGTCCTCTCTTGCGGCTGTTTTTAATTTTATGCCTTTAAGATTTTTCAAGGCAGGTATAAGCAAGTCATCAAGGCCTCTTTTGCCAGGATGATTGTCTCTAGAACCTGTCCAGCCGACAACAAGTTCTCCGGCAGGCGATGTGAAAGGGTTTTTCATGGGTATAAAGATATTTTGATTAACTCCATGAGGCGTATAAAAAAGGGCAGAGTGCTTGTCCTTAAAAATATTATACAGTATGCGGGAGGGAACGTTGATCGCTTTAAAAGTTTTTATATGGTTCAGCATTTCTTCGGGAGGGGGAAGGTCTTTACCTTTGTCCCACTTGAAATGGCTCCTGATTCCTGTAATTGCCGGATTGCTGATTTTTATGTTTATTAATGCATCCTGAAACTGCCGCCAGTATGTTATATAAAGCAGATCATAATCATTTTTTTTAACTGCTTCAACTGCCTGATTATTAAAGATTTTTTTAAATTTAAAATGATTTGATAACCGATTCATTATATTTTCTGCGGTCCTGTCAAGAGCCCATCCAGGGACATCAGCAATTATAAGTATTTTGGGATTCATTTCAAGCTTTATTCTTTTTATTAATAAGTTCTCTTAAGTATCTATAATATCGTCTTTTTTTAGACAAGACAATGTCTACTCTATGGTCAAGGACCTCTTGTCTGTTATCAATTGCAGTTTTGTATTTTGGTTTTATCTCTATTGCCCTGTTGAAATCTGCAATCGATTTTTCAAGCTGTCCAAGGTATCTGAAGCATATTCCCCTGTTATTATATGCGGCTGTGAAATCTGGATTAAGCTCTATGGCAGTGGTGTAGTCATGCACTGCTTTTTCATATTCACCTATCTCGTCAAAGGCTATTCCGCGGTTATAATATGCAAGATAAAAGGTCGGTTCCAGCTCAATTGCCATCGAATAGTCTTTTATTGCCAAATCATAAACACCTAAAAGCGAATAGGCATTACCTCTGTTATGAAAGGATTCCATATACTCGGTATAAAGTTTAATCGCTTTTGAATAATCTATGACTGCTTTATGGTATTCTTTCATTTTTCTAAATGAGAGACCCCTGTTATAGTAAGCCTCATGATCTAAAGGATTGAGTTCAATGACCTTTGTGTAGTCACAAACCGCTTTTTCATATTCTCCCAGACTGTCGTAGTCCTGACCGCGGTTATAATATGCTGAAATATGCTCCGGTTCTATAGTAATGGCTCTAGAGTAATATTCTATGGATTTTTTTCTGTTGCCTTCTTCAGATTCCCTGTTTGCCAGATCAAACCACTTTTTGGGATTATTATCATCCATGGGTTAGGTCCTGCAACCGGTATGACAAAATTTCATTTCTTTTTTACCGCATTTTTGAAAAAGAAGTTGATGTCTGGGAGGGGAAGGTTTCCGGCCTGTGATTTGTTAAAATATCATTTTCACAGGCGGCCTTCAAATAAAAGAAAAAACAATCCACTTCATTGCTTTTGTTAACAGACACCTTAAGTTTCTTTTAAAGTTTCACAGTATTATACCAGCTGTTCTGTCATTTAATACTGTCTTATTGCGGGATTAATGCAGATATATAAATCATATTTGGATATGGATCCAGCCAGAACAGGGAAGACTTCCGGTCATTCTTAGTCAGGCACACTAACTGTTAAAGTATAAATACCTCGGGAAAAGAGCATGCGCAAGAGATTTTTAAACAAGCTTAGGATTAAGATTCGTTTGGTGTTTTTTGGGAGGAGTTTAAAACTATGAGATTTGATTTATTATTTTTAAATTTTAACCCTTTGTGGGCGGAGCCAACCTCTTCTATTGAGAGGATAGAATAGATAGATATGTGGAGAGTTTTAACATGTTCAAGTTTTCTTTTAAGATCTTCTTCTGCCGGATTTACAACCAGCGCATCGGAATCAAGAATAAAGTCAGATATTGCAATGAAGCTCAAGCCAAGCGTTGAATCCGTTACTTTTCTAGCTTTTAGTTCGACAGCTTTGTTGTCTTTAGGATCGCGGTAATTAATTATATAAAATGTTTTTTTGTCAGTCATGATTTTTAAAGATATTGATTTCGTTTAACTTATTATTTTATTTCATTAGTAATTATTTGTCAAAGAAATTAACAATGAAACCCTTTTATAGTTTTTTTTGTTCTTTCCCTTATTCAGGATACCACTTCCCAGTGAAAAGTACAGCAGGTTAAGGCAAAGAATTGCTGATGTGGGCATTGTTGATGATGGATTATTTTTATATTGCCCATCCTGCAATAGAGGATAAACTTGGCCTGATCCATATATAGACGATAAATTTGGGAGACTTGCCTTAAAAAAGCAAGGTCTTTCAAAAAGAGATGATATTGTTTTCGAGTTTTGAGGGATTGGCGGTCTGCCGATAGCCTTTTTATGGTAGGCGGAGATACAAGGATTTAGTAGATACCGTTGATATCCACCTTCAGACTGTAAAAAATAGAGTTTTTATGCTAAATCATTTATATAATGATAAGTCATTCTATACATCAGGGTGTAAAAATACTTATTGAAACTCATGATAAGGTGTATAAGCCGGGGTTGCTGACAGAAACTATCTGTAATAAGATGGTTGTTAATAATGGGGATATTGCTGTTGATGTGGGCTGTGGCACTGGATATATTGGCATTACAGCATCACTTCTGGGTGCAGGAAAAGTGATTGCCATTGACCCGTGTAAAGAGGCTCTTGACTGTACGCTTCGAAATGCTTCGCTTAACAATATATCAAACCTTTTTGTTTGCCAGGGGGTTGAGCTTGAACCGGTCAAAGAGAAAACGGTTGATCTGATCATCACTCTTCCGCCGCAAATGCCGTTTTCTTTTGATTTTAATCCGGAACGTTACGGGGGTTGTGACGGTACTGATGTGATCATTAAGATAATCAGGGAAGCATCCGCTGTCTTAAAAAAAAAGACTGGACGCTTTTATCTGGTGCATTCCGCACTGGCAAACCCTGAGAAGGTAAGAGAGGCTTTAAACGAAAATGGATTTAGCTGGCAGACTGTTGAGACTGTGGAAAAAGCGCTGATTGTATCGGATATAAATTTCTTAACAGAGGGATTGTTTGACTATATTATAGGACTTTATGACAAAGGATTAATTGAGCTGAGGAAAAAACACGGAAGATATTTTTATCCGGTTTGGTTTTATCTTATAAAGAGGTCAAAATAAAAGGGCGCATTAGCGCCCTTTTATTTTAAACACTATTCAACTTCTTTGAATTTGTCTGATGGTACTCCGCAGACCGGGCAGGTCTCAGGGGGTTCGTTTCCGGTATGGGTATGACCACAGACTGTGCATTTCCATTTTTTCATCTTATTCCCTTTCTATAAGGCGATGTTAAAGTTTAGTAAAATCGAAACCAGGTTTATTTAATTCTTCTTTAAAAGAGCTGATATCTGTTTTGCTGCTGATGGCCTTCAGGATTTTATCACTTCCTGTGATGTCTCCGAACAGGATGGTGCCGATAATTATATTATCTTTAATAACCAGTTTTCGGTAGATATTTTTCTTACTGTCTGTGATTACAATGGATTCATATTTCTCATCTGCGTCAATCTCACCGGCTGCGGTTAGGTCAATTCCTATGACCTTAAGAGTATTTGAAAGAACCGTTCCGGAGTAGGCGGCTTTCTGACCCGACATGCTAAGACCGGCAATTCTTCCCTGGTCCATGGCTGCTGGCCAGATCCCGTAGAACCTGCCGTTATGCTCAACCAGGTCTCCGGCTGCGTATATATCTGTTATTCCGGTTTCCATTTGATCATTTACTTTAACCCCAAGGTTAGTTTCAAGGCCGATATTATTAGCAAGTTTCATCTCAGGCCGAACACCGGCTGAAACAAGAACCAGGTCAGCAGGTATTTCTTCTCCGCTTTCAAGGGTTACGCTCAAACGGTTTTGCTGTACTTCTATTTCTTTTGTCTTCGCTCCAAGATAAAATTTAAAGCCCATCTCTTCCATTACTTTTTGGAGCATGGCCGCTCCTGCGCTATCCATCTGGCGGGGAAGCAGGCGTGGGAAGAATTCAACCACCGTTATATTTATGCCCCTTTTTCGGATGCCGTTTCCCGCCTCAAGACCCAGCAGTCCTCCGCCGATTAGGACCATGTCCTTTGATGTTTTGGTTTTATTCTTAATAAGGTCTGCGTCCTTCAGGGTTCTTAAGGAATAAACCCCGGCATTGTCCGTACCGGCTATCGGCGGAACAAAAGAGTATCCGCCGGTGGCAATGAGGAGCTTATCATAAGGATGCGAAATGCTGTCACTGGCCATAACCTGTTTTGCTGCTACATCAATTGAGACGATTTCTGTGTTTAGAAAGAGTTCTATATTGTTATTTTCATACCAGTTAGTGTTATGCAGGATCATATTTTCGATTTTTTTTTCGCCTGAAAGATATTCAGGCAGTGCGGGAAGATAATAATAGGGAACAGCTTCCATGGTAAAAATTTTAATGGCGCCTTTTTTATCATTCATCCTGATGTTTTCTGCTGCTGTGTTGGCTGCGACACCGTTACCAATAATTATATATTGTTTCATGGTTGCCTCCTGAAGTTAAGTTTAATGCATCCAGCGAGATATCACTGGAAAATTGTTGTTTAACTGCGCAACAGTTCTTTTGCCAGGTTGCAGGCATCATCCAGTGCTGTGGGATGATTCTTGATTGCCCCTTTTTGATCGATTTCCTTAACCAAAAGCTGATTCGTAAAATCGATATCCAGCGCATCAAAGAAATAACGGACTGTTAAAATAATGCCTTCAAAATTTCTTTTTCCTTTAGAGCCGCCCACGGTAAGGAACACTCCTTTCGGTTTGGTTTCGGAGTGTTTTTGGTTTAAGAGATATTTTTGCGACCAGCAACACTGTGAGCGGTCGACCATTGCTTTTGCAAGCGCGTTCAGACCGTAGAAAAATACTGGACTTGACAGTACGACGATGTCAGAATTTTTAAACTTGGGATAGAGCGCTTTCATGTCATCATCAAGGACACACGTTCCGGTGGTGTAGCATTTTTCACATTCAATGCACGGGGAAATGGACATCTTCCTTAAGTAGAACCTGCTGATTATATGGTCTGGATTTTCAAATTCCTTAAGGAAGGCGTTCAGGAGCAGATCAGTATTTCCGTCCTTTCTGGGGCTTCCGTAAATTGCGGTGATATTCATGGTTTTATTGATTTCTCCTTTTTTTGGACTGATTTTTGTGCACTAAGTTGAGACTGTGCGAAATGCATTTTTGATTCAAAAGTCCCTGAGGTTACGCCGTTTACTTTTTTTCTGAGTTTATTTTTTGTCAAGGTTTTTTCTTTTGAAGGTTCTGCCTTAACCTTGATGACTACTGGTTCGCCTTTACTTGTTGTGGTGTTTATTTCTTTTACTATTTTCTGATTGAATACGAGCATTCGCTTATCCGGGATTAAACTATTAAATCCAAAAAAATGGAGAAGTAGAAAACCATTAATTGTTATGTTTCTTTAATTTTTGTTATCATTTGCTGTGCCAGTTGTTTCACCTGGCCTAAATCGTCTTCACTGGGTGCATATTGTGCTCGTATCCCCGGCTCGATGACATCCAGTCCAATTTCTTTTAATTCATTTGTTACTTGTTCAACTGCCTCTCCGCTCCAGCCATAGGAGCCAAAAGCCGCCGCAATTTTGTTTTGAGGTTTCAGACCCCTCAAGTAGCATAAAAATGACGATATTGTTGGAAAAAGGTTTCTGTGTAATGTGGGTGAACCGACCATAAATCCTTTAGCATCAAGTAGCTCTGTCATAATATCACTGCGGTGGGTTGATCTGAGTTTTTGAAGTTTAACCTCTATTCTGGCATTTGTGAATTCCTGTACCAGGGTTTTTGCCATCTTAGCGGTGCTGTTCCACATGGTGTCATAAATGATCAGTACTTTATCAGTTGTTTTCTGAAGGCTCCAGTCATTGTAAGCATTAATAATTTTACCGGGGTCTTTACGCCAGACCACGCCGTGACTTGGCGCGATCATATCGATTTCAAGTTTAAGGTCAGCTACTTTTTTTAAGGTGTTCTGGATGAGCGGTGACAGATGGATAAGAAGATTGGCATAATATTTTTTAGCTTCAAACATCATTTCTTTCTGATCAACTTCATCATCAAATCTGCCGGAAGTTGCGATATGCTGACCGAAACCATCATTTGACAACAGGAGTTTTTCCTCGGGAATATAGGAAAACATACTGTCAGGCCAGTGTATCATGGGGACTTCTATGAAATTAATATTTCTTTTCCCGAGATTTAATGTTTCACCCGTTTTAACGACTTTTATCGGCAGTCCCGGCCCAAAATATTTTGTTAGTCCGGATTGAGCCATTTTAGTTGAGAAGATTTGTACGTTTGGGTATTCTTTTATAAATTGAGGGATAGACCCGGAATGGTCAGGCTCAATATGGTTACAGATTAAATAATCTATTTTTGCCGGATCTATGAGCTCCTTGATTCGCTCAATCCATTCGCTGTAAAAGGCTGCTTTAACCGTGTCAACCAGTGTTACTTTTTCGTCTAGGATAAGATAGCTGTTGTAGGTAGCCCCACGGAAAGTTGTGTATCCGTGGAAGTCGCGTAGGTTCCAGTCGATGGCGCCTACCCAGTAAATATCATTTTTTAGTATTACAGGCATTAGTCAGTTCCTCCAAAGTTAGTTATCTAAAAGAGCCGGGACTCATGGGTATCTGAGGACTTACAAAGTAATAGGCGTTTAAACCTTCATAGATTGAGTCCACATCTTCATCTGTTATTCCGGAATCTTCTTTCTGCTGCATTTTCTTAAGGGTGTCCTTTGTCAGTCGACCTTTTTCATGGGCTTCATAGATTCGGTCAAGAGTATGACATTTTGTACATTTTTCCTTAAGAAGAAAACGGCTGGGTGTAGCTAGAAAATCTGAGATTTCATCGGATTCTTTGTCAGTTATCTTCGCACCCTTACCTATCATTTTCTTTATAAGATCTTTAAAACTTTCTTTTGAGGCGTGTATGTCTTCAGCCCGTTTTGTGTCGTGACAGCTTGTACATTTGCTTTCAAAGAGCTTTGCAGTAGACATGTCTTTAGGGGATTCCTGTTTGCTTACCTCTTGCTTAATCTGCTGTTTTTCAGGCTCTTTTCTATCACAGGCACCTGTTGACAGTGTAAGGATTAACAGAATAATGCAGAGTTTAACTGTGTAAATTGTTTTTTTCATCATCTCCTCCAAAAAATATTATTGTTTTTCGATTTCGACTTTAATTGATTTCTGGGTCATATCAACCACCGGCAATGTGGGTGTACCTTCTCCTAGCAGAAAGTTTGCGACTGCCTGAGGGTAAGAACGATACCGTAGAACTGCCTTTATGTCAAGAATACCGGCAAGGTCAGGAGGGATCATCATAGCAAATTTCTCAGTCGCAGAGCCCTTTGGAGGGATGGTTTTATTGTATTCAAATCTTGTTATCTCCCAAGGTTTAATTGTGTGGTGTCCATCCTTGTCAACACCGTGGGCATTGAAGATAATGCTGCCTTCTTTAATATTTCCTTCATCGTCCAGATCACCGGAAGTGAAGACGATATTTCCGTTTTGGTCGGTAACTTTTATATCAAGCCACATCTGTCTTACTTCAGTAAGGCTGGTGGGGAGATTGTGGCCTGCGCCGACATTGGTTACTTTAACTGCTAGGGTTGCTATCACCCCGGATTTAAAGGTCTGTTCTGTTGATATCTCCAGTTCTGCCGCACTTTTTAAACGTTCAACGGCAATGCCTGCGTGTTTTTCAGCATTAAGCAGCGCAGGGACGGTAAAGTTTGCGCCAACAAACTCATGCGTAAACATATTGTCACGTTCGGGACCCATGATGCAGGGCTTCCCTGGATTAACCGGTCTTGTAAGGGTTCTTGCAGCTTCGATAGCTTTTTCTATGGGCATCATATGACAGTCCTGACACTGAATACCTTTCTGTGCGTAAACTGAAAATTTCCACTCGTCATAGGTCCTTTCGATATGAAAATTGTTGATGGGATGGTATACCTGATGACAGTTGGCACAGAATTCTGATTTTGTATGAAGATCTGAATATTCGGTTTCATGATGCGGTGATACCGAATCTTTGTAAGGGCCTCTTTTTATATTGCCTGGATCAAGGACAAGAGATGCATTTTGCGGTTCATTTGTGGGGGTATCTTTAAAAGAACTTCGGGTAACGGTGTGGCACAAATCACAGTGTACGCCTTCTTTTGCGATATCACTGGTTTGAAATTCATTGTCCTTAAATACCAGGTCATTTGAAATTACACCGACTGCGGAATGGCAGCCGCCGCAGAGCTTATCAGTCAGACCATTTGTTTCTTTTGCGCCAACCTTCCAAAGCGCTGTAAATATAGGGTCTACAAAAGCATTTGAATGCATCGAACCTTTCCACTGATTATAAATTTCAGAGTGACAGCCTGAACATACTATAGGATCTTCAAACTGATCAGGGGTGGTTGGTTGACCGTCTTTTGTATTTATGAGGGAAGGGAAAAAAGGGTATTTTTCATTTTTTTCAATATTTTGAATTCTCTCTTTTTTTTCATTTGTTTGTGTATTCTCAGTTTTTTCACTGGCGAATGCTATTGTACAAATCACTAGCAGGGAGATTAAAATTGTAAAAGACTTCTTCTTCATAACTTCTCCTAAAATTTTATTTACTATTTACTATTAATTATTTTTAACAGGTCCTCTGTATGAACTGGCTTTTCAAGAAAAGCTTCTATTTCCAGTTCTGCAATTTTTTCCGGTGTTTCAAATGCTGTCATAAGGATTATTTTTGTTTGAGGGTATTCAGACTTAATCTTCTTTGAAAGCTCTATTCCATTAAGTTCACCCATATTTATGTCAGAAATTACCCAGTCAAAAGCAGCTTGTCTCATTTTATTTAAAGCGGAACTTCCATTTTCAGCTGTGTCTATATTAAAGTGCTCACTTTCAAGAGATAATTTGAGAAGTTTGGTTAAGTTTCTATTGTCATCTACAAGCAAAAGTTTCATATACTTATCACATTTTGTATTTTTATATAACTAATTTTAAACAAGAAATATGCCAATAGAATTTAAGAAGGGACTATTAAAATAACAGAAGTTATATCAGATGATTACATTAATCAGCATAAAAAGAAGATTATCCTTTTGATCATTAGTGTTCAAAATGAAATATCATTGTTCCAATATGGTATTTTTATTTTTAATATTGTATTTACTACCTTTTAAGTTTTTTGTTAATCTCCTTAATATATTGAAATTACATTATATTTAATATAATTAATGCTCGCAGAGTTTTGGCATTACCTTTGCTTTATAATTTAAAATATTAATCATCCATAGAGAAAGGGCTTTATAATGGCTGAAAAAAGAGAAGTATATAAATGTGAAGAGTGCGGAAATATTGTTGAGGTGCTGCATGCTTCTGGTGGAAAACTAGTATGCTGCGGTCAAGAGATGAAGCATTTGATCCCGAATACAGTTGATGCAGCAGTTGAAAAACACGTTCCAATTATAGAAAAAGACGGTGAAAATTATACCGTAACAGTCGGCAGTACGCTTCACCCAATGACGGATGACCACTATATTGAATTTATTCAGCTGATTACCAAAGCAAGGACTTATACTGCGCATCTTGATCCTGGAAAAGAGCCTAAAGCATCTTTCAGTGTTCACTGCGAGGTATTATCGGCACGCGCTTACTGCAATCTGCATGCACTCTGGAAAAGCAAGTAATTTTAAAAGGATAGTTCTTTAAATTAGCCAAATAATAATAACTCTAGCTGGAGAAAATAATGGGAAAATATGAATGCTCAGTTTGCGGTTATATTTATGATCCCGCTAAAGGGGATGAAGCATCGGATATAGAGCCAGGCACAGCTTTTGAAGAATTGCCTGATGACTGGGTTTGCCCGATATGCGGGGCAAGCAAAGAAGAATTCGAGGAAACAGATTAAGTGGAAGCTGCCATAATCGGTCTTGGTCGTATGGGTGCCAATATGGCCATGAGACTCATTAAGGGTGGGGTTGCCGTACATGTTTATAACAGGACATATGATAAGGCGCTGTCTCTTGAAAAAAAGGGCGCAAAAGCATATGAAAAGATTTTTGAACTTGTAGGGGCTTTGACTGCACCCCGTACAGTCATTGTAATGCTTCCTGCGGGTGGGCCGGTTCAAGAGCATGTAAAAATACTTTCACAGCTTTTGGATAAAGGCGACACCATAATCGAGGGAGGAAATTCATTTTATAAAGATGATATTTCTCATTTTGAAGTATTAAAACAAAAAGGAATTCATTATCTGGATGCCGGTATCTCAGGAGGGATATGGGGTCTGGAAAATGGTTACTGTACGATGGTAGGCGGTGAAGAGACGGCCTTTAAAAATGCTGAACCGCTGTTTAAGTTTCTTGCACCTGAAAACGGTTATATGTACTGCGGGCCCCCGGGCTCAGGACATTTTGTAAAAATGGTCCACAACGGAATAGAATATGCCATGATGCAGGCTTACGCAGAAGGCTTTAATGTTCTAAAATCATCTCCCTATGCAACAGATCTGGATCTTGAAAAAATATCAAATCTCTGGAATCAGGGAAGCGTTATAAGGTCATGGTTGCTTGAACTATTGGAAAGGGCTTTTAAAGAAGATCCGGATCTTGAAAGTCTTAATTCTGTGGTTGCAGATTCAGGTGAGGGACGATGGACGGTTCAGCAGGCTGTGGATACTGGGGTCCCAGTGCCTGTTATTGCAAGCGCACTTTTTGAAAGATTTTCATCCCAGAATAATTCTGTTTTTGCTAACAGGGTTCTGGCTTCACTAAGAAAAGCGTTTGGCGGGCATATTGTAGAATAGGGTATAGTTTGTTCAATTGAGAAGTACGATTGACAAATGGCGACTGGTGCTTTAGGCTTGTCATGATAACTCGGGCTATTCTAAATTCTAAAACTCTATGATTTTCTTCTTATATTTCAATTTAAATCATATTAATATGATATGCCTAAAACCCAGATAAATAATTCCTGTCAAATAAAGCGTCCTGGAGATCCTTGTGCTATTGTGCTATTCGGCGCTTCAGGGGACTTGACCTCAAAGAAGTTAATGCCTGCTCTTTACAGTCTCTTTACAAACAATTATCTTCCAAGTTCATTTTATATTATCGGCTGTGCCAGAACTGTGCATACTGATGATTCATTCAGAGACAGGGTGCGTGCTTCCTTAGAAAATATCAGTCTTAACAAAGAAGGGAAAATAGACGAATTTTTAGGCAGGATTTATTATATCCAAATTAAATATGATGATCCGGCTTCATATGCTGATCTGGCAGAAAGAATTAAGTCTCTTGATAAAGAAAAAAGCATTCCTGAAAACAGGCTGTTCTATCTGGCTGTCCCACCGAACCTTTACAATAACATTTCAAATATGCTCGGCAGTTCGGGCCTGTCAGTTGAGGGGGTTGAAAAAAATAACTGGACCAGAATTGTTGTTGAGAAACCTTTTGGCAGAGATCTTGAGACCGCAATGATCCTTGATGCGTCTTTAAAACAGTCATTTAAAGAAGATCAGATTTACCGTATTGATCATTATCTGGCAAAAGAGACTGTGCAGAATATTCTCTTTTTCAGGTTCGCAAATACAATTTTTGAACCGTTATGGAACAGTCGGTATATAGAATATGTTGATATTCTGGCGGCTGAAAAAATCGGGATAGAGAAAAGAGCGGGTTATTATGAGCAAGCCGGTATCATTCGGGACATGTTCCAGAATCATATGATGCAGCTTCTTTCACTTATTGCAATGGAGCCGCCTTCGAAGTTTAACTCGGAAGTAATAAGAGACGAAAAGGCAAAACTCTTTAATTCTTTAAGACCCTTTGATCTTAAGGATAAAAAAAATGAACTTGTCCTTGCTCAATATAATGAAGGAGTGATTGATGGAGAAAAAGTCTGTTCTTACCGTAACGAAGAGGGCGTTAACCCGTCATCATTAATTCCAACTTATGCTTCATTTAAGATGTATGTGGATAATCAGAGGTGGGAGGGCGTTCCATTTTTTTTGAGGGCGGGTAAAAGACTGGATCAGAAAATGACCCGAATAATTGTACAGTTTAAAAAACTTAAGCATTCCATATTCAATAATGTTATCTGCGGAGATTTAAATGCAAACCGACTCACATTTTATATCCAGCCGGTTGAAAAAATTACGCTCAGTTTTGAGACCAAAAATCCGGGATCTTCTTTTTGCGCAGGAACCCAGAAAATGGAATTTGTTCCGGATGGTAAAGGGCAGCACCTTGAGGCGTATGAAAAAGTCATACTTGACTGTTTAAATGGAGAGCAGCTGCTGTTTTTACGCCAGGATGCTGAAGAACTTTGCTGGTCATATTTTACAGGTTTTCTTAAAGAATGTGCAACGTGTTTTGACTCTCAAAAAAACCTTAAGTTTTATGAGGCAGGCACAGCTTTTTATACTGTTAATTGATTTACCATCGACTTCAAGCCTGTGGGTGCAGGCCCGTTCTGAAGGAGGCTAAAGGAAAACAAAAAATTTCAAAAATTCTGCGAGGGCAAATACTTTTTATCGTTGCCACTCCCTTGTTTGTAAGCATTTTCCGTCTAAAGGTCGGGGTTTTAAATTCCGAAGAAGATAATAAGCGTAAATGGATGCGAAAAAGAACTTATCCTGAGTTCTTTCCTGAAGTAACCAAAATAAATAGATTTACTTGAATCACTTCCTCTGATTACAAAAAATTTTATCTAATTTAATTCCGAAACGTGTCGTGTATTTTCTCCAAAATATTTCCTTTTCAAATTATTTAATCTTGTATATGGTTGAAGCACAGAACGATTAACTCATAAAAACGTTTAACATGGCCGGAGGTTAGTTATGAATAATATTCAGGATTTTAAACTCGAACAGGATGAAAATCTAAAGACTCTGCCTCCTTTAGATGCCGTTTCCTTCTGGGCCGGTCTCTCACATAACCCTTTGATCAGTTCTGGACTGCTTATTTTTTGTGCGGTACTTGCTCTGATCATTGCTAATTCAAAGTATGGAAATATTTATCATCATTATCTGGATATGCAACTGGGTGTCGAACTGGGTTCTAACATTTTTGATAAAAGTCTGCATCACTTGATTAATGACGGTTTAATGTCCATCTTTTTTTTTATGGTGGGGCTTGAGATCAAGCGGGAAATCATGGTGGGAGAGCTGGCTGATATCCGTAAAGCCATGCTTCCTATCGCAGCGGCTGTCGGCGGTATGGCTGTACCGGCAATAATCTATGGTCTGATTAATTTGAACAGCAGCGGGTCTTCCGGCTGGGGCGTGCCCATGGCAACTGATATTGCCTTTGTTGCCGGATGTATTGCAATTCTTCGTAAATGGATTCCTCCAAGTCTTTTGATTTTTGTAGTGGCATTGGCAATTGTAGATGATTTGGGCGCGGTATGTGTGATCGCGATATTTTATACGGAAAAAATTGCTGTCGCACCTTTAATGATTGGAACCATCTTAATTTTTATTTCTTTCTGCATGGGTTTTTTTAGGGTGAGATTGGCCACACCTTACGTGGTTATCGGCATAATTATCTGGCTGGCTTTTCTTCAGTCTGGTGTGCATGCCACTATCGCAGGGGTGCTGCTTGCTTTTTCTATTCCAGTTACGGCCCGGTATACGACAGAGAACTTCCAGATAAGGGTATCCGAACTGTCCCGAAGATTTCTGGATGCAGAATCTTTGTGGGAAAAAGATAAACAGGGTAAATATCTAAACCTGAAAAAAGATGAAATGATTAACCATCGACAGCAGGAATTAATTAAGGCGATAAACTTGGAGTGTCATCATGTAGAAGCGCCTCTACAGCGCATTGAACACAGCTTAGAACCATTTTGCTATTTTCTTATTATGCCCCTTTTTGCTTTTGCCAATGCAGGTACGCACTTTGATTTTTCAATGGGTCTTGAACAGATTTTTCATCCGGTTACACTGGGTATTGTTGCCGGGCTGGTACTGGGGAAACCCCTTGGGATACTTATGGCGAGCTTTATAAGTGTAAAGATCGGTTTGGCAGAACTCCCTCGTAATGTTAACTGGAAACAGCTTGCAGGGGTAGGATGTTTGGCTGGGATAGGGTTTACCATGTCACTTTTTATTAATGAGCTGGCATTTAAAGATGCAGGAGCTTTTTCAGAGTCTCTTATCTCTGCCGGGAAAATAGGTGTTTTCGCTGCAAGTATGATCGCAGCTGTCATCGGCCTCGTGTTTTTAAAGAAGACCTGTCGAACTGTCCAAAATACCTCTGGGGATTAACTGGGTATTCACTTGTTAGTTATAAAAGGTATTAAATGTTTTTAAAATTTGATTAATATTTCATATTATTATCGCTAATATTGACTTTTAGATGTGCTAAATGTTAATGTTATCTGGAGTAATATTAAATCTGATAGTTATGGTAATGTTTGGTTGTTGAGTTTGTGGCGGTTTTCCAAATCAGGCGGCAAAATATTTTGGAATACCTTACACTGCTGGCATCTTATCATTTTCTTCTGCCAGCTTTCTTGCACTTCTCCATTACATATAGTCCCGTTGATGAACCAACAAAGCTGACCGCAGCGAAATTCCCAGGCTGGGCATTTTTGCCTTTTGTGCTCCGGGCATTGAATAACCTCCCAACAATCTACAGATCTTTTTCCCTTCATGATTGTTTTTTGGGCTAACAGAAAATACAACTGTCGTTCTATATGGGGTGTGATATTTCGCCAGCCCTGCTCAAAGCTTTCTATGGCTTTAGCTGAGGTACCCATCAGCTGTGCCATTTGCTTCTGTGTTTTTCCTAAATACGCTCTGATTTTACCAAATCTTTTTTTATCCATATCAGATTTCCACTTTCTTTCCTCAAATTAAAAAAAAATACAGTTTCTTATACTTGAGCATAAGGTTTCAGATATGTCCAGAGAAACTAGCTTTAAAAAAAACATTATTTAATGCCACATTGTGGTGATATCTCACAAAATATAGGTTTGGCATCTAACAGTCTTAATAACACAGTAGTCTATACTGCTTAGTAAGAAAATAAAAATTAATCAGATAAAAACTTGGAACTATCCCAACGGCATATGCCAATCGAAATAGGTTATTTTGTACTGTTTCAGTTTCCATCCTAGGTAGATGCTGTTTAATATAATTAGACAAAAAATTAAGTAATTAATCAAAAAAAGGAGAATTTGTGATGAAAAAATTTAACTGTAAAGCTTTATTTCTAACCTGTATATGTGCTGTCTTCATGGTCATTGGGGCCACTGACACATTTGCGTATTCAACTTTTGGAGGTGGTTGTGATACTTGCCATAATACGGGAGATGAATTTAAAGGACCTGGTAAACTCCTGCATGATCTGCACAATACTTTTGTAAGCTCCTGCACCCGTTGTCATAATTCAGTGGGTGATAACCCGGTAACCAGCTTAACAGCTGATACCCCAGACCGGGGTTGTGTCGGTTGCCATGGCCGGTTTGAAGATGCGGGTAACGACAGTATCTCTGAAGGACTGGGAGCCGGCCTCCGCCAGTACCACGAGAATAAAGGTGAATCCTGTGGGGGTTGTCACAGCGATAATGTCCCAGGAGGAGACTATACCCCTGTTGGTGAGGCTGTTTTCCCGCCATTCTATCCCGAAGAGGGATTTCTTCCGTGCACAGATGGATTGGATAATGATGGCAACCTTTTAGCTGACGGAAAGGATCCTGACTGTTCGGTAGAGACTTATACTATAAGCGGCATTGTTTCAGGAGATGTTTCTGATGGTGTTACCATAACCCTGTCAGGTAACGCTGATGAAGCAACAGTAACAACCGGTGGCGGAACCTACAGTTTTTCAGGATTAACAGACGGCACCTATACGGTCACCCCAAGTTTGCCAGGTTATTTTTTTAATCCAGAAAATACCCCTTTGTCCCTTTCTGGTGCTGAAATACCAAATGTTGACTTTACTTCGGTAGAAGTATGTGTTCCCACCACAACAGAATGTTCTGCTGTGGCTGAATGCGGTGTAGAGGTGGATGAATGCGGTAATGATATACTTTGTGGAGACTGTGGGTCAGGGTTCAGCTGTAATGAGACCGATAATCTTTGCGAGGAAGATCCTTGTGTTCCTACCACAACAGAATGTTCTGCTTCGGCTGAATGCGGTGTAGAGGTGGATGAATGCGGTAATGATATACTTTGTGGAGACTGTGGGTCAGGAGAACACTGTGTTGATAATATCTGCATAGATACACCTGATAACGACGATGATAGTGATGGAGTTACAAATGGAAATGACAAATGTTTAGATACTCCTTTTGGTGAAATAGTTTATCCGTCTAATGGATGTTCCATTGAACAGCTTGTACCATGTGACGGAGATTGGAAAAATCATGGCAAATATGTATCAGCCCTGGCAAAGACCACAAATCGTTTTGTGGAGCAGGGTTTGCTCACGGAGGATGAAAAAGATGTCCTTATGGGAGAAATGGTATCTTCTGATTGTGGCAAGTAATTTAAATCAAAATATCATGTAACACACAAGGCAGAGCTCTGTATACCCTGGGCTCTGCCTTTTTCACATAACCATTCGTAACCTTAACAAAACCTAAAATCAAGATTACGTGCCAT